>QAMX01000136.1 GCA_003149835.1 Clostridiales bacterium
ACGAAATTCTGAAAATCCTTGCCGCGACGGATCAGCCGGATTTTATCTACGGCATCTCCGTGCAGGGACACGGCAAATACTCCGCCGACCCGGAGCTGAACGACGGAAAGATCCGCGTTTCCGGCGTTGAAGACGCGGAGCTCCGCGCCCAGACGGAATTTTATGTCAACCAGCTCCGGGAGACCGACGCGTTTCTGGGCGAACTGATCGCCGCGCTGGAAGAGACGGGGGAGGACTGCGTTCTCGTGCTGTACGGCGACCATATGCCCGCGCTGGATCTGATCGCGCCGGAGGCGCTGGCCAACGGCAGCATTTACCAGACGCAGTATGTCGTTTGGAGCAGCTTCGACATCGCGGGCGAGGATGCGGACTTGGCCGCCTATCAGCTCGGCGCCGCGGTGTTGGAGCGCCTCGGCTGGTCCGGCGGCGTGATGCAGCGGCTGCACCAGTCGGCGGAGGCCTTTGACAAAGAGGCGTATCTGGAAGCCATGCACCTGCTGCAATACGACCTGCTGTACGGCGAACGCTATGCCGCCGGCGGCGAAGCGCCGGTACCGTCGGAGATGCGCATGGGGCTGACCGACGCGGAGATCAGCGGCGTGCGGCGCGAGAACGGCGGCATCGTCGTGACCGGAACCGGTTTTACCGCGTTCAGCAAAATCTCGGTCAACGGCGAGCTTTGCGAGACGGAATACCGGAGCGGCGGCGAGCTGGCGGCGGCAGACGTCGAGCTGGAGCGAAACGACGAGGTATGCGTCTGCTTTGCCGGAGACGACGACATCGTTCTCTCGGAGACAAAGCCGTTTGTCTACTGAGTCCGCCGCGGCGCTTTCTGAAAAAGCGGGAGGGAAAGAAAGATGTACAGAGAACTGATCGAAGCCTGCTCTCAAAACATAGAGTGGGTTCGGATTCAGAAGCCGGCTTCGGCCGCTCAGATTCAGGAGGCGGAGGAGGCCGTCGGATGCCGGTTCCCCGCCGAGCTGAAAGCGCTCCTTTCCGAGCTGAACGGCGACCGCTGGCTGCTGTTTTCAACCGGCGAGATTATGGAGACAACGCGCTCGGCCCGCGAGGGTCTGGGAGAATGCTATGCCGGTATTGAAAAGCATCTCTTTTTCGCCGGAAACGGCTGCGGCGATTATTATTGTTACAACATCCTGCCCGACGGAAAAGCGGACGGCGGCGCGGTTTATCTGTGGGAACATGAGACGAACGAAACGCGCCGTGTGGCCGGAAATCTCGCCGAAATGATCGAGCGCTATTATCATGACGAAATTTGACGGCCCCCTTCCGGCAGATCGTTTGACGGGGCAACAGAAAAATATTTACAGATGATTTACGGCGGCGTCACCAGAAAAACGCCGTGAAGTTGTATCCTTACTCTGTAAAATGCGTTCCGGCAGGCGTTTTCGCGCTGCATCGCGTCAAAGAGCAGAGCGCGGGCTGATTGGATCTCAGCCCGCTTTTCCATAACAACAGCATCACATCAGAAGGGGGAAAGTTCCTTGATTGAGGTTGAACACCTGACCAAGACCTACAACGGCCGCGTCAACGCCGTCGACGACCTGAGCTTTACCGTGGAAAAGGGCCAGATCTACGGCTTTCTCGGCCCGAACGGAGCCGGAAAGTCGACGACGATGAACATCATCACCGGCTATATCTCGGCGACCTCGGGGACGGTTACGGTCAACGGACACGACATTTTTTCCGAGCCCAAAGCGGCCAAACGCTGTATCGGCTATCTGCCGGAGCAGCCGCCGCTGTACATGGAGCTCACGCCGCTGGAATATCTGAAAATCGCGGCGGGGCTCAAAGGCGTGCCCAAGGACGAGCGCGGCCGCCAGATTGAAGAGATTATGGAGATGACCGGTATTTCCGCCGTTTCCGGGCGGCTGATCCGCCATCTTTCCAAGGGCTACCGGCAGCGCGTCGGGCTGGCGCAGGCGATGATCGGCTTTCCCGATATTCTGATTTTAGACGAACCGACCGTCGGCCTCGACCCCAAGCAGATTATTGAAATGCGCGAGCTGATCCGGAGCCTGCGCGAACGGCATACGGTCATTCTGTCGAGCCACATCCTCTCGGAGGTCAGCGCGGTCTGCGACACGGTTCTGATCCTCTCCAAGGGGCGGCTGGTCGCCTCGGACACGCCCGACAACCTGAGCCGGCGTATGGAGGCGCGCAATACCCTGCTGCTGACCGTGCGGGGCGGAGAAAGCGCCGCCGCGGCCGCGCTGGAAAAGCTGGGAGACGCCGCGTCGGTCGAAACGCAGCCGTCGGCGCATGAAGCGGGCGCAGTGGAGCTCCGCATCGAGACGGACGGCGAGACCGATCTGCGCGAGCAGGTCTTCTATTTGCTCGCCGGCGCGCGGCTGCCGATTCTGGCGATGAGCCGTCCGAGCGTGTCGCTGGAAGACGTGTTCCTTGAACTGACCGGGACGGACGCCGCCGCTGCGGTGGATGAGCCGAACGGGGACGACGAGCTCGACGATTCAGACGGCGATTCAGACGATGACGCCGCCGCCGCGGATCAGGAAGAAGACTCAAACGACGACAACGACGACGGAGAGGGGGAATAGAAAGTGTCTACGGTATACCGAAAGGAACTGAAACAGCTCTTCACAGGCATGATCGGCTGGATTTTTATCGCCTTTGTGCTGCTGTTCGCGGGCATTTATCTGACCGCCCGCAATCTGAAAGGCTATTATCCGGGCATGGAGTCCATTCTCTCGCAGGTGAGCTTTATCTTCCTGCTGGTCATTCCGATTCTGACCATGCGCTCCATGGCGGAGGAGACGCGCCAGAAGACCGATCAGCTGCTGTTTACCTCGCCCGTCTCGATGGCGCAGATCGTTTTGGGAAAGTTTTTTGCAATGGTGACGGTCTTTGCCATCGCCGTCGCCGTCATCTGTCTCTACCCGCTGCTCCTTTCGCAGTTCGGGACGGTGAATTTCGCCGCCGCCTACGGCGCGATTCTGGCGTTTTTCCTGTTCGGCTCCATGCTGATTGCGCTGGGGCTGTTTATCTCGACGCTGACGGAAAGCCAGATCATCTCCGCCGTCGTCTGCCTGGGCGTGCTGCTCATCGTCTATTTCATGAGCGGGATTACCGCGCTGATGGGCGACAGCGGGCTGGCCGCCGTCGCCGTGCTCACCGTGATGACGGCGCTGATCGCGCTGCTGCTCCGCAGCATGACCGGGAACACGCCGGCCGCGGTCATTGCCGGCGCATGCATTGAGGCCGCTCTCCTCGTCTTGTACGCGCTGAAACCCACTCTGCTGACAAGCGCCGTCTCCTCCGTGCTGTCGGCGTTTGCGGCCTTTGACCGCATGGAAAGCTTTGCCTACAACGGCCTGTTCGACATGACGGCGCTGTTCTACTATCTCTCGGTCACGGGGCTGTTCTGCTTTTTGTCGGCGCAGTCGCTTGAAAAAAGGCGGTGGAACTGATGAAGAATCAAAATCGAAACACGCGCGGCCTGCGCGCGGGCGGCTATTCCATCGCGCTTTCGGCGGTCGTCATCGCGGCGGTTGTCGTGCTCAACCTGCTCGTGGGCAAGCTGCCCTCCTCCATCACCAAGCCGGAAACCTCGTCGGTCAAGCTGTATGACTTCGCGGAGCAGACGCGCGCGGTCGCCGAGGGCGTCGACGAAGACGTCACGATTTACGTCTGGGCGGAGAAAGCCTCGGCCGACCCGACAATCGACGAATTTTTGAACCGTTATGCGGCCCTCAACAGCCGTATCAGCGTCAAATACGTCGATCCGGCGCTGAATCCGACCTTTATGGAAAAATATACCGAGGAGGAGCCGAGCGCCAACAGCCTCATCGTCGAAAGCGGAAAGCGCTTCCGCCTCGTCGATACGGGTCAGATCTACACCTACTCCTATGACGAGCAGACGCTCTATTACTACTATATGAGTTACGGTACGATGCCGTCCCCCGACGTATTCGACGCCGAAAACGCCGTCACCAACGCCGTAGACTATGTGACGACCGACGTTTTGCCCACGGTCTACGCGCTGAGCGGGCACGGGGAAATCGCGCTGGGATCGAACCTGTCCAAGCGGATCGACGCGGAGAACATCGCCGTCGAAACGCTCAGCCTGCTGACGGCCGAGACCGTGCCTGAGGACTGCGATCTGCTTCTGATCGCCTCGCCCCAGCAGGACATCACGGCCGAGGAGCTGGAAAAAATTCTCGCCTATCTCGAAAACGGCGGCGATGTGCTGCTTTATACCGGCTATGTGAACGCCGCGTCGGAGAACCTCGCCAAGCTCTGCGAGGCCTATGGGCTGCGGGCGGAGACGGGCATCGTCTTTGAGCAGGCCTCGAACGCCTACGGCACCCCGTACAGCCTGATTGCGGAGATCGATTCGCACGCCATTACCGAGCCGCTCATCAGCGCCAAGAGCAATGTCATCGTGCCGATCGCGCACGGTATCCAGACGATCGACGCTTACCGCAGCACGCTGACGGTCACGCCGCTGCTCTCGACCAGCGACGGCGCCTATCTCAAAAACCCTGAAACGATGGAGAGCGTCGAAAAGGAGGACGGCGACAAGGCCGGGCCGTTTATGCTCGCCGCCGTCGCGTCGGAAACGGTCGGGGACAAAACGGGCAACTTCCTCTGGGTCGCCTCCGACGTATTCTTTGAGGACAGCTCGGCGCTTTACGGAAACACCGATTTCATCATGAACCTTTTCGGCTACACCTGTGAAAAGGAGAGCGCGGTGACGGTGCGCTCGGTCAATCTGGCGATTGAGCCGCTCGTCATCAGCGATTCGGCGAGCAAGCTCTGGTCGGTCGTGGCGACGATCGTCGTTCCGGCGGCGGCGGTGCTCGCGGGCTTTGGCATCTGGTGGAAGAGGAGAAAACGCTGATGAAAAAATCCATGACGCTTTTGCTGGCGGTCGGCGCGCTGGGGCTGATTGTCGGCGGGTATTTTCTCGTCTCGTCGCTGGTCGCCGAGGATGAACCGCAGGAAGAGGACGGCGGGACGGCGAAGACGCAGTTTTTGCAAATCGACGGCGAGCTGACAAAAATCGACTATACCTACGGCGGCGAGCGCGTCGTGCTCGAAAAAAACGGCGAGGGTCTGTGGCAAAAGGCCGACGACGCCTCTTTCCCCGTTTCGGCGGACGCGGCGGAGACGCTGGAAACCGTCCTCGGCAGCGTCGAGGTGCTGCGCGAGATTGCGCCTGAGGACGCGGACACGGCGCTGTTCGGGCTTGACGAGCCGCAGCTTGTCGTCAGCGCCGCGTCGGCGGACGGCGAGGCCGTCGCCTACCGCGTCGGCATCTATAACAGCGCCCTCGGCGGCTATTACGCGCTGCGCGACGGCTCCGACGCGGTCTATCTGATCGCCGAAACAATGCCGGCGGCTTTTACAAACGGCCTCTATTCCATCGCCGCGGTCGACGCTTATCCGCAGATCAGCAGCGTCAACGTCACGGATATCACGCTGTCGGCTCGGGAGCAGTCGCGCCGGCTGACGTTTGTCGAAGGCGGTTCCGATGAATTTTATACCGATGCCTACGAGTGGTTCGACGTGACGGACGGCGCTATGACGCCCGTGCGCGAGACGGCTGTGACGGTGCTGGCGAGCGCGGTCACGGGCTTTGAAATCGGCGAATGCGTCAGCCACGCGCCCGACGCGGCGGCGCTCGCCGCTTACGGCTTAGACGAGCCGGCGCTTGTCTGCCGCCTGCTCTATAAGCTGTACGGGACAGACGAGACGGCGGAGCCGACCGTCGAGGAATTTACGCTGTCAATCGGCGGCGAGACGGATGACGGCGGCGTCTACGTCACATGGAGCGGGACGGAGATGGTTTTCCGCGCCGACAAGGCGAAAGCCGACGAGCTGCGCGCCTATTTTGACGAGGATCTGTCGCCCAAGGAGATCTGCGCCGTGCCGCTGGAAAGCGTCGAGGCGGTCGAGGTGACGGCGGACGGGAAAACGGTGCGCGTTGAGCGCGCCGTCAAAACGGTCACGACCACCGACGAGAGCGGCGCATCGACGACGACCGAGACGGCTGTCTATACCATCGACGGTCTTATGGCCGACGGAACGGCCTTTGAGAGCTTCTTCAACGCCCTGACGGCGCTGGAAAACGAGGCCGCGGCCGACCCGAGCGCCCCTACCGGCACGCCGTATCTGACCGTGCGCTTCCTGCGCAATACCGCGCACGACAGCGACATGACGCTGACCTTCTATGAATACGACGCGAACTTCTACCGCGCCGCTTTTAACGGCAGACAGGATATGCTCGTCTCCGTCCGTGCCGTGCAGTCGCTGGCGCAGCAGGCGCTTGCGCTCGGATGAGGAGAGGCGGGGCATCCGCTGAAAAAGCGGCTTTACCTGGATAATCCTTAAAAATCGGTCAACGCGCCGTATTTGCGGAAAAACTTTTCCGCAAATACGGCGCGTTTTTTTGTGCGGTACAGCAAGAGGGTGCTGAATGGCTGCTGCCGGAACATTCGCGATTGATCATCAGGCTCTGTCAATTGCGTGATACAAAA
>QAMX01000018.1 GCA_003149835.1 Clostridiales bacterium
GCGGCGATGCCGATACACATCAGCATGCTGAATTTGTCGTCGCGCATTTTAAACGCCGCAGCCACGCAGATGCCGATGATCGTGCAGAGCAGCACAATGATCACGAGGCCGCCGAAAAAGCCCAGCTCCTCGCAGGCGACGGAAAAGATAAAATCCGTCTGTTTTGTAGGCAAGTATCCGTACTGCGTGATCGTTCCCTGATAAAGTCCGTCGCCCCACAGCCCGCCGCTGCGGATGGCGGCCAAACTCTGCTGCTGGTGGTAGCCGACGCTGTCGAGCTTATAGGTGCTGTCGAAAAGGACGATGAAGCGGTCGCGCTGGTACTGGCCGAACACAAACGTCCACAGAAACGGCAGCGCCGCCGCTATGCCGACCAGTCCGATTGTGCAGTAACGCAGATAGATACCGCCTGCAAACGCCATGATGATGAAAATAAACAGATAGGACAGCGCCATGCCATCGTCTTTGGAGAAAAGGTAGACAAACGCAACGGTTACGACGCAGTGCAGCAGCAGCATAATCAGCCCGCGCAGCCGGTTGATATCCTCTCCAAGCACCTTGAAATGCTTCGCCAATGTAAAAATAAACAGAATTTTCCCGATTTCCCCGGGCTGAATGCCGGTTTCCACCCCGCCGATGGAAAAGCGGATCCAACTGTTGTTGCCTGTCGTTTCAAGACCGACGCCCCAAAACAACGTCGTCGCCAGCAGCAGGAGATTGCAGACAAACGCCGCTTTCCACAGAAACGACAAATGCTCGATATCGAACAGCGTGATCACGACATATGCGACGATCCCCATAATGATCGCCAGGCCTTGGACGATCAACGGCCGCATGTTGCCGCTGGCGTGCACAGCGCTGCTGATCAGCAGCATGCCGTAAGCGGACGTGACAACGGCCACCAAAAGCAGAAACAGGTCCGTCTTGACAAAATATTCTTTGATCGACGTCAAAATTTTCCGCAGCATCACAATTCCTCACTCAATCAGGCACATATCCTCGTCTCTGCGCCTGTTGTCCTCAAAGTAAAAATAAGACCGGAACGTTCCCTTCCGGCTGAGCGTAATCACACGCGCGCCGCGCGGAAGGTCTTTGCCGAGGCCGTTGCGCGCAAAATTGTTGTATCCGGTGATCGCGCCGTAGCTCAGACGGATTCCGTGATGCGTTCCGGTATAATTGTTGCCGTGGTCATGGCCAACAAAGACGCCCCGCACCGTCCCGTCTTCGAGCAGCGCGCAAAACAGGCCCGGGTTGACGAGCGCGCAGCCCTCGCGCTCATAGCGTACGCCGCGGCAGCCGCCGTTCTCCCACATATCGCGGAATTCCGGAACCGCCTTATGCATAAATACCAGCGACGCATAGCCGGAGCCGGCGTTTTCCGCCTTTACCTCCCGCGCCGTCTCGTAGAACCAGTCGAGCTGCGGCATGGTAATATGAGAATAGCCTCCTACACGCGGATAACGGGAGACGTCGCCCGTATCAAAGAAGTAAAGCATCCAGAGCAGCCGGCCGTCCTCGCCGCACAGGCGCAGCGTATAATTCCCGTTGCCGCTCACCCGCTCTTCTCCCCGCTCATAGAGACAAAACGGGCTGCGCAGCGCCGCCGCCTCCAACGCCTCCGTGTGCGGAACGAAGTCTCGGTCGTGGTTGCCGAAAACCAGCGTCCACGGCTGAGAAAACGAATCCATCAGCGCGGCGAACTCCGCATAGGCGCGCTCCGTATACGGCGACCATACCATATCGCCGGTGACGATGACAAGATTCGGCCTTTCGTCGCGCACCGCGTCGCGCACAAGTCTCAGCGTTTTGTCCTTAAAAACCGCGCCGCGGCGGTACGAGAGATGCAGATCGGTAAGCTGCAAGATCTTAAAAGCGCCGTCCGGCGGGAATTGAAGCGCGCCGCGTTTCAGCGTGTTCATATCTGCGACCGTATCCTTTCGTTCGTGCTGCTGCGTGGAATCGCTCCCTTTCAGTCTGCTGAACGGTCGCGTCGCGGGCTTAGCCGCCGCGCGGACGGTTGACGCCGTTCCACACAGAAGCGCCGTGCTGCCATTCAGGGATATCTGCTTTGCCCGGCATCCGACCGCGCATAGGTCTCTACCGGCTGGCCGGATTGAGCGGGCAATAGAATCGTCCTCCACCCGCGCGCGGCGTTCGGCCGCTCTGCGCCATACGGCGGGACGCCGGAGCGTACGCCGTATGCGCATCGGATTCCATCCTTTTCCACCGAACAGCCGAAACCGTTCGGCTGTCCTGCGAAAATCCCCGCCGAGCGGGCGTCCGCCGCAGCGGAGGCGAAAAAACCGGAATTGAGCGGCGTCTCCGCCACAGCTTCTTTCCGTTCCGGCGGCATCAGCTCCAAAAACTCCGGCAGAGGGCGATGAAAGAAATAAAGCAGCCGGCTGTCCTCGGGCGCAGCCGCCCGGGCACGGCGGCACCAGCCGATTACGGTGTGCGCCATATACGGCGCGCCCGATTCGGAACCGGAATCCAGCAGGTAGAGCAGCCAGCGGGGCGCCTGATCCGCGCCGCAGAGGCTGATACCGTAATTGCCCTCTCCGTGGACATGCGGATCTCCCCGTTCGTAAAGGCATGTCCGCGACGCCAGCAGGATCGATTCCAGCGCGCGCGCCGGCACAGCGCACGACCTGTCCCTATCGCCGAAAGCAAACGCCCAGCGAATCCCCTGCCGGTCCATAAAATCACAGAAAAGCCGGAAAAGCTCCGCTTGCAAGGGCGGCTCGGCTAAACCGCCTGTGACAATCACCAGATCCGGCTTTTCTTCGGCAAACAGCCGCTCCAAAAACCTCAACGTCTCGTGTTCCGCAATTCCGTTCGGATCTGCCAGGCAAAGATCCGTCAGCTGCGCGATCCGAAACGCGCGGTCGAAAGGAAAACGGATTTCAAGCATGGTCGTCCCGTCCCTCCGGATCGTGGGGCGGCTGCTGCGTCACTACGCTGCCGTCTTCGAGCCAGAGATAGGTTTCAAACGGCGTCTCTTGGTTTCGGTTCAAAACGATCACACGGCCGCCGTGTAGAAAGCCGTCCTTTCCGTAGCCGCCGCGGCCGCCGCCGCCAAAGCCCGTGCCGCGTCCATATGCGAGCCGCACGCCGTACAGCTCTCCGATATAATCGTTGGTATGGTCATGACCCACGAAAACGCCCTTGGCAGAGACGTCCTCCTGCAAAGCGCAGAAGAGGCCGGAATTGAGATAGGAGTAACAGACCGCTTCGTTTTTTTCACCGAAGCAGCGCTTTTCTTCCCAGACATCCAGATGCTCATGCAGCGGTATATGAAAGAAAAGCAGCGAGGAGGCCGCTCCGAACTCCGCTCGAAGCCGGTCCCTGGTGCGCCTGTACCATTGGATCTGCGAATGTTCAATATGCGCGTAATAGCTTTTTCCGTCCAGCAGGATATCCTCATGCGAATCCAGCATATACAGCACCCACGGCAGCTTTTCGCCGTCGAACAGCCGCACGCAGTAATTTCCGTCTCCCGCCACACCCTCATCGCCGTGGCAATAGACGCAGGTCGCCGACTTCTGCATCAGCTCCTCCATCGCCGTTACGGAGGCGCCGTGCGAACGGTCGTGGTTGCCGAACGCAAACGCCCACGGCGTCCCGAGCCGATCCATAAAGCCGCAGAAATACGCAAAGTTTTGTTCGTTCTCTTTTGAAAACGAGAGATCGCCTGTCACGACATAGAGATCGGGCTTCTCCGCCGCCGTCATCCGCTCGATCATGTCGAGCGTCTGCTGCTCCGGACCGCCGCCGTCAATCTTGACAAGGTGAATATCCGTCAGTTGAATCAGCTTAAACGTGTCCTTTTGAAAGGTAAAATCCACCATAGACATCTTTTTTGCACCTTTTCAATAAACAATTCTTCCGCGCACAGCCGTCATCGGCGCAGCGTTCCGTCCCACAGCCGGACATAGGTTTCAAGGAGCGGCCTTTCGCCGCTTTCGTTGAGCGAAAGAACGCGGCAGCCGTCGCGCGGCGACGGTGCGGAGCCGAGCGCGACGCCCTGCCATTTCAGGCACAGCGCCTCATCGAACACCTCGCCGCAAAAAACGCCAAGCGCGCGTTTGTCCTCGCGGACTGCGGAAAAAAGACCGCCGTTCCTCATCCGGTCAGGCGTTTTTTCTGCCAACGCATGATTCGGGCCGCGCTCCGCGTATGCCTCCCAATGCTCCGGCAGCGGCCGGTGCAGAAACAGCAGCGAGGCAAACGTCTCCTCCTCGGCATACGTCGACAGGCGCTTTTCGATATACCACTCGACCTGGGAGTGATCCGGGGCTGCGAAGCCGTCGCCGCGGGCGGATGAAAGCGCGCGGCTTGTATCGAAAAAATAAAGGGCCCAGCAGATCTTCCCGTCCGTTCCGATCAGGCGAATTTCATAATTGCCTTCGCCCGTCACCGCTTCCGGTCCCCGCTCATAGACGCAGCCGGGCGCGGCAAGCATGAGCGCCTCAGCCGCATCGCTGCTGCGCCGATCGTTTTCTCCGCACGCTCCCGGGACAAACGCCCAGCGAAGCGTCCGCGTTTCCATCAACGCGCAGAATCGTTTCAAGGCCGCCATATCCCCGTCCGACTGCGGGAACGCACCGGTCACGACAAGCAGATCCGGCTCTTCCGCGTCCAGTGCGGCGGTCAGACCGCTCGGATCTCCAAAGCCCGCGCCCGGAGATCCGCCCGCTATTTGCAGGATTTTATATCGGTTCGGCTGATTAAATGATAGTTTCACAAAAAAATAACCTGCCCTAAACATTGGAATCGTTTCGCCGTTTTCAAAGGCGCAACGACTGCACCCGCTTCTTTTCGCAGCTCTTTCCCCGCCGAACGCAGCGCGCTTTTTAAGCTTCCACGAGAGAAAAAGCTCGGGCTATGATGGAATATTTCCTGCGCTCGCGGCGGCGCCGGGCGCAAACCGCAGCGCTAAAAGAAAGGGCCGCGCTTCTGATAAACAACTTTTATTATATCATTTCACCGATCAAAAAGCAAGAAAAACCTCGTATCCTGTTCAACAGGATACGAGGCTGACGCGAGAT
>QAMX01000028.1 GCA_003149835.1 Clostridiales bacterium
GTTGCGGATTCCGACGCGCTGAAAGCGGGCTATGTGAGAACGAGCGTCAACGGCCTGCCGGCGACGATTCACGACAACAACACGGTTATCAAGGTGTACTACGCGACGAAGACGATTCCGAGCGTCTCCTACACGATCATTCACGAGTACTACACGTCCACCGACGGCGGTGAACCTGTGAAGGACGGCGAGACGAGCGGCAACGGAAGCGCGCCGCTCGGCACGACGATTACAGGCTCCGATATTGCCAAGCAGCTGACCTACGGCGACAATACCTACGCCTATGTTTCCGCTGACCCGGCAAGCATCACCCTGAGCGAAGAGAACGGCAGCTACACGATCACGCTCCGCTACGAGCGTTCGACCGAGACGCCGACGCCCCCGCCGGTGGATGAGGACGACTACTTCTACAAGATCGTTTACCACTACACCAAGTATATGGGCGACACCGTAATCGATTCCGGCAGCAAGAGCGTCGGCCCGTATAACGGATACAAGAACCAGATCGTTTCCGCCAATCCGGATAACCACACCGATTATAACGGCGAAACCTATGCGTTTGTCGGCGGCGCAACCGAGATGAAGCTGACGAACGCGAACGCGCTCCATGTTCTGGACATCTACTTCGAGCTGAGACTGGATCCGCCGGTGACCACGCCGCCGGTGACGGAGCCGGAAACCACCGAGCCGCCGGAGACGACCGAGCCGGAGATTGAGATCACCGAGTCCTCGGTGCCGCTCGATCCGCCGGAAACGACGACTGAGCCTCCGATGACCGAGCCGGCCGAGACGACGACGGAACCGGAGATCGACATCGACGATCCCGACGTTCCGCTCGATCCGGGCGGAGATATCCCCGACACGAGCGATTCTTCCAACATCGCGCTGTTTGCGGCGACCGCGGTTCTCTCTGCCATGGGTCTTGTGGTTCTGACCTTCCGCGGCAGAAAGAAAGGCAAAAAGTAATCTGCGCGAAGCGCTGAGATAAACGAACCGGCGGGGAAGCGAAATGTTCCCCGCCGATTCGTTTTTTCTGTGGAAAAGTTCGGAAACGGCTCAATGCGGCGGATAGCATTTTGGGGCTGAATATGCTATAATAGAGTTGATCAAGCCTGCGAACCCTCGTGGACGCGGAACGACAGAAACGGCTTTTTCCGGCAGGTCGGCCCGACTTGCAGCGGATTTGATTGGAGAAGCATGGACAAGGGAAAAATCATTCGGCTGACGCTGATGACGCTGTTCGCCGCGGTATTTTGCTACTCGGCGGTGAAGCTGATCGGCATTTGGACGACATACAGCGAAAACGAAAAAATTTACGACGACGCGGCGGAGCAGTTTCTGATCTATACCACCCCCGCCGGTAGCGGTGAGGAACCTTCGCCTCCGGATACGACTGCCGCGCCGCCGCAAACGGAGACAGACGAAAGCGGCGGAACCGCGCCGTCCGGGACGGTATCGGAGCCGGAGACGGCTGAGACGCCGCCGGAGACGAGCGCGCCGCCGCCGGCTGCGCCGGATTTTGCGCCGGACTGGGCGGCGCTCCGAGCGGTCAACCCCGACATCGGCGGCTGGATCTGGCAGTCGGGCACGACGATCAACTACCCGCTTTTAAAAGGCGAGGATAACGAAGAATACCTCCGAACCACCTACAACCACAAATCCAGCAAGCTCGGCAGCATTTTTCTCGACTACCGCTCGGAGCTTGGCGGGCGCAACGCCGTCATCTACGGGCACAACGCCGGAAACGGCAAGATGTTCGCCACGCTCGTCAAATACAAAAGCCGCGCCTATTACGACGCAAACCCGTATTTTTATATCATGACCGAAGCGGGCACGAAGAAATACCAGATCTTTGCGGCCTATCAGGTCACGACCGACAGCGACACCTATACGTTCGCCTTTGAGGACGACGCGGCGTATGAGGCGTATCTGAGCAAAATCCTCATGCGCAGCGCCTACAATACCGGCGTAACGGTCGGCGCGGGCGACGAGATCGTCACCCTTTCGACCTGCACCAATACCGGCAAACAGATCCGCTTTGTCGTTCACGCCAAGCGGATCGAAGGATAGACCGGCTGGGAGAGCGGAATCAAAGCGGCCGTCAGGGTTGGAAAAGGGGATCCTAAACCCGTGAAACCGAAAGATAAAGGGAGCGCGTTATGAAAAAGACACTCTCGCCGGCGTATATCTCCGGCTTTTGCTACGAGCTTTCGCTGATTTTAAAAGCGGGCATCCCGCTGGCCGAGGGCGTTTCGCTGATCGCCGAAAACGAGCGGGACAAACGGGTCAAAGCCGCGCTGACCGGCGTCTGCGGGCAGCTTGAACTGGGCGAGCGCTTTTCCGACGCGGCCGCGGCCGCGGGGATTTTTCCGAAATATATGCTCGACATGATCGATATCGGCGAAAAGACCGGCAAGCTCGAAGCGGTGACGCTCGCGCTTTCCGGCTACTATGACCGCCGCGAGAGCATTTCCAAAACGGTGAGGAACGCCGTGGTCTATCCGGCGATCCTTTTGGTGATGATGCTGTTTGTCGTCGTCGTGCTGGTGACAAAGGTCATGCCGATCTTTGCGGACGTGTTCGCGCAGCTCGGCGGCTCGATGTCGCCGGTGGCGGTTTCGATTCTGCGCTTCGGCGAGGGGCTGAGCCGAAACTGGGAAATCCCGGCGCTGATCTTCGCGGGGCTGCTCGCCGCGGGTCTGGTTCTGGCGCGCGTCCCGGCCGTGCGCGGGAAATTCGGCTCCCTGACGTTTTCCTTCCACCTCGGCAAGACGGTCGCCTCGGCGCAGTTCGCCTCGGCAATGGCGATGACGATGACGGGCGGGCTCGACATGGAGGAATCGCTGGAAATGGCCGAACGCGTGACCGCCAACGCGAAAATGCGCGCGAGGATCCGGCGCTGCCGGTCCCTGTGCGGCGAAGGGCAAAGCTTCGGCGACGCGGTGACGAAGAGCGGCGTGCTGTCGCCGCTCAACGCGCAGATGCTGGCCGTCGGGATCCGCGCCGGCAGCGGCGATACGGTGATGGAGGAAATCGCGCGGCGCAGCGAGCAGGAGGTCGCCGAGGAGACCGAGGCGGCGCTCTCCCGCGTTGAGCCGGCGATCGTGATTGTGATGACCGTGCTCGTCGCGGCGATTTTGATTTCGGTGATGATTCCGCTGATGTCGATCATGTCGGCGATTTGAGGCGGAGGCGGAGAAAAGGGCTATGAAAAAGGCATTCGGAACCTTTTGGCAGAACCTGCTCTCGCTGCTGCTGTTTGCCGTCGTCGCGGCCTGCGTGCTGGTCGGCGTGTCGAACGCGGCGGAGAAAAACGCCGAGGCGGAGCTGAACGCCGCCTATGACAGCATCCGGCGCGCCGTCGTCACTTGCTACGCCGTCGAGGGCAGCTATCCGGAGAGCTATGAATATTTGAAGCGGCATTACGGCGTGCGCGTCGACGAGGAAAAATACGCCGTGATGTACAGCGTATTTGCCTCCAACATTATGCCGGACGTGACGATTTTAAAACGGTGACAGGCGGCGGGGCATGTACAGCGGCAGTCGACATTGTGTGAAGGGGGCGCGGCGGCAGTGAGAAAAACGCAAAACACGGCGTCAGTCGATTTGGCGGCGGCGCTGATCCTTTTCTGCGTCTACGCCGGCTGCGTGCTGCTGTGCCTGATGATGGGCGCCAACGTCTACCGCCGCACCGTAGACGAGATCGACGCGCGCTTCGGAGAGCGGACGACGCTGGCCTATCTGACGGCGCGCGTGCGCGCCTATAACGGCAGCGGCATGATCCGTATCACGCAGTTCGGCGACGGCGCGGCGCTGGAAATGACCGAAACGCTGGACGGGATCGACTTTGTCACGACGATCTACTGCCATGACGGCAGCCTCTGCGAGCTGTACGCCGAGGCGGGGCTGCGCTTTTCGCCGGAGGACGGCGAGGCCGTCGCGCCTGCGGAGGGGCTTTCGTTTCAAATGGCGGGCGACGGCCTGTTGGAGATTTCGGTAACGGGCAACGGCGGCCGCGCGGCCGCGCTCGTCGCAACGGTCGGCGCGCAGGATGAGAGGACATAGTATGAGGAGATCGGGACGCTCCAAAACGACGCTGTTTTTAATCGAGCTGATTGTCGCCGTCGGCGTGTTTTCGCTTTGCGCCGCCGTGTGTCTGAGCCTGTTTGCGTCGGCAAAGCGCATGACGGCGGAGAGTACGGCGCTGAACGGCGCTGCGCTGTCGGCGCAGTCGGCGGCCGAATGCTTTAAGGCCGAGTCGGGCGATCTGGCGCGCTGCGCCGCTGTGCTCGGCGCGGAAATGGATGAAAACGGCGCTGCGCTGCGGATTTATTATGACGAACAGTGGCGGATAACCGGCGCGGCCGAAGCGGCCTATGTGCTGACGCTGTCGGCGCGGCCCTCGGCCGGCGCGGCGGCGTCTCCGGTTCGGACGGCGGCGGTTTCCGTGACGGCCTGCGGCGAAGAGCGGCCGCTGATGGAGATCACCGCGTCCGGCTATACGGGGGAGGCGGCGCGATGACGGAAAAGCGGGAGATGAAGCTGCATGTCGGCAGCGCGACGATTGTGACGGTGTTCGCCGTGCTGTGTATGACGATCTTCGCGGTCCTGACGCTGCTTTCGGCGAATTCTGAGAAAAAGCTGGCGCAGGCCGCCGCCGATTCGACGGCCGCGTATTACGCCGCCGAGGCGCGCGCCTATGAAACGCTCGCCGCGGTCGCGGCGATTCAACCGCGCGAGCCGGAGGCGTTTCGCAGATTGCTGCCCGAGGCCGTGGTCTCAGAGGAGCGGGACGGCGCGGTTGTGATGACATGGGCGGAGCCAATCGACGAAAAACGCCTGCTCTCCGTCCGCGCCGTCATGCGCGGCGGGGCGATTGCCGTGGATGCCCTGCGCGTGACGGACGCGGGCACATGGTCGCCGGATACGGATATCAAGCTCTGGGACGGCGAATGAAAAAACGGCGAAGCGATACGGTTCCCCGCAGAAAAATCGATCTGCGCGTGCGCCGGCGAAACGGCGGGCGCGGCGCTCAGAGAGGAGTTACCATTTTATGACCGAGATTCAGACCATGCTGGACGGCGCCGTCCGGAGCGGCGCGTCGGATATTTTCATCGTCGCCGGTTTTCCCGTGGCGTTTAAGCAGAACGGACGGATTTCCCCGCAGGGGGAGGAGCGCATCCTGCCCGACCGCTCGGAGGCGCTGATTACAAAGCTCTACCAGCTTGCCGGCCGCGATATGGAGCGCTTTCTGCGCACAGGAGACGACGATTTTTCCTTTTCGATCCCGAAGCTCTCGCGTTTCCGCGTCAGCGCCTATAAGCAGCGCAGCTCGCTGGCGGCGGTCATCCGCGTCGTCTCGTTCGGCATCCCCGATTACCGCGCCCTGCATATCCCCGAAACGGTCATGGACGCGGCCGAGCGCACCAAGGGCCTGATCCTCGTCACCGGCTCGGCCGGAAGCGGCAAATCGACGACGCTCGCCTGTCTCATCGACCGCATTAACGAGACGCGCAGCGGCCACATCATCACGCTCGAAGACCCGATTGAATACCTGCACCGCAACAAAAAAAGCATTGTCAGCCAGCGCGAGATCGAGCTGGACACCGAGAATTACGTCTCGGCGCTGCGGGCGGCGCTGCGGCAGGCGCCCGACGTCATCTTCGTCGGCGAGATGCGCGACTATGAGACGATCAGGACCGCGATGACGGCGGCGGAGACGGGGCATCTCGTCATCTCGACGCTGCACACCGTCGGCGCGGCCAGCACCATCGACCGCATCATCGACGTGTTTCCGCCCAATCAGCAGCCGCAGATCCGCATTCAGCTCTCCATGCTGCTGCAATCGGTGTTTTCCCAGCAGCTGATCCCGACGCTTGACGGCGCGGTTTATCCGGCTTTTGAGATTCTCCACGCCAACAACGCCGTGCGGAATATGATCCGCGACGCCAAAATCCACCAGCTCGACACGCTGATCGCCTCTTCGGCGGCGGAGGGCATGGCGACGATGGACGCGAGCCTTCTGGCGCTGTATAAAAACGGAATCATCAGCGAAAGCGCCGCGCTGCGTCACGCTGTGAACCTCGAACTGTTGCAGAAAAAAATCCGCATATCGTAAAATATCCGCCCGCCGTGGCTTTGAAGCGGGCGGAGGGAGGAACCCATGAAAAACCAGGAAATTTCCAAACGCAGAACGCTTTCGTGGAATCGGATCGCTTTGGCGGCGCTCGCGGCTTTGGCCGCCGCGCTGCTTGCGGCCTGCTCTTTTTCCGGAGATAAGCCGGAAACCACGGCGCAGACGACGGTTTCCTCGCCCGCTACGGGCGATCCGGCGACGACGCCCAACGACGGAAAGCCGGACGAAACGGCCGGCTCGCAGACCGAAGAACCGCCGCTGACGACCCCGGAAGAGACGTCGCCCGCCGAAACGGCTGTGACGACCGAGCCGCCGGTGCAGATCACGGATGAAACCTCGACGCCGCTCGCGGCGACCACGCCGCCGCCGACCACTGCCGCGCCCGCGACGACCGCGCCGCCGCGAACCACCGCTGCGCCCGCGACGACCGCGCCGCCGCAGACCACCGCCGCGCCTGCGACGACTGCGGCGATGTCGATGGAGACGCCGTTTCTCGGCAACACGCCGATCGATCCCGGCGACGGCACGGCGGGCGGAAGCGAGGTGTACTCCAACGAGAAAGCGGTCGTAGACGCATCGAACAAGGCCGAGGGGTATGTGATGGTCAAATACACCGGCGGCGTCGATACGCGCATCAAGGTGCTGATCACCGGCCCGAGCGGGACGACTTATAACTATAATCTCAACAACAAGGGCAATTACGAGGTCTTCCCGTTCTCGGACGGCGACGGGAGCTATACCATCGGCGTGTATCAGAACACAGCGGGGACGAAGTATTCGACTGCGTATAAGGCGACGGTTTCGGTGAAAATGAAAAACGCCTTTGCCGCTTTCCTGCACGCCAACCAATACGTCAATTTTACCTCGAACAGTCAGGCCGTCAAGCTCGCCGCGCAGCTGACCGCGGGAAAATCCGGAACGCTCGAAAAAGTCGACGCGGTCTACGAGTATGTCATCAAGAACATCGCGTATGACTATGACCGCGCCGCGACGGTGCAGAGCGGCTATCTGCCGAACATCGACGACGTTCTGGTCAAAAAGAAGGGGATCTGCTTTGACTATGCCGCAGTGATGTCGGCGATGCTCCGCAGCCTCGGTATACCGACCAAGCTCGTCGTCGGTTACTGCGGCACGGCGTACCACGCGTGGATCAACGTTTACGTCGAGGGGCAGGGATGGGTCAACAGCGTCATTTACTTCGACGGATCCAAGTGGAACCACATGGATCCGACCTACGCCGCCGGCAACCCGGACATCGGCGATTTTTCCAGCAAATATACCTATACCTCAAAATACGTCTATTGAGCCGGCCGGGAAAAGCCCCGCGCACAGGGGCCGCGGCCGCGCCCGAAAGAAACCGCATACGCGCGCGGGTTTTCTGCGCATCTTGGCGCTGTCGAGGCTCTCAGCCGGAAAGGCGGGGCGCTTGCGGCCGCCGGAGAACGGGGCATTGTGCGGTTATCATAGCGTTTTTTTCAGCGGGGGATTAGATTTCCATCCGCGATTCAACAGCCCAAATGCGCAGAACCCTGCGGGACGTTCTGCGCATTTGGCGTTAAAAAAAGTTGAAAAAATCCGAAATTGGGCACAAAAGGAGCGTTTTTATGCGTAAGGTCGGCCGCGAGATTTGTTTTCTGCGCCCGCAGGCGGGCAACCCGCGCAACAGCGAGGGCGCGTTTATCGAGCTGCGCGACGGGCGGATTTTATTCGCCTACACGCGCTACACCGGCGGCGGCTGGGGCGACCACTGCGAGGCTGAGATTGCCGCGATCGTCTCCGAAGACGGCGGAGAGCATTTCGGCAGCCCGCGCACGCTGCTGAAAAAGCGCTCCGGCGACGCCAACATCATGAGCGTTTCGCTGCTGCGGCTGCAAAACGGCGACCTCGGCATGGTTTTTCTGCGCAAAACGCCGCCCGCCGACTGTATCCCGGAGCTGGCGCGCTCGCGCGACGAGGGGGAGACGTGGAGCGAGCCGGCCCGCTGTATCGAGGGCGGCGGCTATTATGTCGTCAACAACGACCGGGTCGTGCGGCTGGCGTGCGGGCGGCTGGTCATGCCCGCCAACCTGCACGCGGCCGGCGAATTGGATTCGGTGTCGGCGGTCGGAGAAGGGCATTTTTTGCTCTCCGACGACGACGGCGCGACATGGCGCGAATCGCGCTCCATTCTCCGCCTGCCGTTTGAAAAGAGCTGGACGGGCTTGCAGGAGTCGGGCGTCTGCGCGCTGGACGGCGAGACGCTCTGGGGCTGGGGCCGCACGGGGCACGGCTGCCAGTTCGTCTTTTTCTCCCGCGACCGCGGCGAAACCTGGTCGCCGCCGCAGCCGTCCCGGTTTTTTACCTCGCCGTGCGCGCCGATGTCGGTCAAGCGTCTGACCGACGGGCGGCTGTTGGCGGTGTTTAACCCGATCCCCGAGTTTACGGGGCGCGACACGGCCCGCACATGGGGGCGCACGCCGCTCGTCTGCGCGCTTTCGCCGGATAACGGCGCTTCCTTTGGGCCGCCTCTGGCGATCGAAGACGATCCGTCGGCGGGCTACTGCTATACCGCCATTCTGCCGCGGGCCGACGGCGTGCTGCTCGCGTACTGTCACGGCGGCGATACCGGCGTGCCGCTCAGCGGCGTCAAGATCACAAAAATCGGTTTTGACGAGCTGAAATGACACGCGGAGAACGCGGCCAGCCGGACAAGGGGCGGCCTCTGATATCGGCTTGATCAAAAATATGTTCTTGTAAAAATAATACTATCAATTGGAAAGGTATCCGCATTTTGATGGGAAATATGCGGATACCCTTTCTTTTGCGCCGAATCCGGCGGCGTTCATATATCAACCGCGGCGGATAGGGACAAAAACCGGAAAAAAGGCCCGAAAAAAAGAAATACCGGGACACGAAATCCCCAAAAGCGGTCGAAACAACCGCAGACGCCCTTTATCATTGAGGAGTTTTGAAAACAGAAATGTTTTCAGAAAAATCGAATGGATTCAAAAAAAC
>QAMX01000163.1 GCA_003149835.1 Clostridiales bacterium
TAAGGGCGGCGCCTTTCTATTCCACCGTGACCTCGCGCCCCTCGGCGGCGGAGCGGTAGATTTCGTCCATCGTCTGCGCCGTGACGAGCACATTGTCGATGTTAGAACGGATTTTTTCGCCGCGCGCCGCGGAATCGACAAAGGCGCGGATCTCCGCAAGGAAATGGTTGGGGATGTCGAATTTGGAACGTTCGGCGACAAATTCGCCGTTTCTGGTGGTATAAAGCGTGTAGTGGCTGCCATAGTCGAGCTTGATACCGCCCTTGGTGCCCATGAATTCGATAAACATCGCGCTTTCGTCGATATTCTGCGCCCACGCGCCGTTAAAGGTCAGAGCCGGACCGTCGGTGCGGATGAGGCCGGTGACGTATTCCTCGACGTCGTAGACGCCGTCGTATTTGGGCGGGCCGGCGTGCATGCTGCGGTACTGGTAATCGCGCATATCCGCGGCGAGCTTGGAATGACAGACGGCCGAGACGGTGCGCGGGCGGGGGTTATCCATACAGTAGTTGATGAGGTCGAGAAAGTGTACGCCCCAGTCGATGAGCGCGCCGCCGCCGGACTGCGCCTTTGTGGTAAACCAGCCGCCGAGCGCGGGGATGCTGCGGAACGCGCGGAACGAGCAGTAGATCTGATAGACCTCGCCCAGCCCGCCGCTCAGGATCACCTCGCGGACGGCCTCGACGCCGCGGTTGAAACGGTTGACGACGCCGATGTTGAGAATTTTGCCGTTGCGGTCGGCGGCCTCTTTCATCGACAGCGCCTCGGCGTAGTTCATCGCCGCCGGTTTTTCACAGAGCACATGCTTGCCTGCGTTCAGGCAGTCAATCGTCACAGGCGCGTGCAGGTAGTTGGGCAGACAGACCGAAACCACATCCACCGACGGATCACGGAGCATTTCGCGGTAGTCCGTCAGACAGACGGTGCCGGCGTTGCCGTACTGCGCTTTTCGCTGCTCGGCGCGCTCGGGGATCAGATCGACGCAGTAGGCGATGTCCACATAATCCACGATCGCCTTGTAGCCGTCGCCGTGCGCGCCGGAGATGTTGCCGCAGCCGATCAGGGCTGCTTTTGTTTTCCGTGCCATACTTTTCCTCCGATTCTTTTTGCGAAGCGCAGCGCTGGGCGCATTTACTTCGTCATAAACATCATATTCGTGTCGCTTACAAAATTTGCAGCCGAATAGGCGACAAAGACGGCGTCGATTTTGTTGTCGCGGATATAGTCGGCGACGCTTTTTTTATAGTAGCGGAGGTCGATCATGTGGATCTCCGAAAAGTTTTCGGTAAAGAAAGGCGCGCAGGCGTTGGCATAGGAGTCCTTGATATACAAAAGGCGGCCGCCGTCGCTGACCGCGGAGCGGATGACGACGCGCGGGTAGTTGCCGCCGAGGAAAACGGCGTATTTGTCGCTTTTACGAAACGCGTCCATATCGTACAGCGCCGCCGCCCGCTCGCCGGAGCCTTCATAGACCGTGACTGCGGCGGCGTTTTCGGCGGGGACGTAGAGCTCGACGGAGTCGCCCTCGCCGGGCCGCAGGCCGCAGGCGGAGGAAGCGGTGCCGAAAAAGCCGCTCTCGGAGAGAAACGGCGCGCCCAGAGGCGCGGCATCCAGTCCCATAGCCTCGCAGGCCGCCGTATAGCCGTAGTAAGCGCCCAGCGAGGTCCAGTGATGGTCGGTCTGAAAATAAATCGGCTCGTCGACGTGCGCCGAGAGCGCCGCGCAGGCGTCGATTGTGTGCGCCGACGGGACGAGGGAGAAGATCTCCTCGATCAACGCCTGCTGGTCGGCATTCTGCGCGTTCGCGGGCAGCCGGTCGCCCCAAAGAGCCGCCGCGCTGGGGATGACCGTGAAATAGACCGGAACGCCGGCCGAAGCGGCGAAAGCTTCGACAAACGAGGCGTTGGCGCGGACGCGCTCAGCGTCCGGCGCGGCGAACTGCTGAACCAGCAGCCCGTCGCTGCCGATCAGCACACCGTTGATATCCGTTTTCAAAAGCGCCAGCTCGGCGCAGGCCTTGGCCGTGACCCATGTGTCGCGCGCAAAAAACTGATCGGTGATATACGCCTCATAATCCTGCATGAACTTGCCGGAAAAGAACGTTTTGAGCGTCAGCTCAGGCCGCTGCGCCAGCTCGCGGTTTTCAAGCTCGGAGATCTCGGCGTCGGGCTTGATCAGGTTGACAAGAAAACATACGGCGATAAAGGCGCAAAAAACGAGCATGGGCGCGTATTTGGTCAGTCGTTTCGTCAAAGCAAGAAACCTCCTTTGCGCGGAGAACAGGGCGTCCGCAGCTGGGTAACGGGGGAGTGAAATCGGGAAGAGCGCCGCGGTTCTATCAAGGCCGGAGCCGTTTTCAACCGTGAACCGCGCCGCTGAAACACGGAAACGGAAAAAGGGCGATGACGCCGTCAGCTCCTGACAAACTCAAAGCCGTAGCCCTGAAAGAGGCCGGAATCGATGACGCCGGGCAGAGCCTTGATCTCTTTTTCCAGCCCGTCGCCGATGCGGGCGAAAAAGCAGTCCAAAATCGCGTTGCCGTTTTCCGTGATCACCGGCCCGTCCTTGGATTTGGCGAGGCGCAGCATGACTGAAACCGCGCCGAGGGCGGCAAGCCCCTCCTCGGCCAGATGCACGGCCTGCGGAAAAACTTCGACAGGGACCGGGACCGCGCCGACGCTGGCGACGTATTTTTTGTCCTCGGCGATGATATACCGCTTTTTCGCCGCCGCAATCACCAGCTTTTCCTTGTACAGGCCGCCGCCGCGCCCCTTGACCACGTCGCCGTTTTCGCCGATTTCGTCGGCGCCGTCGAAACACCAGTCGGGTCGGGCCGACAAAAGCGAGGTTACGGGAATATCCATCGACGCGCAGGCGAGCGCGATCTCGCTCGCCGCCGGAATCACCGTGACGCGGAGACCTTCCTCCTTCATGCGCTTGGCGAGCTCACAGAGGCCGACAAACGACGAAGACCCTGTTCCCACGCCGATCACCTGCCCGTCCCGCGCGGTTGAGGCGACGAGACGGCCGCGGCGCACTTTCATATCGAGATCGCTGATTTCACGGCACCACCGGTAGCCGCGCAGTATGCTGTTGTCCCATTTCATTCGTAAAAACCATCCTGTCAAGAGCTGGATATCGGTTGCGGGGTCAATCTGTTCAAAGCCTGTCGCCGGCGGCCGCCTTCAAAGGCGAACGCATAAAAGCGGCCGGCGGGGTTTCTTTCAAACGATAGAACGATGATCGCGCGCGCCGCGCGGAAAAAGCGAGCGCCTCCCGCCCGCACAAAAACGGCGCGCGGGGGAAACGGCTGCGCCGCGGCCCCGCGCGGATGATAGCATAATAGAGTCCTTTTGGCGCGGAAAGCCTGTGCGCGGGCAAACAGAGCCGGCCGGAGAAAAAACGAATGTTACGTCTCGTCGGCGATATTTTCCGTCTTGTCGTAACCTCCGCGGGATTTTTTGAGAATTTTGCAGTCGGCGGCGGCATATTCCGCCGGCGGCTGGTCGGGCGAGCGGTCGAGCCGCACCTTGACGCGCTCTTTGAGCAGCGTCGCCTCCGCGACAACGCCGCGGCCGTCGGGCGTCTCTACGATGGAGCCGACGGGAGGGACGCGCTTGGAGAGGTCCTCGTAGGCGGCCTGCTCATATTTGAGGCAGCACATCAGGCGGCCGCAGGCGCCGGAAATCTTCATCGGATTCAGCGACAGCGACTGCTCCTTGGCCATCTTGATGGATACGGGCTGAAATTCCTCCAAAAACGACGAACAGCAGAAAGGCCGGCCGCAGATGCCGATGCCGCCGAGCATTTTCGCTTCGTCGCGCACGCCGATCTGCCGCAGGTCGATGCGGGTGCGGAAAATACGCGCCAGCTCTTTGAGCAGCTCGCGGAAATCGACGCGGCCGTCCGACGTGAAGTAGAACATCAGCTTTGAGCCGTCGAACGTATACTCCGCGTCGACGAGGTGCATGTCGATCTTGTGCTTCTCAATGCACTCGTTACAGATGGCGAACGCTTCCTTTTCCTTCTGCTTATGCAGCTCTGCGCAGCGCAGATCCTCGTCGGTGGCGATGCGCACCAGCGTTTTGAGCGGGGAGACGATTTCCTTGTCCTCCACCATTTTGTTCGCAAGGGCGACCTCGCCGAGCTCGACGCCGCGCGCAGTCTCGACGATGACCTTTTGGCCGACCTGCGTGGGAATCCCCTGCGGGTCGAAATAATATACCTTTCCGATATCCTTGAATCGGACGCCGATGATCTCAGTCAATGTGTTTCCTCCAACGTGTGTGCTATTTTAGGCGCGCCGTCACCGCGCCGAACAGCTCCGCGACCGTGGCCGCGAGCAGGTTGCCCGGCGTCAGATACAGCGCTGTGTGGTCGTAGGCCTTTCGCGCCTGATCGTAGATCCGCTTCAAGCGTTCGGGGGAAAACGCGGCGCGCAGCCGCTGCGCAACCTCGGAAAACTGCGGCAGTGCCGGAGTCTGCGCGCCGGAGCGGAGCGCCAAGGCGTCTCCGACAACGGCGGCGACCATGCCGAAGACAGCTTCCAGCTCGTCGCGCGAAAGTCTTTCAGCGGCAAAATACGCCGTGTAGAGCGCCGCCTCGTCGGCTGCGGCCAGAGCCGCGCAGCAGTCCGCCGCGATCCGCTCCGTCTCCGGCACGCCGGCTAAAAACGCCGTCGCCGCGCCGGCCGAACCGGCGGCCGAGCGGATGGCCGCGTCGATTTCCTCTGGGGAGGCGTCGACGCGTTCGGCGAGCAGCGCGCGCAGCTCGCTGTCGGGCAGACGCTCTGTGCGCACCTCGGTACAGCGGCTGCGCACGGTTTCGAGCAGAGAGGCGGGATCCTCGCAGAGCAGAATAATGAGCGCGTAGGCGGGCGGCTCTTCGAGCATTTTCAGCATCGCGTTCTGCGCGGCGGGGAGCAGAAAATCGCCGTCCGCAAAGATATAGACCTTGCGCGCCGCCTCGTTGGGCATGATATAGAGCGCCTGCCGCGCCGCGCGGACGGCGTCGACGCTGTACCCGGTCTTATTGTCGCGGTACAGCGTGATGATGTCGGGATGAATGTCCTTCTCCGCCTTGCGGCAGGCCGCGCAGACGCCGCAGGGGCGCGTTTCGCCCGCGGCTGTGCAGACAAGCGCCTGCGCGAGCAGGCGCGCCGCCGTTTTTTTGCCGGTGCCGGAGGCGCCGCTGATGATACAGGCGTGGAGCGGCGCGCCGCCGGCGGCGGCCTCGACGAGCTGCCAAACGGCGGCGTTGCCGCGCAGCCTGCGGCGCAGGCCCGGCGGAATCATACCTTTTCGTAGCGGTCTACGCTCAGCACAAAGACGGTCGCGCCCCCGACGGTGACCTCGACCGGCATCGACGGGTACATTTCCAGACCGATCTCGGACATGCTCGGCATGACCTGTTTGCGGCTCTTGGAATATTTGTCGATGATCTTGATGACGGTGTTGACCTTGTCGTCGGGCACGCCGATCAGAACCGTCATGTTTCCGACCATCAGGAAGCCGCCGGTCGTAGACAGCTTGGTGACCAGAAAGCCTTCCTTCGTCAGGTTGTGAACGACGACGTGCGCGTCGTCATGGTTGATGATCGCAAGCACGAGTTTCATAAGATAAACCGTTCCTTTCCGTCGCACGTCGGGCGCCGCCAGGGCGGCGCGCCGGCGTATGATTTGTGATATATAGGAAACCCTGTTCAAACGGGCAAATGCGACGCTGAATAAAGAGAGAAGGTGTACTGCGGGGCGGCTGCGGCGGCGAAATCCGCGGGCGTTTTTTTCAAACGCCCCAGCCTTCAATATCACCAACGAGCGGCCGGTTCGGCGGCGCGCGCTGCCGTCAGCGGGAGGCGAGCATGTATGCGCACATCCGGCCGATATAGCGAAGCTTGATTTTTTTCAGCTCCAACGGCGCACAGCATTCGCCGGGAATTTCCAAATTAAACAATCCGCTGTAACCTGTTTCGCCGAGCGCAGCCATCACCTCGCCCCAATCGACACAGCCGCGGCCGTAGGGCATCAGATGCTGATCTGAGGAGCCGTCGTTATCGGCGATATGGAGCGCTTTGAGACGAGCCCCGGAGTTTTGGATGAACTCCCGCTGCGTTTCAGCGACTCCGTACTGACAGCGGCAGACGTTTAGATGGCCGGTGTCGAGACAGATGCCGAGATGGTCGCCGCCGGCCGCGTCGATATAACGCATCAGATCGGCCGAGGTTCTCGGACAGGTTTCGTGCATCAGATTTTCCAGACAGATCGTGAGATCGGTGCCGCGGAGGTAGGCGGCCAAAGCGCGGAGCGCGGCGATACGCCTTTCAAATCGCTGCTCCGCCGTCAGATCTGCTCCGCCGGCGGCGTGAAGCACGGCCGAACGAATCCCGAGCGACAAAAACAGGTCGAGCCAGTTTTTCAGCACATCGACGGAATCCGGGTTACAAATGTCGGCGGACAGGAGCAGATGCCCCTGTGGAAAGGCAAAGCCGCGCTCGTCGGCATACCGTTTCAGCTTCGCGCCCTCGGCTTCGCCGGAGCCGCGTTGGAGAAGAATCGCTCCGTCCTCGTCTGAAAATTCCGAACAGGTAAAGCCGCATTCCAAAAATGCGTCGATTCTCTGCTCAGGGGACAATTCACAAAAATAATTGGACCACACGGAACAGCTGTTTTTCATCATGCGGCTCCTTTCTGAAATGCGCCGCCTTCTTTTCGGCGGCTCCAAAACGGCGTTCAGGGGACGCTGTGGAGCACACAGAGCCGCTGCGGATAAGCCGCGGGGTCGGCGCGCAGGGCGGCGAGGATTTCAGCGGTGACGATTTCGCCCGGGGCGATCAGGGGAATGCCCGGGGGATAGCGGCCGACGGTTTCCGCGCAGACGCGGCCTTCGGCCTCGGCAACGGCAACGGCCTCAGAGGCGGCCATCCACGCTTCGCGCGGGGAACAGGCGGTCAGCGGCCGGCAGGCGGTCGAGCCGCCGCTCGGCGGGAGCGGGGCGGCGGGCAAGAGTTCGCGCGCCGTCGACAGGAGAGCGGCTTCCAGCGCCGCGACGGTTTCGGCCGTATCGGCGGCGGAGAGGATGAAAACGACGTTTTCACGGTCGCTCATTTCACAGCAAATCCCCTTGGCGGCGAACCGCTTGGCCGCTTCGACGCCGGACAGTCCGGCCGGAGCGGTGCAGACGGTGAGGCGCAGCGGATCCGTTTTGCCGCCTGCGGCCAACGGAGCGGTCAGCGGGACAAAAACGCCCTGCTGCACAAGCGCGGCTCTGAGCCGGTCGAGACGCCGTACGAGCGCCGCGAGCGCCTCGCGCGACGTCTCCATGCGCGCTCGCGCCGCGTCGGCCGAGGCGGCGATCAGGAAAGAGGGGCTGGAAGAGCCGAAAAACGCCAGCGCGCGGCGGACTTCGTCGCCGTTCACATCTCCGGCTGCGGTCAGCAGCGCCGCGCCGCCGAGCGCGGGCAGCGTCTTATGCAGCGAGCAGACGGCCATGTCCGCGCCGGCCGAAACGGCGGAACGGCAGCCGGCGAGAAACGGAAAATGCGCCCCGTGCGCCTCGTCGACGAGCAACAGCGCCCCGTGCCGGTGTGCTACGGCGGCGATCGCCTCAATGTCGCGGACGACACCGTAATAGGTCGGCGAGGTGACGGCGACGGCTCTCGCGCCGCTCCAAGAGAGCGCTTCGTCAAGGCTTTTGATATCGAAATCGGCGCCCGTTTCCGCAAACGGCGGGACGCCGGAACGATCGCAGAACAGATACTCCGGCAGGAGATCGCAGAGCGCCATCGCGTGATAAACGCTTTTGTGACAGCCGCGGTCGCAGAGCAGCCGGCGGTTTTCCTGACCGGCGAACGCGCAGCGGAGCATGGCCTGAATCCCCAGCGTCGCCCCGCCGGCGAGCACAAACGCCTGCGGCGCGTTCCACGCGGCGGCGAAGAGACGGTTCGCCTCGGAAAAAGGCGGCGCGTCCTCATACAGGCAGCCGGTTTCCGGCAGCTCGGTCACATCGAGCTGCTCGGCCGATACGGCCCCGTCGAACACCGGCAGACCCTTATGGCCGGGCATATGAAAACGGAGCGGGCGCGCCGCCGCGTATTCGCAGAGCGCCGTATACAGCGGGGTCTGAGGGTCAGACATATTTTTTGGGGAGCATGGCGCCCGCAACGATGGGATTGACCTCAAAACGCACCGGGTCGCCGACGGCGCATTCGATATTCGTTACGTCGATGACCGTATGCTGCATACCGACATGACCGAGCACATAGGCCGGCCGGCCGCCGACGCTGACGGACAGGCGCTTGCCGGTCATCCACGCCTTAATCGCGCTCATACAGGCCATCAGGCTGTTTTGCAGGTGGAACATGTCGCGCTGCTTTTCGGTGCAGAAGCCGTCGGCATAGCCCAGAGGCACGACGGCGATGCGCGTGCTTTTCCGGCATTTATAGTCGCCGCCGTAGCCGACGGTCTGATTTTTTTGCAGCCAGCGGATCTCGACGATATTGCTTTCGGCATATCCGGCTCTTGCAAGCCCGAAGCTGCCCTTGGCGGCGACGCGGCCGGTCAGCGCCGAGCCGACCCGCACGGCGTCGAGCACCGTATAGGGGTATTTCATCAGCGCCGAGGAGTTGGCGGCGTGCAGCGTTCCCGGGTCAAAGCCGGCCTGCCGCACCGCCGCGACGACGCCCATAAAGCTGTCAAACTGCGCCTTTGTCGCCTTGCCGCTGGAAAAGGCTTTGTTGAAATGCGTATACATGCCGGTGATATTGAGCGAGGAGAAGTATTTGAAAACGTTGACGGCCTTGTCGGCCTCTTCGGGCAGAAAGCCGTAACGCCCCATCCCCGTGTCGATTTCAATGTGCGCGTCGGCGCTGGTGGCGTTTTTTTCGGCGATGCCGTTTAAGGCCACGGCCGCGTCGTAGGAGCCGATGGTGGCGACGGCGTTGTATTCGATCAGCTTTTCGATCTCCTCGGGGATCGAGGTGGAGCGCATGACGAGGATTTCCTCGTCGACAAAGCCGGAGTTGCGCAGCACGATTAAGTCGCGCGGCTCGGTGACGGCGAAACGCGAGATCCCCTCGTCGCGCAGCATGTCCGCCATTTCCAACAGGCCGAAGCCATAGGCGTTTCCCTTTAACACGCCGTAGACGACGGCCGCGCCGGCGCGCTGCCGCACTTTTTTGATGTTGTTGCGGACCTTTTGCCGCTCGACGACCAAAAATTTCGCCATATCCGTTTCCCCGCTTCCGTCAAATATCCTCCGTTCCTATTCCGCGCCGCCGTCTTTCTTTTTCGGGGCGCCGATCCCCGTGACCGCCCGTTTCATTTTTCGCGCCGTGCTGAGCAGTTTGCGGCCGCTCTTGACCGCGGAGACGACCCACGGTTTCAGCACGTAATCGTATTCGCCGACAAACTCGGTAAACTCGCCGGTAAAGCCCTTTTTGAAACGGTACAGCCCATACAGCGGGTTGTCCGGCGACAGGTCGCCGGAAACGCCGCGGAAATCGTAGAGAAAACAGCCGGAGTCGAGCGCCCAGCGGATCATCTCCCATTGCAGGAGATAGTTGGGCATCAGGTTGCGCCCCTCGTTAGAAGAAGCGCCGTAGAGATACCAGACCTTGCCGGCGAAACGGATGGCGATCGTCCCCGCGATCGGCCGGTCGTCGTGATACGCCATATAAAGCCGGGCGTTGTCGCCGAGGCAGGCGAGCAGCGAGCGGAAATAGGCGGCGGAACGGACGATGAAATGGTCGCGCGAGCCGGTCTCGTTCATAATGCGGCTGAAATCATCCACCGCTTCGTCGCCGCAGACGCGGACGACCACGCCCTTGCGCTGCGCGAGCCGGATGTTGTAGCGCGTTTTCGATTCAAAGGCGTTGAGCAGGTTCTCTTCGGTGCGCCCGTCGATGTCGAGCCGGAAAACGTAGCGCGGCTGAATCGACTCGAAGTTTTTGTGATCCGGCGGCGGCGTAAAGCCCAGCTCTGCAAGAAGCGCGGCGAAGGCCGCGTTGTCGGATTTGATGTCGGGGTCGACCTTTAAAATATAGCAGCGGCGCTTTTTCGCGAGCGCTTTCGCGCCTTCAAGCAGCTCCCGCGCCGTTTCCAGATCCTCCGCGTCGCAGACGGGGCCGCGGCAGCCGTACATCATCGAATACGGCGTTCCGGGGACGCGCCGCAGCATGACGGCGAAAGCCCCCGTCACCTTACCGCCGGCGTCGCGCCGCAAAAGCCCCTCCCACTGCCAGCTCGACTTGTGCTTGCCCCACATGCGCGTCTGCATGAAATGGCCGCGCGGGTGCGAGGCGATGAAACGGTCGTATTCTTCATATGTAGACGGCCCAATGGATTCGATCATTTCAGCAAAACGAACCTTTCTTTGTTTTTAGCGCCGATCTTCGATACGGCGAACGCCGCCGCCGGCGCCTTTTCAGGTTGTCTCTGCGGCGCGGAAAGCGCGGCGGCAAAAACAGACGCGCGCCGCCGCGAGGCGCGTTTTCAACTGTCTATATTTTACACTATTCGGAGGCAAAAGTAAATATATCGCGCCCCGGATTCGGAGGAGATTTTTCTCTCCGGCATCAAAAACGGCACGGGCTGCGGTCAGTGCGCGGCCGGCAGCACAAACGAGACGCCGAAGCGGTTATCTTTGCCGGAATATTCGATCGAGCCGCCGTTCAGCGCCAGATATTCCCGCGCCAGCGCCAAGCCGGTGGAGATCTTGTTCGGCGCGCTTTCGGCGCTCACGGCCGGCGAGACCGTATTGACCATGACGAACCGCCATGCGTCGCCCTCCTTGCGGATCTGCATGTCGACGGTGGAGCCGGCGAGCGCATACATGGCCAGATTCCCGTAGAGGATATCGAGGACGGCGCGGATGTGGCGGGGGTCGGCGGTAATCAGCACCGGCGACGACGGCAGGCGCGCGTCGATGGTGATCTGTGCGGCGCTCATCTCCGGCAGGCGCGCGTGGGTCACTTCGTCGAGGACGGGGAGGAGATCCATCCGTTTGAGCACGGGCGCGGTCACGGGCAGATTCTGCATCACCGTGTCAAACATCGTATCGGCGATCTGCGTCAGGCGCTTGATGCTGACATAGATATCGAGCGGATAGCTCGCCCCGTCCGACGCGGCGTTAGCGGCGCGCACGTTTTCGTCCAGCTGCCGGAGCTGCTCTTTTAATTCGCTGATCGAGCCGGACAGCTGCGCGAGCTTCTTGTGCGAATGCTTAAATTTCATCTCCGCCTGCGCGTTGACGGCTTCGTCGATGGCGTTGATGTTTTTGGCGAGCGGATAGAGCGGATCGGATTCGTCGAGCCCGCTGTCGGGGATGCGTTCGCCGAGCGGGAGCAGCGCGCTCAGGCGTTCAAGCTCGGAGAGCCCGTTGACGAGCTCGGCGTATTTTTTATAGAAGAGAGCGAATAAAACGGCGAAATAGAACAGGTAGAACGGGATCATCAGCCGGACGGCGCCGGAGCCTAAGACGAGATCGGCAGCAAAAAACAGCAGCAGCGGAAGCGCGAGGCCGAACAGCGCGAGACGGACCGCCCGCATCCGCACGCCGCGCTGCATACTCGTGAGCGGCACGACGGCGTCGAACTGTGAACGGATAAAGAGAAAGAGGTGGTATAATGCGCTGCGCTTGAAAAAAGCGCTGCCGCCGTTGTATTTGACATTGCAGCGGAGGACATAGAGCGCCGGAACCAAAAGCAGCGCAATGACCGCCGTAAAGCGGTAGTCGGGCGGAAACGACCAGGAGCGGACGCACAGCAGCAGCACCGCGCCGAGCGCGGCGAACCGGAGCTCGAGATACAGCCACGCGACGGCGTCGGCGATGCGCCGGTCGATGCGCCGCCGGCGCGGTCCGTTGGCGAGCACAACGGCGAACGAGAGGAGAAAGAGGCCGAGCAAAACGAAAAAGCCGGAGACGCCGTTGCGGAGGATAAACGCCTCCAAGCGCGCCGCGCCGTAACCGTCAAAACCGACATGCACCGGTTGCAGAACCGCGACGATGAGCGCCGTGCCGGCGTAATTGCGCTGAACGCCGTCGAGCACGGCCGTCGCCGCATTGACATAGGAATATTCAAAGGAGACGTTTCGGCCGCTGACGGCGTTGACGCCGCGAAAAACATCCGAGGAATAGCGGCAGAAATACACGTAAGCGCCGCCGGCCGCATATTTTTCCTCAAACGCCGGGATGTCCCCGACCGACGGATCCGAGCAGTACAGGATATTGGTGTCCAGCCCGTAGGCAAAATATGCGACGTCGTCGCTGATTCCTTGGGGCGGCTCGCCGGTCGTCACGGCTTCATAGAGCGCGTCGAAGGATTCGCGCGTGGCGCGGCGGAACGCGTTGGTCTGCGTGTAATCAGAGGCCGCGGCTTTGTTGTCGGTTCGCGCGGTCACATAACCGCAGCCGAGCATAAAGAGCGCGGCGCCGGATAGATACGTCATCAGCATAAAGAAGAGCACGGCGGCGGAGCTGAGCGCGCGGGCGAGCTTGTTCATATCAAATTCGTCCTTTCAAAACAGAAAAACAGCGAAGCCGTTGATCGCGGCGGCGCGGGCGCTTGGCGCGAAAACGGCATGACAAAGGTCTTTTTCAACCTATATAAGATACCGGTCTCAGCCGGTATCTTCATTATACCATGTTCCGGCGCGGCGCGCAACCCGGAGACGGCCGTTCGGAGAGAGACGCCGCGCGCCGCGTATCGGCTGAATCGCAAATCGCCGGGTATTTTTTTGAAAAAGACAGAAGAGCTCTTTTCTTTTGACGGGGAATGTGATATGATGAAGCCACAAACAACGGCGGGCGCCGGCGGCGCCGCGCAGCCGGAAGGGTGGAACGGATATTTCTATGGAAATCATTCAAAACTTGAAATTTACGCTGGATGGAGATCAGGTCCTTCGCAATCTCGGCGTTCCGGAAGGGGACGAAGGGCTGACGGAGCTTGCGGAAGAGCTGCTGGCGGCCTGTATGGCGGTTGCGAACCCAAAGGCGGTTTACGCCGTAGAGCCGGTGCTGTCTACGGAGACGGGCATCTCTCTCAACGGCGTGGAGATCACCGCGCCGTTCGTTGCGGAAAAACTGTCGGGCTGCCATTTTGTCGTTCCGTTTGTCGCAACCTGCGGCACGGAGGCCGAGGAATGGTCGTTGAGCCTGACGGACGGCCTGGAACAGTACTGGGCGGATAAGCTAAAACTGATGCTGCTGGAAAAGGCGCGCCGGGAGCTGGCCGGCGTGGTGCGCGGCCGCTACTTTCAGGGCGCCAAGCATATGTCTGCGCTCAATCCGGGGTCTCTGCCGCAATGGCCGATCTCGGAACAGACAAAGCTGTTTGCAATCCTCGGCGGCGGCGCGGAGCAAATCGGCGTTACCCTGAAAGAAAGCTTCCTGATGCTGCCGACCAAATCGGTTTCCGGCATTTTCTTTTCCAGCGACGAGGCGTATGAAAACTGCGAGCTGTGCCCGCGGATCGACTGTCCGAACCGCCGCGCCGCATACCGCGGATAAAAAACCGGATGCATGTGAAAATGCACAAAAAATATCGAATAAAGAGCGAAGAAAAGGGTTGACTTTTTGGGGGAAGGAGGTTATAATGACGTCAATGATTGCGCGTTCTATTTGATTTCGATAAAATGACGCGCAATAAAGAAAGGGGAATGAAATAGTATGCCCAAGAAGCTACGTATCACAGCGCTGATGCTCGCCGTGCTGATGCTGACCGGTCTGTTCGCCGCGTGCGGCGAGACGGGGGAGGCGGAGCAGACGACGGCTCCTGACTCGCAGCAGACGACCGCGGCGCCGGATTCCTCCACAGAGCTTTCGACAGACCCTGCCACAACACCGCAGGCCATTGACGTGAACGGTTATGAATTCTTCCTCGGTGAGTCCCATGGATTTGTCCCGGAGGAGGGGACGGAGAACGGCGAGGCGTTAAAAGAGATTTACGCCGATATCGAAGAACGCCTCGGTTGTACGATCAATTTCAATAGTCCGGCGAGCGGAAGCGATCCGGAAATCGAACCCTATCTAACGGCGTTGACCAGCGGCAACAACCTTGCCGACTTCATTCGCTGCCGCCAGTTTATCTGGATTCCGCTGGCTGTGAATAACGGTTTGCGGCCGCTTGACACGCCGGAAGTTGCGGCGGCGGGGTTAGAACTCAACAATGAAGAAAACTTCAACCAGTATTACACGCATCTTTCCGATTTTCAGGGTCATACCTGGGGCGTGGATATGTCGGGTAAATTCGGCCGTATGTCGTTTGGTCACTGCTATGCGTTTAACAAAGCGCTGACCGAAAAGGCCGGATATACTGACGAAATGCTGTTTCAAGCCGTACGAGATGGGGAATGGACCTATGAGATGTTCCTGGAAATCGCCAGGAAGGTTGCCGCCGACACCGACGGAGACGGGATCAACGACTACTGGGGCGTTGCGCTCGACTGCGACGGCAACGAGGTCTGGTCCAACGGCGACGGCCCGATTATCTTTGACGAGGCGAACGGAAAATGGGTAGCCAATCTCGGCTCTGAGCGCATTGTCAAGGCTTTGGAATTTATGAACTCCATTTCCGGCGACCCGTTTATCCAACTTTCGCTGGAAGGAGACGCCGTTGCCTCTCGCGGCGACCGCCGCAACAACTTCTATGCCGGTCTGTGCGGCTTTGCGGGGCTGTATGGCCCGAACTTCGGCAAAGACGGAACGTTCAATATGGAAGATCCGGTCGGTCTGCTGCCGATCCCGAAGGGCCCCGACGCGGATAACTACATCATGAACTTTGTCGATACGGACGTTTATGTCTGCATGAGCACGAATCAGGATTGGGAAAAGAGCGCCTATATCATGAACGAAATCGGCAAAGCGGTCTGCGACTACGACGAATATAAGGACTATATCGCCGAAAGCTTGCAGAACGATGAAGGCTCAATCGAGATGCTTTTTGAGTACTGCCTGCCGAACGCGATGATGAACATCGCCAAGTGCAGCGAGGAGATGTACCAGATTACCCGCTACCAGTTCTATGACGCGGTGTATAAGGGAACGCTGACGCCGCGCGCCGCGGCCGAGACGTATCAGTCGCTGATGCAGGCGGAGCTGGATAAAGTGTTTAAGCAGGACTGAGTGGATACAATCAATTGTCAACTCTGAAAAACATGGGAGCCGGTTGGTTTTGGTAAAAGCCAACCGGCTCCCGTGCGCTCACTCTGCCGTGGGCGGCGCAGGGCGGGCACGAAAAG
>QAMX01000140.1 GCA_003149835.1 Clostridiales bacterium
AGCGCGGCGTCGTAGCCGAGCGCCGTCTGCACAAAGCGCACGCCCTCGTTTGCGGCGGAAAAGATCAATTCCGCCGCCGCACGCCGCAGCCCTGTTTCCAGCAGCGAAAAATCCATCGATACGCCGCCGCCGAAAACGACGGCCGCGGGATTGAGCAGATTGACCGCGGCGGAGACCGCCTTTCCGATCAAAAAGCCCGCCTCGTCATAAACGGCCCGCGCCTCGTGATCGCCCGCTTTCGCGGCGGCGGCGATCTCTTTGGCCGAGCAGGCGGCGCCTGTCCGCTCCTGATACTTTGCCGCGATGGCGCGGCCGGAAGCCTCTGCTTCCAGACACCCGCGCCTGCCGCAGCCGCAGAGCCGGCCGTTTTCGGCGACGCGGATATGTCCGATCTCGCCGGCGTTGCCGGACGAGCCGGTATAGAGGCGGCCGTTGAGAAACAGACTGCCGCCGATTCCGTTGGAGACGGTGACCCAGAGATAGTCGGAGACGTCGCGGCAGGCGCCGAAGCGCCGCTCGGCGAGCGCGCAGGCGTTGACGTCGTTTTCCGCGAATACCGGCAGACCGGTGAGGCCGTGCAGCAGTTCGCCGACGGCAAAGTCGGAGATGCCGGAAAACGGCGCATACCGCCAGATGCGGGTCTCCGCGTCGCACAGGCCAGGCACGGTAACGCCCACGGCCGAAGGGAGCAGACCGGCGGACACCTCTTGAATCGCGCCGGCAATGATCTTGGAAAGCCGCGCCGTATCGATCTCGGCCGGAAGCGGCCGCACGGTTCGGCTCAGCACGGCGCCGTTGGCGCCGACGATTCCGGCGGCGAGCTTGGAGCCGCCGATGTCGACCGACAGGACGCAGGACATGGAAAAACCTCTTTTCACAACTGAAAAATGGGTACGGGACGCCCGGAAAGGCTTTGAAAACGGAATTTCCCGTGTGGCTGCTGGGCGGACGGAGGGATCGCCCTCCGTATACAGCTTCATTATACCATAGAAACAGACATTTTTCCACTACTTATTGGCAAAATATTTGGCGCGGTGTTGTCTCTTCATCCGGCGGCGTTTTTTTGATAAACCCGCGCTGCGATCATCCGCGCACACAATGCCTTCGTCAGCCGCTGCCGCCGCCCGGACACGTTTGCAGCAGTCACAGTTTGTTTCCAAAAATTTTCCGCTTTGTAAGCGCTCTGTAATTGATTTTTACGGCATAGGCTGTTATAATAATAACACAGAGAAATCGAATTGTTTTAGCTGCCAAAAATTGTAAAATGATGTAAAAAAGACAAATGGAGATAGAATATGAGCAAAAAAAAGACTGCGATGCCAAAAATTACGCTGATCGTCCTCCTTTCCATATCAGCCGTTCTGCTGATTCTGCTGGGCATATGGCTGGTCGGCGAGCTGAAAGACTCGTTCTCCGACCCGGCCGACGGAACGGAGCCGGGGGCGATTTCAACCTCGGTGTCGGGCGGGGACGAGGTCGTAATGCTCGTCAACAGCTATATCGCCGACATGCGCAAGGATAAAACGCTGACGATTGAGGCGGACGGCGTCTCCGTCAAACTGGATTTGAACGAGGCCGGCGCGCCCGTCGACTATGACGAGCTGGAATCCTATATGAAGAGCAAGGGCTACGATACCGCTCTGATTGGGCAGTACAAAACGGTGCTCGAAGCGCAGGGCGAACCTGGAAGCGTTTACAACGATGAGTATATCACCAAGAAGATCGACGAGCTGGCGGTCAACGTCGATACCGGTTCCGACACGGAGTATGAGCTGATCGAAGGCGGCGTCACGTTCTACCGCGGTTCCGAGCGCACCGTATTCGACAAAGCGGCGCTGGCGGATTCGGTCAAGGCGGCGCTCGACGCGCACCGCTACGATACGATCACCGTCAGCACCACCAAGGAAGCCCCGGAGATCCCCGATCTGGACGAGCTGTATACCATGATCTACTGCGAGCCGGCGGACGCATATTACGACGTGGATGAAAATAAAAATACGATCGTCGTCGACCATGTCGTCGGCTATGACATTGACATAGAGCTGATCCGCAAAGAGCTGACCGAAGGTACATGGACTGAGAAGACCTTTATGAAGCAGGAAATCCTTCCGGAGGTTACGGCGGAGACGCTTCCGCAGAAATATTTCAAGGATCTGCTCGGCCAACAGATCACCTATTACAACACGGCCGAAAAGAACAGAACGGTCAACGTCGGCTTAGCGACGGCCGCGGTGAATGAAAATATTATTCTTCCGGGACAGACGTTCTCATTCAACCGTGTTGTGGGCGAACGCACGGCTCAGAAGGGCTATCTGCCCGCAACCGTTTTCCAGAACGGCGGTATGCAGGAAGGCCTTGGCGGCGGTATCTGTCAGGTGACCTCGACGATTTACGCTGCGGCGCTCAAAGCCGAACTCGATCAGGTTTCCCGTTATGTACACGCCTATAAAGTTTCTTATATCGATCTGGGTATGGATGCTACGGTCTATTGGGGTTCGCTCGACTATGTGTTCCGCAACAATACCGAAGAGCCCATCAAAATTGTGTCCAGCGCCAAAAACGGGACGCTGACCATCTCAATTTACGGGAAAGAGACTCGGCCCGCCAACCGTACGATTAAATTCCGTTCCGTGGTTCTTGAAACATATATGCAGGAGATGAAGTTTGAGGAGGATTTGACGCTCGCGCCCGGCGCGGAGAAGAAGATCCGTTCGGGGATGCCCGGCTACAAGGTGGAACTGTACAAGCAGATTTATGTGGACGGTGTCCTGCAAAACGAAGTCAAGATCAACACCAGCAAATACAGCGCCTACAACGGGCTGACGAAGGTCGGACCGAAGCCGGTTGTGACCGATCCGCCGGTGACAGAGCCCCCGGTGACGGAACCGCCGGTGACAACGCCTCCGGAAACGGATTCGCCGGTCGCGTCGGGGACGACAGGTGAGGATGTGCCTGTGGTTGAGACCACGAGCGCGCCGGATCCGAATTCGCCGGGAATTTAAAGCATCACAAGGCAGGCTGAGCCCCATAAGGGCGGCCGGGCCTGAAACAGACGCCGCTGTCCGGCCGTTTATCGGCCGGACAGGCGTTTGTATTATACGGAATTTGATAGAATGCGGCGGGTAAACGGCATATGAAAAAGTCTCATGTGATTAAAACGACGAAATATATTGCAAAACAGGTGATGGCTCCCGTCTTCTTCCGGCTGATTTTGCTGCTCGTGCTGGAAACGATCACGGCGTTCGCGCTGTCGTCGGTTTTTGCGGGTCTGACAGAGAAGCTCGGCGTGGGCTGGGTGATTTCGGTGTGGGTTTTTCGGATAGACCTGCTCGCGATTTTGCTGAGCCTGCTGGCGGGGCTGTTTTTGCTGCCGCTTTCATTGGGCATTACGGAGTATCTGTTGAAGCTTGTGCGCCGCAAAGAGGCGCGGATCGCCGATATTTTCCTGTGGTTCGCCGACGGAGAAAAACTGAAACGGGTCTTTCAATATTTTCTGTATACGGTTGCGCTCGCGGTGCTGACGGTTCCGCTCTACACAGTGCCTTCAAGCTATCTGCTCAGCACGGCGAACGCCGTACTGGCCGATTTCAGCGACCAACTGACGGCCGGTCTGGCGGCCGTGTCGCTCAACTGGTCGCTTGTTGATTTCAGAGCCGTCGGCATCTGCGCCGTGCTGCTGTTAGTCTATGCGCTGCTCAGCGTCAAGCTGCTGCTGACGCAGTATTATTTTGTAGACGACGACGCGCTCAGCCCGTTTTCCGCCGCATACCGCTCGTGGCGGGTCATGCGCGGCCATGCGCTGGAATTTATCCTGCTGGCGCTCAGCTTTATCGGCTGGTATATCGCCTGCTCGCTGACGGTGTTTATCGTCGCGCTCTATCTGCTGCCGTACCTGCGGATGTCGGTGGTGATCTTTACGGAATATGTCCGCGCAGACCATGAGCTGAACCGTTCGCCGTCACCCGGCGGGACAGTGGACAGCGAGATCAGAGACCGCGGGGACAAAACGGAATGATGTCGATTACGCTCATCTGCGTGGGCAAACTGAAAGAAAAACACTATCTGGCCGCCTGTGAAGAATATATCAAGCGGCTGCGCCCGTCCGCCGCGCTGGCGGTTGTCGAGCTGGCGGAGCGGCCGGTTCAGACCCCGCAGGAGATCGCCGGCGCGCTGACGGCCGAGGGAGAAGCGATCGGTCGGGCGGTTCCAAAGGGCGCGTATCTTGTCGCGCTTTCTCCGGAGGGCAGGCGGATGACGAGCGAGGCGTTCGCCGCGAAGCTGAATTCGCTGGCGAGCGGCGGGGACAGCCGTCTCTGCTTTCTGATCGGCGGCTCAAACGGCCTTTGCGAGAGCGTAAAACAGCGGGCCGATCTGCTGCTGTCGATGTCGGAGATGACCTTTCCGCATCATCTGGCCCGCGTCATGCTCCTGGAACAGCTTTACCGCGCGTTTTCAATCCTCAACCATACGAAATATCATAAATGACCCCGATTCCCAGCGCGCCCCGGCGGACAGTTTTGATCCGCCGGGGCGTTTTTTTATGGCCAGCTCTTCCGCATGAGGGGGAACAAGACGTTTTTTCACTCTCCATGGACCGATAAGACCTTATGGATAGACGGATAAGGGCGGGGATTTGTCGGATTTGCCGAAAAACCGGCGAAGCGAAAAAAAAATCGGCCTATGCTTTGCGACAAAAAGGAACACCCCGCAGCATATATGATATACAGGCGGAAAATATTCCCCGCCTGTCGGACGCAGGGAAGCAGAGACGGGGCGCGAAATGAATCGGAAAGGCATGGTCGATCATGAGGTTACTGGAAGCGGAAATCGGGACAGGCAGGGAGCGGGGGGACGGCGCGCGCGCGCGGAGACATTTTACATATGAAGCGGTAACGCTCGGCGCTGTCGCGGCCGCAGGCTTTTTGCTGTCACGGGCGATGATTTACGGCAATTTTGCGCCGTTCGGCGTCTCATTTTTGCAGTCGCAGCACAAAAACAAGCGGCTGTTGGCGGCTTTTGCCGGGGTCTTGATCGGCTACTGCACGGTTTGGAACAGCGCCAACGGCGTGCGCTACATCGCGGCGTCGATGATTTCGCTGATGCTGAAACTGATTCTCCGGCAGGTGTTTCATACGCGCTCCTATGCCTTCGCCGCGCTTTCGACCCTGGCGGCCGTCGGCTCTACGGGGCTGATCTGGCGGATCTCCTCCGGCGGTACGGCGCTGACGACGCTGCTCTACGCGGCGGAGCTGTTGCTCTCCTGCGTCGCCGCCTGCATGTTTTCTTATGCCTTTGGAAACACGGGGCGGCAGGTGGAAACGCCGTTTGACAAGGAAAAGCGGATGATGGCGGTTTTTACGCTGCTGGCGCTGTGCTTTTCGTCGTTTCCGGCCGTTTCCATCGGAAGCTGGCAGATATCGGTAGGAAGGATCGCCGCGGGCACGGCCGTGATCGCCGCGGCTTACGCCTCGGGCGTTTACGGAGGCGTGGTGACGGGGCTGATTGTCGGTTTGTCGATGGATCTGACCACGGCCGTCAGCCCGATCTATACCGCTCTGTATGCGGCGGCCGGACTGACGGCCGGCGCGGTGACGCGGAGAAATAAGCTCGTCTCGTCGCTGATGTTCACGGGTGTGAGCGCGCTGATCGTGCTGATTCTGCCGCAGGAGGTGCGCATGTACGGCGCAATCGCCGAAGGGCTTGCGGCCGCCGCGATTTTTATCCTGCTGCCGGACGTTCTTACAGCGCTGCTGCCGAAAGGCCGCACGCCGGAGGCCGAGTCGAACTATGAAGAACGGCTGCGGCGGCACATGCAGGCCAAGCTTCACGGGCTGGCCGAGGCTTACGAGGACATCGCCAAAACCATTCAGGAGGAGAGCGGAGGCGAGGAGGTCAACGAAACGGAGCTCTTCGCTACGGCGTGCGAGACGGTCTGCGGCAAATGCGAGAACTGGACGCTCTGCTATAAAGAGATCGCGGCCGACCGCGGCAGCATCCGAAAAATCATCGCGCGCGGAAAAGCGGAACCGTCGGACTTTTGTACGTCGGTTCGTTCCCGATGTAAGCAGATGGACGCTTTCTGCGCCTGCGTCACGTTCTCGCTTCGCGCCGGGCGCGAGCGCAAGATCCGAAACGGCGAGCACAAGGAGAGCAGGGAGCTCCTGTCGCGGCAATACGGACAACTGTCCGAACTGCTCGACGCCGAGGCCGTCGAGCTGTCGGCGGATATGCGCTTTGAGCGCCGTATCGAGAGCGATGTGAAACGCCTTGTCGCCGAATACGGCCTAACGGCCGAGGCGGTCGCCTACCGGGACGGAAAGAAACGGCTGCATGTCGAGGTTTGCGGGGAGAATCTGCGGCCGCTCTCCGAGCGGATCGACGAATTTACCGAATCGCTCCGGCGCGTTACCGGCGTCGGTATGTGCATGCCGGAACAGATTGAAGGAAAATACCTTTCCTGCCTGTCGTTTACGGAGCAGCCGGAATTCGCCTGTCAGATCGGCGCGACCGCCGAAAAGAAACGCAGCGAGCGCATCAGCGGCGACTGCGGAACCTATTTCAAGGGCAAAGACGGCAGCATGTACGTCGTTTTATGCGACGGCATGGGGAGCGGGACGGCCGCGCGCGAGGAGGCCGTGCGGACGGTCAAGCTGCTGGAGAGCTTTTTGCGCGCCGGCATTGAGCCGCGCCACGCGGCGGACATCATCCAGTCGTCGGTCAAAATCAAAAGCGACAGCGAGAGCTTTGCAACCATTGACATCTCCGTGGTCAACCCCAAAACCAGCGAGCTGTATGTGATCAAATACCGCGCCGCGCCGACCTATATCCGGCGCAGAAAGGGCGACGGCTACGCTGTGCGCGTCGTCGGCGGAAGCGGCGAAACACAGCTCGAGGAGATTGCGGTGGAGCGCGTCGACCTCAGCGAGGGGGACATGATCGTGATGACGAGCGACGGCGTGACCGCAGGCTGTTCCCAGCCGGAATTCTGCGCATGCCTGAAAAAACTGCACTGCGACAACCCGCGCGAGCTGTCGGAGCTGCTGCTGCGGATGGCCAAAACCGACGACGAACATGACGACCGCACGGTCATCGCGCTGTACTATTCAAAAAATTCGATTCCGGTATAAAAACGCCTGCGGGCGGAGAAAATAGGCCTGCGGGGCTTTGCGGAGACGCGGCTCTGTTTCAGTCGAAAACGATGATTTGGGCGGAGGATGTGACGGCGATGGTGCGCGGCGCGGCAAAGCATGTGATCGTGATTAAAAATCCCGACAAGCGGATTTTCGAGCAGGCGATTTTTATTGTAAAACGGGATCTGTTCCGAAAAAACGGAAAAAGCGAGGAAGAAATCCTTCTGGAAGCGAGAAGAGCGGCGGAGGGATATGTCAAGAAGGTCTTTCAAAAACAGGAAAAGTATGATATAATCAAGGAAAACATCGACAAGAAGTAAGGGGCTATGGATTTCCTTGAATGTGACGGCACAGCAGAGAGAGGCGTTCAGCCTTGCCTGCGAGCGCGCGGCTCTGAGCCTGCGCGGGCAGAACGGGATTGGTTCGCTCGGTGAAAAAACACTTCATCTGGCGATGAAATACTTTTACGAGCCCGAGGAGACGCGGCACGAGCGGAAGGTTCAGGGATATGTGGCCGATATTTTTTCCGAGCGCGGCGTTGTGGAGATTCAGACGGCGCGGCTCGACCGGTTAGCGCCTAAAATCGGGGCGTTTCTGCCGGTGTCCGACGTGCTGGTCGTCTGCCCGATCGCCGTCGAGAAGTGGGTGATCTGGGTTGAGCCGGTCAGCGGCGCCATCGGCGAACGGCGCAAGTCGCCGGCCGCCGCGCGGCCTCTGGCAACCGTCGCCGAGCTTTACGCGCTGAAACCGTATCTGGGCGCACCGGGGCTTTCGGTCGATATCGCCTGCCTTGGCGTCGAGGAATACCGGCTGCTGGACGGCTATGGGGAAAACAAAAAAAAGCGCGCGACAAAATATGAAAAGGTCCCTGTGGCCCTGCGGGAGATTCTGCGCTTAGAAACGGCGCGGGACTATGCCCGGCTGCTCCCCGATTTTCTGCCGGATCCGTTTACGAGCCGCGAGCTCAGCGCGGCGGCAAAAATCCGGGTCGGCGACGCGCAAAAGGCGTTGAACGTGCTGCACGGCGTCGGCGCCGTCGCGCGGGTGGGAAAACGGGGCAATACATACCTGTATATGCGCCGGTGAAGCCGGAGGGGAACAAAAGTTTTTGCTACGAGAGAAACCCAGTGAAAAACGCCGCTGAAAAGTTGCTTCTTTTCAGCGGCGTTTTTTTCGTCAATGCGGATACGGGAAGAGAGGCTTTCGCTTTCAGGAGAGAGAGGGGGCGCATTCCGCCGCCTGTTTTGCCGCGGCGGCTTGCGCTCAAACCTGCGATACCGCCGCGCGGGGCTTCCGGTATGGCGTTTTACAGCGGATACGCCGGTTCGCTCCAAAAAATTTATTTGACCTTCTGATAGGTTTTTTCAATCATAAAAATCATCAGCGCGAAGAAAACGGCGAGATACAGCGGCATAATTTTCAAGCTGACATAGCTGGTAATCAAGCCCAGCAACGGGGGAATAAAGGTGGAGCCTACATAGGCGCTGGCCATTTGAATGCCGATAATCGCCTGTGAATTCTCCTTGCCGAAATTACTGGGCGTCGAGTGTATGATGCAAGGGTAGATCGGCGCGCAGCCGAGGCCGATGACGACAAAGCCCGCAAGGGCGAGCGCATCAAAAGGAAGCGGCAGCAATACGCACAGAATCCCGCAAAAGATCACAGCCGTACCGATCCGGATCATTTTACGGTCGCCGAGCCGATCGGAAACAAAACCCGCTGCAAAGCGGCCGGCCGTAATGCCGATGTAGAATAGCGACGCAAATGCGGCGGCGAGCTCCTTGGATACGCCTCTGGTCTCTACAAGATAGGTGCTTGCCCACAGCATAGTCGTCGCTTCCGCCGCACAGTAAGCGAAAAATCCCGTCAAAAGGGATGGCACGCCGGTGATTTTCAGCGCGCCTTTCAGCCCCAAAACCTCGCCGCTGCTTTCGGCAATCTCCGTCCGGCGGTTGACTTTCCATACCGGCAAGGTAAGCAGCAGGATCAGGGCGATGCCGATTTGAATGAACGAGACGATGCGATAGCCGCTGTTCCAGACGGAGTGCGTGAGCGCATAGCTCATGACATAGGGGCTGATAATGGTTCCCACGCCCCAGAAGCAGTGCAGCCAGCTCATATGCTTCGACGTATAGTGCAGGGCGACGTAATTGTTCAGCGCGGCGTCGATCGCCCCTGCCCCGAGCCCGTACGGGACGGCCCATACGCACAGCATCCAGAACTGCGAAGCCGTGGAAAAGCCAAACAGAGCGGCAGCCGTCATAAACACGCTGACGACGGTAACGACATTGGCTCCCAGCTTTTTGGTCATACGCTCCGACAGCAGGCTGGAACAGATCGTTCCGCCGGAGATGATCATGGACACGATGCCCATATAGGAAATCGGGACATGAAAGCTCTGCTGCATCACAGGCCAGCCTGCGCCTAAAAGGGAATCCGGCAGACCGAGGCTGATAAACGCGAGATAAATCAGCGATAAAAGAAACAGATACATAGAATTTTTTCTCCCGTCTCGCAACAAGGCCTCAATTCGCGGAGGAAAGCGCCGCCGGTTTGCGGAACACGACCTGTGTTTTGTAAAAATCCGGCGGGAACATGATCCGGTAAATCCCGTCAAGTGTGGCCGCAAGATCGCCGCCGGGCAGAGACTCTGCGCAGGGAAGGCAGAGAACCTGAAATTCACAGCCCCAAACGCAGGTTCTGACGCCGGTATCCATCGCGCCGCCGCGCTGATAAAAGGCGATGCGGCGCTCGCGTTTGATGCGTTCCGCCTCGCTGTCCGAGAAATCGGGGTGATCGACTTCAAAGAGCAGTGCGTCCGCCGCAGAAAGCTCCGAACGCAGCGCCGCGAGCAGAGCCGTCCCGACGCCTTTGCCGCGGTAGGGCGCAAAGACCGCCAGATAATCGACGAGGTAGATGTTTTCAGACGGCGATTTGCAGAGAAAGGCATAGGCAACCGGCGTTTCGCCGTCGCACAGCAGATAGGCTCGGTATGCGCCGCTCGCCATAAGCGGCTCCATCCACGCCAGCGGGCGGAGCTCTTCGGGCGGAAAGTCGTCGGCGAGCACGCCGGTATACAGCTTGGCGGCGTCGTCATAAGATAAAAGAGTACAGTTCATAGGCAGAAACGGGATCCTTTCAGTAGCGTAATATCCGTTTGGATACGTTCGCCCCCTCCAACGCGCTGACAGCGGGAGCTGCTGTGAAAAAGCCTGCGCGGCAGAGCGCCCTCTGTCCGCGCAGGCTTTCGACAGATAGAACGAGTGGACTCAGCGGATCGGCGTCCCTTCGGGGATCGCGTCGTCTACAAAGATCACCTTGCAGCCGCATGCGCTGTTGGTGCCCGCGAGCAGCATTCCCTTGCTCGTCACGCCGGTCAGCCGCGCCGGTTTGAGGTTGGCGACGACGATGATCTTGCGCCCGATCAGCTGCTCGGGCGTATATTCGTGCTTGATGCTCGAAACGATGACGCGCTCGCCCTCGCCGTCAAAAAGCGTCAGCTTCAAACAGCTGTGCGACTTGCGGATTTCCGAACATTTGACGACCTTGCAGACGCGCAGATCGATTTTGGAAAACTCGTCGATGTCGATCTCCGGCTTGACCGGCTCAACCGGATCGGGCTCGCCGTAGGCGACCGTTTCCTCCGCGGCCGGCTCCGGAGCGGCAGGCGCTTCCTCCTCCGCCGTTTTCGGATAGGAAAAGTCGAGCAGGGGGAGATATCTGGAAGCGTCGATGGCATAGAGGAAGAGATAGAGCCGCGGGCCCTTTTCCCTGTCGAGCAGAAGCCGGTAGACGTTTTTGAAGAATGCGCCCTGCAACGCTTTGAGCGTCTTGTCGTCGAGGTTTTCGCCGCGCACCCGCTTGGGAATCGCGTAGAGGAGAGCGTTCAGCTCGTCCAAGGTGTATCCGCCGGCGGCGATCGTCTCATGCAGGAGACGGATTTCTTCTCTCTCATCGTCCGTCAGCGTCTCATAAACGTCCCAGTTGCGGTGCTCGCGCAGCTTGTTGGCGTTTTCCGGCGAACACTGTTCCAGCCAGAAGCGGGCGCGGCCGAGACGCTCGGCGAACTGCTCATAGCGGTACGGCGTGCCGATCTTTTCAAACACGGTTTCCAGCATCGGAACGTTGAAATCGACGACGGAGCCGAGCTGCACAAGCAGGTTCATGGGAACGCTTTCGGGGCGGCGGCCTTCGATTTCGCAGTTATACATGATCGCCGCGTTGTGCTCGTCCGCCTTGCCGGCCGCATATTCGCCGTACATCCGGTCAAACTCAAAATATTGGCGCAGAATGCCGTCGTCAAAGCAGAAATCAAAGGCCTTGGTCGGCTCGGTCTTGGAGTACAGCCAGAGGATGATTTCCGGCTCGTACAGTTTGAGCAGCGTGGCGGGCGTCAGATTCAGCCCGGAGGAGCCGGACATCTTGCCGGTCATGCCGCGAATCCCGATGAATTCATACCCTTGGAACAGCGGCGCTTCATAGCCGAAGATCTGCTTGGAAATCAGCCTTGCGTTGGAATAGGAACCGCTCGGCGCGGCGTGATCCTTTCCGCCCGGTTCAAAATCGACGCCCTCATAGCGCCAGCGCATCGGCCAGTCGACCTTCCAACCCAGCTTACAGTTGAAATCGGTCAGGAAATGGAAATGCCCGCTGTGGCCGCAGCGGCAGGTGTAATCCGCCTCGGTGCAGTCGTCGGACAGGCGCGTGATGGTTGTAAAGTCGGTATGGCATTCAGGACAGAAGATGGAGACGGGGTAGTATCTTTCCTTTTCAGCGTCGTGCTCGGCGGCAAGCTCCTCCGGCGTTTTTCCGGGATCTTTGGTCTTAAAAGAGTCGAGGATTTCAAAAATTTCGCCGCGTTTTTGCAGCGATTCAATAATGTCCGCCGTGTACTTGCCCGAACGGTACATCTCCGCCTGATAGCGATAGTCCATCTCAATGCCGAAGCGGGTCATTTCCGCCATAAACTCCGCCTCGAAGTGCTTGGCGTAATTTTCGTGGCAGCCCCACGGGTCGGGAATATCCACATACGGGCAGCCGATATAGCGGTCATATCCGTCACCGACGACGGCCTGGACGTTGGCGGGGATTTTGCGGCAGCGGTCATACTCGTCCCATGAGAACAGGAGGCGAACCTTTTTTCCCAGCTTTCTCAGCGCCTTGGCGACGAACAGCGGTGTGGCGATGTCTCTGAAATTGCCGATATGAACCGAGCCGGACGGGCTGATACCAGCCGCGCAGACGTATTCTTCCTTTGAAGGATTCCGCTCGATGATGCGCTGCGCGATTTCTTCTGACCAGTGCATAGTCATCCTCATTTCAGTGTGTTATAATGGATCCGCCGGCAACCAAACGCCAATATCGTATCTTTTGAGCGAAGCGGCGGAATCGTATGAGCCAAAACCTGTAAAAACTCCGATTTTTGAAAAATATTATACCATAAACGGATAAAAAAGTCAATGAGGGGAGGAAATGATATTGAACGGCGAGCTCTGTGGGAGTACAATATTTTTTGCCGACGGGCCAAATAAGGCTTGACATCTTCGCGTAATTGTGGTAAAATATCCAAGCTATGAATTTTGCGGGCGTGGTTCAATGGTAGAACTCCAGCCTTCCAAGCTGGTAACGTGGGTTCGATTCCCATCGCCCGCTCCAAGAGGCGCGGATGACAGAGATTCGGCCTGTGGCTTTGATTTTTTAGCAGATGATATGCGCCTGTAGCTCAGGTGGATAGAGCAACTGCCTTCTAAGCAGTGGG
>QAMX01000160.1 GCA_003149835.1 Clostridiales bacterium
TTTTTCGTAAAATCCGTCATAGGTTCTCTTCCTTCGGGTCTGCCGTTCCCGCCGGGCGGGCCGGCGCTTTATCCGGCGACGAGCCGCGCGATGTCGTTGTAGGTGACATAGACCATCAGCAGCATAAACAGCAGCAAACCGCCCAGATGGACGTAGTTTTCGTATTTCGGGTCGAGCTTTTTGCGCCCGAACAGGCGCATAACCAGCTCGATGAGCAGAAAGAAAATGCGTCCGCCGTCGAGCGCGGGCAGAGGCAGCAGATTCATGATCGCCAGGTTGATGGCGATAAAGGCCGCAAACGTCCACACCACGCGCGCCTCGTGAATCGAGCTCAGCGCCGCGGTGATGCCGACCGGGCCGGTCAGATCGCTCGCCTTGGCCTCGCCCTTGAACAGATCGACGATGCTCATGCGGATCACCCGCGTATAATCAGCGGCGACATTGAAGCCGTAGCCGATTTTATCGAAGAAGCCGGCCTCCTCGGCCGCCATGTCGAAGCCGTAGCGGAGCTGGTCGCTGTCCCCAAAGGTGCGCGGCGACAGCTCGACGTCGCGAAGCGTCACCTTTTCGCCGTCGCGGATAACCGTGATCGTATACGGCTTGCCTTTGTAACGTTCCAGCAAAAACGAGATGTTGTCGGCCGTATAGACGCGCTCGCCGTTGATTTTATAGAATTCGTCGCCCGCCAATATGCCGGCGTTGGAGCCGCCCAGCTCCTCGGGAAAGCCCTCGACCGTCGTCGTCGTCAGGTAGTCGCGCGGGAGCAGCAGAATCATGATGACGGCAAGGCCGAACAGGAAGTTCATAAACGACCCGGCGAACAGCACGATGAAGCGCGCCCAGACCGGCTTGTTGCCGAAGGCGCGCGGCTCGTCGGATTCGTCGTCCTCGCCCTCCATCATGCACGCGCCGCCGATGGGAAAGGCGCGCAGAGAAAAGTCGGTTTCGCCGACGCGGAAGCCGACCAGCCTCGGCCCGAGGCCGAGCGAAAAGCCGTTGACCTTGACGCCGACGGCCTTGGCCGCGATAAAATGCCCCATCTCGTGGACAAAAATCAGCAGGCCGAAAATCAATATCGCCAGAAGAATCTGCAAAACCATGGTTTCATCGTCCTTTCAGACAGCAGAGGAATCTTTCATGCGGCGCGCGCGGAACAGCCGGTATCCGCGGCGCAAGCCTTCGGCGCCTCAGATCGCAGCCGCCGTGCCCCGCGTCAGCTGTTGCGGACTCCGGAAACGCCGCTATGCTTGCCGCCCGTTTGCCGCGCCGCCGCGGTATGCTCACCGCGCCCCGCGGCCCGCAGCCCTGTCATATACGCATTCCCGCGCCAGCCGGTCGTATTCGAGAATCTCCTCGACGCCGCCCACCGGCGCGGCGGGGATGGCCGCGAGCGCGGCTTCCGCCAGCGCCGTGATCTCTAAAAAGCCGATCCTTCCCGCCAAAAACAGCGCCACGGCCGCCTCGTTGGCGCCGTTTAAAACCACCGGCGCGCTGCCGCCGGCGCGCAGAGCCGCACGGGCCAGCGCGGTGGCCGGAAACGTCTCCTCGTCGGGCCGCTCAAACGTCAGGGAGGCCAAACGCGCAAAGTCCAGCCGCTCCGCGCCAAAATCGACGCGGTCCGGCCCCGTGAGCGCATAGGCGATGGGCACGCGCATATCCGGCGCGCCGAGCTGCGCGATCACCGCGCCGTCGGCGAATTCGACCATGGAATGCACAACGCTCTGCCGGTGGACGAGGATATCGATCTCGCTCTCGTCGGCGCCGAACAGCCACGCCGCCTCGATCAGCTCCAAGCCCTTATTCATCATCGTCGCCGAGTCGATCGAGATTTTCGCGCCCATGCGCCAGTTCGGGTGCGCGAGCGCCTCCGCAGGGGTCACGGCTTTCAGCTCGGCGCGCGTGCGGCCGAAAAACGGCCCTCCCGACGCGGTGAGAAGGATTCTCTTTCTATTTTTATGCCCGTGCAGGCACTGATATACGGCCGAATGCTCGGAATCGACGGGAATCAGGCGCACACCTTGTTTTTTCGCGGCCGCCGTAACGAGCGCGCCGCCGCAGACGAGCGCCTCCTTGTTGGCCAGCGCGACGTCGCGCCCCGCCTCGATGGCCGCCAGACACGGCCTCAGCCCGGCAATGCCGACGACGGCGGCCACGGTTTTGTCCGCCTCGGCGCAGGCGGCCTCCAAAACGGCCGCTTCGCCGCCGCCGACGCGCACCGGCGTGTCCGCCAGCCGCAGCCGCAGCTCCTTTGCCGCCGCCTCGTCGCGCATGGCGGCAAACGCCGGACAAAAGCGGCGCGCCGCCTTTTCCATCTCCGCGACATTCCTGTCCGCGGCCAGCGCGGCGACGCCGATGCCGAGGCGCGCGGCGACGTCTAAGGTCTGCCGCCCGATCGACCCCGTCGCGCCGAGGACGGAGATGGTCTTCGTCTGTTCTGTTTTGCCGTGGCTCGGTTCCGTCCGTTCCATAAAAACTCACAAGCTCCATTCCGTCATGCCAAAGATGTGCAGAAAAATCAAAGAACCGGTTCGGCGGCGGACACGCGCACGGCCCTCCGGCGACCGAACGCGCAGGCTCCGCCCGCGGTTTTTGTGTCGCGCAGGCGGCGGCTATTGCAGAATCGCCGGCAGCAGCGCCAGCAGCACCGCCGTGACCGGCGTGGTCAGAAAAATGCTGTCGAACCGATCCAGCACGCCGCCGTGACCGGGAAACAGTCTGCCGTAGTCCTTGATGCCGAACTCGCGCTTGATATAGGAAAAAATCAGGTCGCCAAACTGTCCCGCGACGCTCCCCGCCGCGCAAATCACAGCGAGAACCGCGTAATTGACCGTAAAATCAAAGCCCTTGACCATGATCAGCGCATAGACCGCGCCGCCGACCAGCGCGCCGAGCACGCCGCCGACGGCGCCCTCGACCGACTTTTTCGGGCTGATATTGGGACAGAGCTTATGCCTGCCCAAAAACGTTCCCGTGAAATAAGCGCCCGTGTCCGACATCCATGCGGCGAGAAACGGCAGCACCAGCAGGTACAGCCCGTTTTCTCCGTTTCGGATCTCGATCACCAGCGACAAAAACAGCGGCACGACGAGCGCGGAAAACAGCGCCGCCGCAAGCTGCGGGAAGCCGAGCGTACGGCCGGTGTTCATGGCGATGAGGAAAAAGGCGATAACCAGCGCGAGCAACAGCCCTATGTACGCGGCCGCCGGACAGCCGAAATAGAGCAGAAACGGAACCGCTCCCGCAGCGCAGGCCGCCAGCGCGACGACGAGCCTGTTTTTCACCAGCCCTGTGGCCCACAAAAGCTCATGCTGCGCCAGCATGGAGAGCAGCGCGTACAGGCACGGCAGCGCCCACGGCGGGCAGAGAAATAAAACCGCCAGCAGCAGCGGCGCGCAGACCACGCCGACAATGATGCGGACAAGCATGAAAAATTCCCTCCAAAGATCCGAAAATCCGTCTGAAACATCTAAAATGCGCAAAAAACAGGGCGTTTTGATCAAAAGTCATCGTGCAGAAGCGGTTCGCATTCGCTTCTGCGCGTTTTTTCAAAACGCCTGAAAAAGCGGCGTCTCATGCGTTAGGGCGGGCAAAGCGATCCTGCGGCTACTCCGCCCTGCCGAAGCGGCGCTGGCGCTGCGCAAACCATGCGATGGCTGCGTCAAGCTCGGCGGTTCCGAAATCCGGCCACAGCGTCTTGGTAAAATACAGCTCCGCGTAGGCGGCCTGCCAGAGCAGGAAATTGGAAATCCGCATTTCCCCGCCCGTTCGAATCAGCAGGTCGGGGTCCGCCACGTCTTTTGTATACAGGTACGACGAAAACGCCGCCTCGTCGAGCGCATCCGCATCCGCCTCGCCCGACGCGCAGCGCGCCGCAAACGCGCGCGCCGCGTCGACGATGTCGGCGCGGCCGCCGTAGTTGATGCAGACGTTGACGATGATGCCGGTCTGCTGCGCGGAGATGCGGTCAATGCGCTCGATCTTCTCCAAAATATCGGCGGGCAAAACGTCAAGCCTGCCCAAAAAACGCAGGCGCGCGTTTTTTTGGGCAAGCTTTTCGCAGGATTCATCTAAGTATTTTCTCAGCAGGCCGAGGATTCCCTCGACCTCCTCGCGCGGACGGTTCCAGTTTTCTGTGGAAAACGCAAAGACGCTCAACGCCTCGACGCCGATCTCGCCGCAGTATTCGCTGATCGTCCGGAAACGCTCTGCGCCCGCGGAATGCCCGAGCTTTCTGGGCAGCCCGCGCCGCGATGCCCAGCGGCCGTTTCCGTCCATGATGATGGCGATGTGGCGCGGAAACTTCTCTTTGGGCGGCAGCTTGACTCTGCTTCGGCCAAACAGCTTCATTATACCTCTAAAATTTCCTTTTCCTTGGCTTCAACGACCTTATCGACCTCTTTGATATACTTGTCGACCAGCTCGGTGACGTCTTTCTCGGCGATTTTCAAATCGTCCTCGGTGATCTCGCTCTTTTTCTTCTGCGCCTTGAATTTTTCCAGCGCGTCGCGGCGGATGTTGCGGACGGCGACCTTGGCCTCCTCGCCGTACTTTTTGACCGAGCGCGCCAGCTCGCGGCGGCGTTCCTCGGTAAGCGGCGGGAAGTTGAGGCGCAGCGCCTTGCCGTCGTTGACCGGGTTGATGCCGATGTCGGACTGCTGGATCGCCTTTTCGGCGGCGCGCAGCACCTGCGGATCCCACGGCGCGACCATCAGCGTGCGCGGCTCCGGCGTGGTGATCGCCGCGACCTGGCCGATCGGCGTCGGCGAGCCGTAATAATCCACCATCACCTTGTCAAGCACCGCCGCCGTCGCCCGCCCGGCGCGGATCGTCGACAGCTCGTGCGCCAGAGCGTCGATGCATTTCTTCATCTTCTCTTCCAATTCGGGATATGTGTTTTTCATCTGAACGTCCTCCTTTATGAAATCTCATTCGTCGATTGTAAAGTTACGTTTTCCAATCGAGAGACTCGCGCTGATCGCACTCGCTATGCTCGTTTGGCCGGCGCGAGGG
>QAMX01000166.1 GCA_003149835.1 Clostridiales bacterium
CGCAGCGAAGCCAAGGCCATGCGCCGCGCCTCACAGGCGGTCGCTGATAAACCGGTACAGCCTGTCCTGAATGTCGGCGAAGGTGATATCCGGAGGCGGACAGTTTTTGACTTGGCCGAAGCTGTGATTTCCGTTGGCGACAGGAATCAGTTCGAAGGCCGCGCCGCGGCGCGCGTACTCCTCGCCGACCAGCAGCGGCTGTCGCCTGTCCACGAGCGGATCCATCTGTCCGTGCACCGCGATGACGGCCGGAAGCGGCGCATGGACAGGGAGCGCTTTCAGATATGTAATCGGACTGGCCGGCGCGTACAGAGCCTCCCAGCGCGAGCGATCCGCGCCGAGAAAGCCGTCGTAGCACATCATCAGCCCCTTCTGCTCTCTGACGCAGAGGTTCTTTTCCAAATCCGTCGGTCCGCACAGGTCGGCGACGCAACGGATCTTCGGCAGGCGCGGATAGACGCCGCGCGTCTCTCCAAAGCGTTCGGCGGCAAACGCGAGCATCAGCGCAAGGTGCCCGCCCGCCGAAATGCCGCCGGTCATTGTCCGGCTCAGATCAAAGAGATATTCCTCCGCGTGCGCGGCAAAATACCGCAGCGCGTCCGCGCAGTCGTCGACGGGCGCGGGAAACGTCACGCCGCCGGTGCAGAGCCGGTACTGGATGGAGACGACGGCTACGCCGTCGGCCAAAAGCCGGTCGCACAGGCGCGCGCAAAGCGTCGGCTCGCTCCTGTCTCCCCCGACCCATCCGCCGCCGTGCGTATAAAACCAGACGGGCGACGGCGCGCGCCTTTCCCCCGACGGCAGATACACGTCGGCGGACAGCGAAACGCCGCCGCTCTCTTTGTAAACGACTGTCTTCGTGATTGTCATTTGACCACCGCTTTCTGCCGGGCGTTGGCCCGAAAAATCGCCTGTGCGCCGGTACAGGCTGTGGAAACGTCGCGTTTCGCCGTCCGGCCGCTCTCCGCCGCCGCGCACAGATAGAGGATAACGCAAAACGCCGCGCAGCGGCAAGGAAATCCGCTGCGCGGCGAAAAAAAGCGGAATTTGCTAAAACGGCGGCGCAGCAGCGCCTTTCATGTCAGCGCTGTTCCACGGTATAGCCGGCGCGTTCCAAGGCCGCGACAAGTCCCGTTTCGCCGACCATATGCCCGGCTCCGACGATATAAAAGCAGACCTCTCCGCTTTCAAGCAGTTCGACTGCCTGATCCGCCATTCCGGCATTGCGCTCGTCGATCATCGAGACGGTATATTCCTCGTACAGAAGCCGTTCTTCGTCCGTCAGCCCTTCCGGTTCTTCGAGCATATAGAGGCTGAACGCCTCAAAGTCGCCGTTTTTCCAAACCTCGTAGAGCGTCAGCAGTTCCTGCACCTGCCGCTGCCTGTCCTCGACCGCCGTTCTGAGGAGCAGCGCCGACAGCTCGTCGGAAAATCCCGTCAGCATTTCGTACTGCATGCGAGCGGATTCGAGCTCATAAACGCGCATGTCCCGCTCATGCGCCAGCGAGAGAAAATAGCGGTCAACGCCGTAGTCCTCGCTTAGCCCCGCCGCGTCCGAGGTCATCAGGTCGAGCATTGAACTCCACATCGCCGGCTTCATGTAGTCATAGGTAAAGCTATACATCTGGTTCTCACTGAGCAGGGCCTTGGCCGCCTCGTATACGTCCTGCGGAAGATGATCGCGGATCGTCGAACCGTCGGCATAGATCATCAGCTTCGACAGCTCGGTCATCTCGGCCAGATCGGCTTCCAGCGCGACAATGTCGGCCTCCACGGCGAGCACGTCGGCGCTGTAAAAAGCGTCCGTTACGAGCTCCGGCATCGGGTAGATCGTCTCATCAGCGGTATGAATGGAGCCGAGCAGATACAGCGTTCCGCCGTCCTGCGAGTCGGTGACCTCCCAGAACAGCAGTCCGCTCCCCTCATCCTCCGGCCGCAGAGTTTCGCCGCTGTGTTCCGTCTGCCGTGTTGTCGTCCCTGTCTGCTGCGCCCGCTCCACCGTACACGCGGGCAGCGCCGTTATCAAAATCAGACAGAGCATCACGCAGAGCAGGACGGGGCTATGGCGTTTGCGCATGCGTCTCCTCTCCGTTTCTAAAAAAGATTTTTGATGTATGCCCACCATTCGAGCAGCTTAAAACGGATGGCGACGTCGGGAGCCTGTGAAGTGATGATCCGCCATTCTCCGTCGGAGAACACGGCTTCGCTGCGCAGATTTTCCATGACCGCGCTCGAAGTGCAGAGCGGCGGGAACATGACGCACCACCAGTTTTGACCCTGCGCGTCGCCGATCGCTACGCGCAGAGCCGTGTATTCGCCGGCCGGCAGTGAAAAACCGTCGTAATGCCGGTCGGGAAACAGCTCTTCGCCGAGCGTCACGGTCACCGGACGGTCGCAGCCCCGCGCTTTCAGTTCCGCCTCGGCGGTCGCGGCGATCTCGTCAAGCCGCGACGCAAAGTAGCCGTACGCTTCGCTTGCACTTTGAATGTCCGACAGGTCGGCAAAATACGCCTCCATCAGCCGGTCGCGCACCGCGAGCTTTAAGGCCTGATCTTCCTCCGAATCGGACTGCGCGACGATGTGCAGGCGGATCATCTTGTCGGCGATTGCGCGCTGCTGGCCGGCGGCGACAAACGCCGCGTAAACGAGCAGAATCAGAACGCCGAGCACGGCCGAAAGCTCCAAGCGGAGCAGCGCGGACGCGCGCAGGCGTTGCCAAAGCGAGGGTTTCCGGGCGATCATATAGGGATTCATGGCGATTCCTCCGTCTGTTTTGCTTGTCAAACAGAGGATACCCGCCCAGAAACAGGCTTATACGTCCGGTTCAGCTGATTTTGCAATTTCCGGCTCCGCATCCGTTTTCAGCCGTTTCAGCGTCAGGATGCGCGGAATATAGAAGGCCGAGCGCACGACCCAGTCCAGACCCATGGCGAGGTTCAGCCCGAACGGACCCATATTCAGCTTGACGCCGAGCAGCCACGCGCCGACGACACGGACAATCCACATGCTGGGAATGGAAACCAGGGTGACAAACTTGACGTCGTCGACGGCGCGCAGGCCTCCGGCGGTGACAAACGCCGTGGGCCACGACAGCGGGATCATCACCAGATAAAGCCGCACAATGCTGACGGCGATCGGTTTGGCTTCGGCGCTCGGCTGATAGGCCGACACGAGATACGGAGCGAACCAATAGAGCGCAACGCTCAGACCGGCCAGCATGGCGACGGCGATCAGCGTACATTTCATCAGGTTTCGGCGCGCCTCGCGCCGCTCTCCGGCGCCGTAGCATTGACCGGCCACGGTTGTGGCGACGACATTGAAGGAGTTGCCGGGAATACAGATCAGACCGAACATCGAGCCTGCGATCGTATTTGCAGAGATCGCCGCCGTCGCCATCCGGGCGACAAAGATCGAGACGATCAGGCGGCCGCCCTGAAACAGCGCCGTATCCAGCCCCGACGGGAGACTGATATTGAGCACCGGTTTCAAAATCCGCCCGGTAAAGCGCAGGTTCTCCCAGCGGAACACATAGCGCCCGTACTTGTGCAGCGTTGCCGCCACCATCATCAGCGTCCCAACAATCCGCGCAATCAGCGTCGCAAGCGCCGCGCCGGCGACACCCATGTGAAAGCCGTAAATAAAGACCGCGTTCAGCGCGATGTTGATAATGTTGACCCAAAGGGAAATCAGCATCGGCGTGCGGGTGTTGCCGCTGCCGCGGAAAATCCCGGTGAGGATAATCATCAGCGCAAAAAACGGATAGCTTGCGCCCGTCACCTTAAAATAAACCAGCGCATCCGACCGAACGGCCGTCTCAACCTTCGGATACAACAGGTCGAAAATCGGCGCGCCGAACAAAATCACCATCAGTCCAATCAGGGTCATGATCAGCGTCATCAGCGCGCTCGACTGGCCGACCGTCTTATGGATGCCATCGTCGTCGCGCCGGCCCGAAAGCTGGGCGATAACGACCGTCGTGCCGGTTGCGATCGCGGTAAAAATCTGGATAAACATATTGTTGATCGTATCGATCAGCCCGACCGCGCTGACGGCAGCGTCGCCGACGCTGCTGACCATGATCGTATCCGCGATACCGACTGTCGACGCCAGCGTCTGTTCGATTAAAACCGGCCACAGCAGCAAAAAAATCGCCCGGTTGTCGAAAATCGGTTTTCTCTTTTCTAACTCTGTTCGCTCCATGAAAATCTCTTTCATCCGCTTCCCATTCATTTTTTATCTCTGTTTTCCGTCGTTCCGAAAGTCTCTCCGCGATATCTGCTCCTTTCCGGATCAAACGCGGCGCTTTTGATCCGCCGCTTCTTCTATCCCATCGCCGGCCTATTGTCCGGCTGAAAACGCTCTGCCGATCAAACGGTCATATGTGAGCGTATCTAAAAGCGGGTCGGTCAAGGACGCGTCCTGCGTATACGGCGTGGTATAGACCGGTTCGGCGGCGGCGTGCGCCAGAAACGCCGCGCTGACCGCCGGCAGCGTCTCGGGATTGGAGAGCGCCAGCAGGAGGTGCGGCAGATAAAACAGCGACACGTCGCCCTCTATATGCGCCGACGGGTCCAGCTCGTAGTTTGCGTAGAGGAAATATCTCTGCCTATACAGGTCGGCGCAGTTCGTCTCGTTGATATTCAGCTGTTCGTAGAGGTTTCCGTCCAGCCCGAAAAACGGAAAATGATCGCCGACATACAAAACGATCGTGTTCTCCCCCAAGCCGTCCAGCCCGCTGCGGAAATCGGCCAGCGCTTCATCGGTATGAGCGACGCCTTGCAGATAATAGGCCAACTCGTCGACACCATTCTCCGCTTCATAATAATACGGCTGATGGTTCTGCATGGTCGTCACGAAAAGAAAGACGGGCTGCTGTTCCTCGCGGAGAATCGAGAGAGCGCGTTCAAAGCAGAGCGAATCCTCCGCGCGGTTATGAAACAGCCTGTCGCCGATATCCAAATCGTCTTCAAAGAGCAGCCGGTCAAAGCCAAAAATCGGATAGACGTTGCTCCTGTCGTAAAAATCGCTCTGATACGGGTGCATATACACCGTTTTATAGCCTCTGGCGGCAAACAGCGCCGGGATTCCTTCGACCGTATCGCGTTCGATCACACTGTGCGGCACAATCGGGTCGTTAATAGAGGCGACGGGCAAGCCTGTCAGCAGCTCAAATTCGCTGCGGCCGGTATAACCGCCGAAAGTCGGCACGACGGCAAAGCCGGAAAGCCCGTCGGCACAGATCGCGTCAAACGCCTCATAGCAGGCGTTGTCGGCGACCCCTTCGCCAAGCATCCGGAAGTCCGCGTAGGATTCGTTCATGACAATGACGACGTTCGGCCGGCCGCCTTGCTGTCCTGGCGCTTTAAAATCCGTTTCCAGCAGCTTGGCAACCGCCTCCGCGTCGTATGATTCCGGTTCTTCAATATGCTTCGACAGCATCAGCGACAGCTCGCTGGCCCAGAAGGCGAGCAGATTGTTGTTGTCAAATTTTGCGTTTGCCGTAAACGTGTTGACCGAACTGCGGTCGTCCACATCGAAAGCGGCGAGAATCGTCGAGGAGATCGGCGTCGCTAATGTAACGGCAATGGCCGCGATACAGGCCAGAGAAATCAACGAGCGGAAGCGAAACCGCATCCGCATCCGCGCGCCCATACAAAAAAGAACCAGGATATAGGCGATCAGCAGCACGGCGCTGACTGCAAGGATCGGCGTCAGCCGCAGCTGCGCCATGCCGGCGACGGCCGTCAGTTTCCCGGCGAGCGCCAGATCCTGCGGGATCAGGTGACTGCCGCTGACGTCAAACTTAAAAAATTCGACGCAGGAGAGAATAAAAAAAACCGCGCCCACGCCGGTCGCCGCAATCCACGTCTGCTTCACCAGCGCCAGTACCGCAAGGAAAATCGCGCCGATCATAAAGATGTCGAACAAAAAGACCCCGCTGCGGTAAAGGATAAAATCAAACAGCTCACGAAAGCTCTGCAACTGGTTGAGTTCAGCAAGGAAAACGAGAAACACCGGAAAGAGCGACGTAAGAATATTATTCATTTTTTTATATTTTTCGGCCGCTTTTTCCCTGTTTTCCCTTTTAAAAAAGCGGCAAACGTTCTGCATTTGCTGTTTCATTCGTTCAGCCTCACGTTCTTCGCCTGAGATTTTCGCCCGTGTTCGGCGACACACAAATATATAAAGGTATTATAGCATATCCGCACGTACATTTCAAGCGCGACCCTCGCCGGCCGGTACTGCGCCTGTAAGAGTACAATAGATATTGGACAGTTGAATAAAAAAGGTAGAAGGATAAGG
>QAMX01000025.1 GCA_003149835.1 Clostridiales bacterium
TATGGTACGGGTAGCGGGGGTCGAACCCGCATGGATTGCTCCACAGGAACCTAAATCCTGCGCGTCTGCCAATTTCGCCATACCCGCATATCATCCGCCGCGGAAAAAGCTTTTTTTCCGCGGCGGATAGGGATTTTTTTGTTTTTCAAGCTCCGAACGCTCGCGCGGCTTCGATACTCAGTTTTTCGCCGCGACGGCGCTCTTCGCCGCCTCTGCGACGTCCGCAGGCGTCATGCGGAAGGTTTTTTCCAGATAGTCGAGCTTTCCGACCTCGCCGAAGCGGTCCTTGACGCCGATGCGGCGCATGACCGTCGGGCATTCCTCGCCGAGCAGCTCGGCGACCGCGCCGCCCAGCGCGCCGACAACGGAATGGTTCTCCGCGGTGACGACCGCGCGGCATTTCGCCGCGTATTGCAGAATCGTTTCCCGGTCAAGGGGTTTCAGGGTGTGGACGTTGACGACCGCCGCGTCGATTCCCTGCTCGGCGAGCAGCTCCGCCGCCGCCAGCGAGCGGATCACCATGATGCCGCTGCAGAAAATGACCACGTCTTTGCCGTCGCGCAGGACGTCGGCCTTGCCGAGCTTAAAGCGGTAATCCGCGCCGAAGACCGTGTCGGCCTGCGTGCGGTGAATGCGGATATAGGTCGGCGCGTCGTTATAGGCGATCTGCGGAATCGCCTGACGGAACTGTTCGGCGTCCGTCGGCTCATAGACGACCATATTGGCGATCGCGCGCATCAGCGCCATGTCTTCGAGACTCATATGCGTGCCGCCGTTGAGCTGCGCGCAGATGCCCGGGTCGGTGCCGCCGATCTTGACCGGCAGCTTGGTATACGCGCAGGAGATCGTCACCTGATCGAGGCAGCGGCGCGTCGCAAACGGCGTGAAGCTGTTGGCAAACGGAATTTTTCCGCAGGCGGCGAGACCGGCGGCGACGCCGATCATATTCGCTTCGGCAATGCCGACGTCAAACGTCCGCTCCGGAAAGGCTTTCATAAACGCCTTCGTGCCGTTGGCGTTCATCAGGTCGGCCTCGCAGACGACGATCCGTTCATCCTTCTCCGCCAGCGCGATGAGGCCCTCGGCGTATACGGCGCGCAGTTCTTTTGCGTCTTTTTCAATCTTCATATCCGATTCCCTCTCTCTTTATCGCTTCAAGGCCGCGAGCGCGCCTTCCAGCTGCTCGGCCGTGACGGCGGTGCTGTGCGACGCCACCGTGTTCTCGCAGAAATTGGCGCCCTTGCCCTTGACGGTCTTCATGACGATCATCGTCGGGCGCTCCGTCTCTTCATACGATTTTGCAATCGCCGCGTCGATGGCCTCGACGTCGTGGCCGTCGCATTCGATCACGTTCCACTTGAAAGCGCGCCACTTGTCGGCGACCGGCTCGATCGAGTTGATATCGTCGGTATAGCCGTCGATCTGCATGCCGTTGTTGTCGCAGAACGCCGTGATATTGGAGAGCTTGCGGTTGCCGGCAAGCATCGCGGCCTCCCAAATCTGGCCCTCCTGGCTCTCTCCGTCGCCGATGATCGTATAAATTCGATTCGCCTTTTTGTCAAGCTGGCAGGCCAGCGCCATGCCGACCGCCGCTGAAAAGCCCTGTGCAAGAGAGCCGGCCGTCATATCGATGCCGACGGTTCTGCGCATATCGCAGTGGCTGGGCAGATTTGTCCCCGGCTGGTTCAGCGTCAGGCATTCCTCCTCGGGGAAATAGCCGCGCAGCGCCAGCGCCGCATACAGCGCCGGGCCCGCGTGCCCTTTGGAGAGCACGAGCCGGTCGCGGTCGGCCCACTGCGGATTTTTCGGGTCGATGTTCATGCGTTTGAAATACAGAACGCTGAGCGTCTCCGCAATCGACATCGCCCCGCCGACGTGACCCTTGCCGATTTTCTGAAACATTTTGAGCGCCAGAGCGCGGATATCGTCCGCTTTTTCCCTGAGCATGCCCGCTTCCTTGTTGTCCATTCGAGTCATCCCTTTTCCCTCATTATTTTTCCGCTTTTTCGATCTTATCCAGCCCCGCGCTGAGCTTTGTGAGCGGATACTGCTCTTCAAGCTGTTCGAGGTAGGCGGCATAGCGTTCCTCGCGGATCGCAGCGTCCACCAAAACGTCGCGGGTCGTCGCATCCGTTTCCCCGACGTAATACATGATGTGATAGCCGAAGTCGTCGCTGAAAATGATCTCCGTGTCTCCGGGCTTGCGCGCCTCGTCATAGAGCCACTCGTCAAATTCGCTCACCATTTCGCCGCGCATCACCTTTTCATACAGCCCGTTGGTCTCCTTCGAGCCCGTATCCTCGGTATACTCCGCAGCCAGCGCCCCGAACGACTCCTCCGTCTTGTCGCCGGCCAGCCACTTGTCGAGAATCTCCTGCGCCTTGTCCGCGATCGTCTCATCCTCTTCCTCGGAGGACAGCAGAATGTGGCGGACGCTGCGCGTCAGCTCCGAACGGTCGTCGCGGTTGAGGAAGTAATACGCCGTCAGCGTCGAACTGCTGCTCGCCACGTTGGTGTCGCCGGCCTCTCTGGCCTCGTCAAACATCCACGTCTGCATATCGGTCGTCAGCGACGAATAGCCGACGCCCTCTTTCAGCGTTTCCTCGGCGGAAACGCCCTCGGTCTCCTCGCCGTCCTCGTCGGTGCCGCGCGTCATCTCCTCGGCGAGCTCGTTGAATTCATCCTCGCTCTTGACGGCTTCGACGCGCTTTTTCAGATCGGCGAGCGCCTCGGCGATCAGCTTTTCGTCCTCGGCCTTGGTCGCGTCGTCGGAATACTGCTCGCCGTTTTCATCAAGGTGCTCCGGCAGCTCGACCGTAAAGGAAAAGCTGCGGTAGTCCACGACGTCGAAATCCGTCTTATGCTCGCCGTAATAGGTATCGATATCGTTCTGCGTGACTTCAAAGCCCTCGCCGACGCTCTGGCCGTAGAGCTTAGCGTAAATCTCACGGCTGAGGTATTCTTTGTACAGCTCTGTCGTTATCGCGTTTCCGTAGTTGGCTTTCAGCAGCATTCCCGCCGTTACGTTCTGTTCCGCGGCGCTTTCCTCCAACTGGGCGACGGTCTCTTCGAGCTGCGTTTTGCCCGTTTCCGGCATTTCAAAGCCGGCGGCCTTGCCCGCCTCTTCGAGCGTCACATACGTATAGAGCTGCTGCACGGCCTGATCGAGAATATAATCGCCCCAGCTCAGCCCGGTGTCTGAATCCCGAGTTTGCTCAAACAGCGATTGTGAAAAATCAATGTTGTAGGCCGTTATGCCGTACGCCGCGTAAAGCTGCTGCTGATACGACATCTGGTTAACAATCGTATTGTAATAGAAAGACACCTCGGCGGCTTTATAGGTGTTGCCGTTGACCTCTATGGCGTCGGCGCGTTTGAGCGCCGTGCCGTTTTTGCGCTGCGTGTTGACAACGATGCCGGCGACCAGCGCAGCGATGACGACGACGCTGAGCGCGCCGATCAGGATGCTTTTCAGCTTCGGGTTGAGACCCTTTTTCTTCGCCGAGGCGGCCGTCTGTACCAGCCGCTCCTGCTTCTGTTCACGAATTCTCTCTGCTTTTCCCACTTCTTATGAAACCTCCGAATACCTCCGCGCCGACGGCGGCGGTTTGTATGTTGGCGTCCTGCGACAGCATCCGGCTCGAAACGCCGCAGTGATCACGGAGCGCCGGTTCGTCAGCCGCTTGTCCGCGCTTCAAGCCCTGCGCGCCGGTTCGCCGCGGACATGGAGAGCGAGGCTGCGTTTTGCGCCCGAACGTTGGAAACAGACCGGACGCCTTTCTATTTTACACCATTTCTCCCGAATAGTAAATATCTTTTTTGCGCTTTCAGAAACATTTTACATTTCTTTGTGCCTCGCAGGATCCCGCGCCGCCGCCCTGCCTGAGCCGCTGCGTCAGCTCGTCAAAGGCTTCGCCTTGTCGTTTCCGTGCCATGTTTTTCGACTTATTTCTTTCTATAAATGTGATTTCTTGTCGATTCATAGCGAATATTGCCGTTTTTCCTGTTTTTGATTGCGTTTTGCCATATTATTTTCTTATAAAAAAGATTGGGAGGGTCATACCATGACAGAAGCAATTGAACAGGTTCTCAGGCAACTCGGCGTCGGCGCAAATTATAAGGGATATCGCATTACCGTCTTCGCCATTGCTCTGATCTCCGAGGACGAAGATCGCCTGACTTCGGTCACCAAGGAGATCTATTACGACGTCGCCAAGCTCACCGGTTGCAGCTGGACGGCCGTGGAGCGAAACATCCGAACCGTCGTTGCGCGGGCGTGGTACTGCAACCCGCAAAAGCTCAGCCAGATCGCGGGGTATACGCTGCTTTCCGCGCCGACCGCGTCGGAATTTCTGGACATCGTCTCCAACTACATTCGCAGAAACCCGCCGGCCCACAATCCCTCGACGCATCGATAAGCGCGGCCATGTATATTTCGGCTCTCAAAAGCATATGATTGACCGGTGATGTTATGATATGAGTTTCAAAAAATGTCGATCTTATTTGGTTTCCGTCCTGCTTGCGCTCGCCGTCGGCGGGCTTTCGGCGATTGCCGTCGCAAAAGGTCTGCCTGCCTATGAGAGCCTCATAAAGCCAGCGCTTACGCCGCCGTCCGTCCTCTTCCCCATCGTATGGACCGTTCTGTATGCGCTCATGGGGATCAGCGCGGCGCGTATCTGGCGATCGGCGGATTCGGGGCGCGGCTTTGCCCTGACGGTCTACGCCGCGCAGCTTCTCGTCAACGGCGTATGGAGCCTGCTGTTTTTCGGCTGCGGCGCCTACCTGCTTTCCTTTATCTGGCTGATTCTGCTGTGGCTGCTCGTCCTCGCCATGATGCTGCTCTTCGCCCGCATCGACCGCCCCGCCGCGCTTTTACAGATTCCCTATCTGCTCTGGATCTCCTTTGCCGGCTATCTCAACTTTGCGGTCTGGTATCTGAACCGCTGAACAAAGCGGATATTTTACCATTTTTTCGGACATACTACCGGCAAAGAGGTGATCCGTATGTCCTATGTCAGCCCTGCGCTCCGGGAAAAATTGGAATCCCTGCCGATTGAACTCAAAGACGAAATCCTCTCGCGCGACGTGCGTATCGAGAATTTGCACGATCTGATCTCCGTCTTGGAAACCATCGTCGCAGAAGGAGAGGGCGGCGCCCCGACCGCATAGGGCGCCGCCGGCTCCCGGTTCATAGCCGGTTCGCCGGTTTTTTGCTCCGCTGTATAGAGGCGTTTGTTCGCGTTGAGAGCGGCCAAAAAAACGGAAAAGCCAGCCGTCCTAAGGGCTTAGGACGGCTGGCTTTTTGTGCCTTTGGTTCTCGCCGCGCGGCGTTCCGCTGCGTTTTCAGGGCGCAAAAGCGCCCGCCGGAACGCCGCCGTCAGCGGCGCGCCTCGTAGGCGACGGCGCCGCCGACCACCGTATAGAGCGCCGTCGTCGCAACGTGCAGCGGATTGCCGTCAAAGAGCGCCAGATCGGCGTCCTTGCCCTCCGAAAGGCTGCCGAGGCGGCCGTCGACGCGGCAGATACGGGCCGCATTGATGGTAATCGCGCGCAGAGCCGCTTCCTCCCCCATCCCCTCCTTGGCCGCCAGCGCCGCGCAGAGCGGCAGATACTGAATGCGCGACACCGGATGATCGGTGGTCAGCGCGACCAATACGCCGGCCTTGTCAAGCACGCCGGCGGTTTTGAAATCCGACTGATTGACCTCGATTTTGCTGCGCGAGGCCAGCGACGGCCCGACAATGGCCGGAAAGCCGCTCGCGGCGATCTCTCCGGCGATCAGATGTCCCTCCGTGCAGTGGTCGAGCGTCAGCCCGAGGCCGAACTCCTCGGCGATGCGGATCGCGGTAAAGATGTCGTCGGTTCGGTGCGCATGCGCCTTTAAGGGGATCTTCCCTTCAAACAGCGCCCGATAGCATTCCCGGCCGAAATCCGGCTGAACGCCGCCGTTCTTCTCCCCGTCGAAATACTGCCGGGCCAAAAACAGCTCTTCGCGGATCAGAGACGCGATCGCCATTCTCGTCGCGGGGATGTTGCCGTTCATGCCGTAGCTGACCTTTGGATTTTCGCCGAACGCGATTTTCATGGCCGCGGGCGCCAAAACGACCCTATCGTCTACTCTGCGGCCGTCGGTTTTGATAAAGGCGAACTGGCCGCCGACCGCGTTGGCGCTGCCCGGCCCGACCATCACGCCGGTGATACCGGCGGCGAGCGCGTTGTGAAACGCGCTGTCCATGGGATTGATGGCGTCGATTGCGCGCAGGCAGGGCGTGACTGGGTTAGTCGTCTCGTTGCAGTCGTCGCCCGGCCTGCCCGATTTTTCTTCGGAAATGCCGATATGGCTGTGCGCGTCGATAAAGCCCGGGTATATGTGCAGCCCCCGCGCGTCGAGAATCCGCGCGCTTTCCGGCGGGTCGATCCGCTCCGATATGCAGACGATTTTTCCGTTTTTTGCAAGCAAATCGGCTTGGAGCACCCCGCGCCGTTCCATAGTATGCAAAATTCCATTTTTAATAAGCAGCATTGCGTCCCTCTGTTTTTCGATAAACTTACAAGATTTCACGTGCATATTTTGCCTTGTCCTGTCCGAAACTATCCGTGAATCCTAAGATTCAAAGGAGGAATAAATCATGGATTGCCACAATCAACAGAATCAGAACAACCGCAACAACCAGAACCAGAAAAATCAGCAGAACCAGAAAAACCGCAACAATAACCAGAACCAGCAGAACCGCAACGACCAGAATCAGAACCAGAACCAGAACAACCGCTAAAACCGGACCATATCGTTTCCGGCCTTTGGGCGGCGTATCCGCGCGGCTCTCTTTACATGACCGGAAACGAGACATCCATTGTTTCCACCGCAAACCTGAAACTGCAAATTTTTGAGACAAAGGGGCCGGATATCTGATCAGGCCCCTTTGTCTCCGCTCTTTTTTTCTGCCGTCGCCATACCGGCGCTCCGGCGGGATGGTTCTCCATGACCGCACAGAGCGAAAAAAACCTGTAACGGTTGTGTGGACTAACTCTCGAAAAACGGACAAAGCAAAACAATGTCCTCTGTTGTAAAATAGAAATATCTGCAACAGGAGGTATTGTCATGTCAAAAGGTCTACGAAGGGCGAGCTGTTGAGCGAGGATGTGTTTCCCCGAAACGCAGCAGGAGAAACGAACGATCAAATCAAAGATTCGTAATCCGTCAGAATCGCAAAGTCCATCTACGCCGCATGGACTTTGCTTATCGTGCCAAGGCGGAACAAGCCGTGGCTGAGTATGTCTCGTTCTACAATGACTGGGTCCCTTTTATGTGTCCGTTAGATTGGGATCGCTCCAATCGACGCAGAACCGCTTTGCGGAGTGCAGAGGAAACTGTTAAAATTATCTCCAATGCAGGGTAAAAAACATCCGAAAGGAAAATTTCCTTTCGGATGTTTGAAAACCGCCGCTCTTATCTTGCTGCATTTCATGGTCAACAGAGGGCCTGGAAATTTTGACGACCTTGACAACTCCCCTAACTTTCAGATGTTCAGGGGGTATAGGCGCGTGTAGGGCTTCCATGCCGGAAAGCTCAGAGATAAGGCAGACATTAAACTCGCCACCGTTAACATTTGTTCCAGCTTCCGCGGAGACAAGATCCAAGACTATGCCCTCAACGCGCTCAATCATTGCCTTATTTTTGCAATATTTTCCTGCTTTGCGCCTCCCTCAGCCCCATCTTTCAACTTCCAAAAGGCGATGTGTTTTTTTATTCTGCATATTCTGAATTATTTTTTAAAATTTCACAACAGCAGCGCCAAAGCCAAGCGGAGAAAAAATCGGTGCTTCCGACCAATATTTCTTGTTGTTGTAATCTGCCGGGCCGATGCTCCGTTCTTCGCCGTGGGTCAGGTGGAGAGGTCCAAGAAGGTTTCTAAGTGTGTTTACAACGCGGATCTCAATTGTATTTTCTCCCGGGAGGACAAGGTCGGAGATGTCCCGTTTCCACGGAGCCCCCATCAAAGGTTCGGCCGCTTTGCCGTTGACTATAATTGCCGCTGCTGCCATATGAGGGTCAAGAATTTCCAGCTCTGCTCTCTCAACGCCGTAGGGTAACTCAAAACTGTTTTTGAGCTTCAGCTCTCCGGCAAAGAACGGATATCCGCGGAGCTCAAAGCCGTCTGTCTGCTTTGAAAACGCGGAGAGAGGGCGCAGAACTCGTTCATTCGTATTTTCAACGAAACAGGAGAAATTGCCAATAAGATAGACATCCTCAATCGTGGGAGTACGACGCCCGGAAACACTGCAGATTAAAATCTCATTTTCTCCGTCGGAAACTGCTTCAGAGCCATCAAAACATAGAAATGCACTGTCAAGGAAGATTCCGTCCCGGCGTGTCAGTGGCTTGCCGTTCAAAAATGCAGAGCAAAGCTCTCCGGCTTCAAAGGCCACGCGAAAACTTTTTTTTGCCTCAGAGTTCAGGTTTTCTGCCCTAAATGTGTAGCGGAGAGTTGTTCGAATATTGTCTGCTGAGATTCCTGTTGTGTCGCCGGTGGAAGTTTGCCATTCGGAGGTTCTTCGGTGAGATTTTTCTGCTGCGGCAAGATCTCGGATGTCTGCTGAGTATCCCGGTGCGCTCCAATCACCGGACTCTATGCGGAGAGAGCATCGGTCAAGATTTACACAGTTTTTCTCGTGTCTAAGCTGAACCGTGGAGTCAAGCAGCCAATTTCCGGAGATTTCAAGCTGATCGGCAAAATCTGCCTGTGTTGGGGGATTCGGCGCCTCATCTGTCTCTTCCGTAACAACAAAGGCGCCAGGGGCAAGGCAGAAGGTTTCTCCCGGGGCAAGGACGACTTCTTTTCCTGTTATAAGGTCAGTGAATTTTATGTTGCGGGGGAGAAGGGAGGAAATTTCAACCGGTTTTTCCCGGCTGGGGTTTGCTGCAAGGCCAAAGGCGATGCCGTCGATGTCAAAATACTTGAACCAACAGGGGGCGGAAATTTCAAACTCATTTTCTTGGGCAAGGATTTCCGCCAAAGCTTCTACGGAGAGAGTCTCTGCTCCCGGCCAGGGCTTTTCAACGGCAAAGAGCCTGCCGCCGGAGGCCACAAACTTTTCCAAAAGCTCCCGGGATAAATCCATGACGTCTGTAACCCCCGGGAGAATGACGGTGTCATATTTCATTTTGCCGACACAAAACTTTCCGTCTTCAACGGCGGCATAGTCCCTAAAATAACTCTCACCAATATAGTGAAAGAAAATTCCTTTGTTCGCAAGCTCGTAGTAAAGCTTTTCGGAGAGGGTTTGCAGAGCTTCTGCTGGAGCAGTGTTTCCGGGAACATAGGAACACCATGCCGTGACAATGGGATCCAAAACACAGATGTGAACTCTGTCATGGCCGGAGGCAAGGAGCCTGCAGGCCTTTGCAACCCCGTCCTCAACCGTTTTTCCGTAATACCACCATGGCTGCTGATATTGGTTATAGGGCGGGCAGTCTCTCTTGTTACTTTCGGCAAGGGAATAGTGGGAAATATGCGGCACGAACATATCAACGCCTCGGGAGAGCAGCTGACCGTACATCCAACGGCGGTCGCTGATTGTGACGCCCTGACCGCTGACCCCAAAACATTCACACATTGTCCGCTCACGCCCAAGCTGCTGAGAGACGCTTGAACAGCGGAGGTGAATCCACGGGGCATAGAGCCCCAGCCCCAGGTGGTCTGTGCCGGGGATGTGCTCGTATTCGTAATGGCGCATGACGTCCGCAGTGCAACGGATTATGTTCTTCAAGTCATCTTCCCACTCATAGTGACCGGTCAGCTTAAGTCCATTTTGGGCGCACCAATCAAACAGTGGTTTTCCCCAGGAGCGGCTGTATAGCTCTGCAACCGTGAACCAAAACTGCTTTCTGACAGTTCGGAAATCCCCCTCGTCACGGAAGAGAGAGGCGAGTTCAGGGAGTAAATCCTCTCCCCAAAGCTCAAAGTAGAGTGGGAGTAAGTCATCAGACCAAGGTACATAGTCATTTTTATCGTAGGCACTGGCATATTGCGGTTCGTCAAAGAAAACTCCGGGGCATGAGTTTCCGAAAAATTCTCCGCAATCTTTTTTGTATCTTTCGTGGACAATTTGGATGAAGTCCTGGGTTGTCCTTTTTGACAACTGATCCGTGATGTGGCCAAAGCCAACACAAAAAGCCTCCGTTCCATCGGAGGTGCGGGCAATTTCTCCGGGAATGGGGAAAATATCTGCCGGGACAAGAGAGAGCTTTTTTGAGATGTTTTTGCCGCCAAGGCTCTCAACAGCCCCTTCTGCTCTGCCGCTGGGCCAGTTCATCTCATCGTAAATCCAAGCTTCAAGCCCTAATTCCTGAGCGGTTTTCATGCAGTAGTGCATTCTGTCCATCCAAATATTGGACATATACGGTGTTTTCAAGTTGCCTCTGGCGTGAAGAAAAACACCTCCAAAGCCGCCCATTTTAAATTCGAGAAGCTGGCGGAAAAGCTCAGATTCCTTGAGTTCGCCATTCAGCGACCAAAATGCCATGGGGCGGTACTGGGATTGGGCTTCGCTCTTGAATTTTTCGTTCATAAAAGAATACACCCGTTAAAAAAATAATATTTATTTCAAAACCGTATAGAAAGAGTAGAATTTCGTTTGGCCAATCGGCTGTTTTATTTTGACATTCCCCTCCGGAAAAACCTATGACCTCAGGCGTTTCCGTTTTCCGGTTTAATTTCTGTCTTTCCCTCAGCCGGGGCTTGTGCGGCAGATGATCTGTGTCCCTATTGGATCAATCATCCACCTTATCAACGCCGTTCTTGACGGATTTGACACCGGTTTTTCCAAGCTCTCTAAACATAGCCAAGACCGCGTCCGGCTTTCTTCCAATCGTTTTTCGTAACTGCCACAATATTTGACATCCCAATAAAACCAGCACAGTCTACCTAATAGTTCCATTATATTCTATTGATCGTCCTTTGTCAAGTTCGGTGTTTCCTAACCGCGCAGCAGATAGCAATGCACTGCACAAAAAATCTTTTCATAAATGTCAGCTCGCTCTGTCATAGAACCACGGCAAGCTCTTTGAACTTTTGGCGCTTTGTTTTGCCGTCGCCAGGGCAGGCGTTTCGAACAATGGGAAAGTTTTCCACATCGGCACTCAATCGGATTTCTTATTCCCATCAGTATAGCAGCGGGCGGAAAAGAGTTCCTTCTATTCGTTCAAGAAAGGACGAGGGAACAAGGTTTGCAAGCATGCCTCAAGTGCCGCTGTGTTCAATGCACCGCAGCGCACATACATCCGCCGCAGCGCCAAGGCCTGCCGCTCGCTCTGTCAAAGCAGCCGTACCGGTAAGCGCGGCGCACGCTGACGTCAAAGACCTCGCGGCCGTTTTCGCGCAGCAGCCGCTCAAACGACGTATCCGCTGTCGTCACGCCCTCGATTTCGACCAAAAGCACGCTGCTGTTCAGATACTCTTTCCACCACGGCTCCGGCCTGCGGGCCGCTTCGCCCTTTCCTCCGTACGGCGCTGCCAGCAGCAGCGCAACCGCCGCGACCGTCGCTGCCAGCGCGGCAATCCGCCCGCCCCGCATATTGATCGCTCCTTTCCCGCATGCGTCCGGCAAACGCCAAGGCGCGCGCGGCAAACCGATTGTTTCACGCCGCGTCTTTCCGTTTCCGCGGCCGACGGCCGGAGTGATAGCTGGTAAGCGGTCGAAAAAAAGCGGTTATGTCAATATGATAGCATGCGTCATTAACTTTGTCAATATATATTAAATATTTTCCGTGGACTCCCGCGCAGAGCGGTCGGCCGCCGCAGCGGCGCCGCGCGCGGCCTCCCGTTCCTCCTTAGAAGGATGCCGAAGCGCATAGGTAGCCAAGGTCGTGATAAACTCTTTGTTGTTCGGCTTTTCTTCAACATGATAGCCGGAGATCTCGTCGTATAATTCCCGGTTTCCATACAGCCAGAAGGCGTTGACCGCTCTGGCGATGCTCTTGTAAACGCCTTTTGTATCGGTATGAAATTT
>QAMX01000178.1 GCA_003149835.1 Clostridiales bacterium
TCTACGACTGCGCCAAGCCGCTCGGCGCGCGGGTTTCGCCCAAGGCCGGCGGCGTCGGGCTCTACGCGGCGCTGCGCATCCCCGCCGGCGCGGAGCCGGGCGTCTACGAAGGCGTTTATGAGATCTCGCTGGGCGGCGAGCGCTTTGCCGTGCCCGTGTCGCTGCAAATCTACGCGGCGCGGATCCCCGAGGAAGAGCATTTGAAGATCATCAACGGGTACAGCAGCGGCCACGCCGCCAAATGCCACGGCGCCGAAGGCGACGCCGCGGCCTGCCGCGCGCTCGACGAACAGTATCTGCGCATGCTGCGCCGGATGCGGCAGAATATGCTCTATGTCGGCGGCGTCGTCCGCACCGGGCCGGACGAGGCGGGACACTATCATTTCGACTTCACGCCGCTCAAAGAGTCGGTCGAGTTTTACCTCTCGCTGGGCTACAAGTATTTCAACATGGCGAGCGTCGGCGGCCGCAAGAGCTGGAAGGAATCGACCATTCTCGTCGCCGGCTTTCCGGCCATGAGCTACGAGGCGTACCGCTATCTGGCCGATTATCTGCCCGCGTTGCAGCGCTTTCTCGACGAGCAGGGCTGGACGGAGCGCTTCTACATGGGCGTTTCCGACGAACCAAACGACGCCAACGCCACGGAGTTCCGCGCGCTGTGCGGCCTCGTGCGCAAGCTCGCGCCCCGTATCCGGCTCTTAGACGCGCTCTCCTACACGGCCGTGCACGGTGCGCTCGACGTCTGGGTGCCGCTCAACGCCGAATACGACAAGCACACCGCCGAGTTTGAGAGCTTCCGGGTCGGAAACGACGAGATCTGGCACTACGTCTGCTGCGGCCCGCGCGGCGGCAAATACATCAACCGCTTTATGGATTACCCGCTGCTCTCGACGGAATACCTCTTCTGGGGCAACTATAAATACAACCTCGGCGGCTATCTGCACTGGGCGTCGAACTGCTATCAGCCCGGACAGGATCCGTTTTTGCAAAACTGCCCGACGCACAGAAACTGCGACTCGGTCTGCACGCTGCCGCCGGGAGACTCCCATATCCTCTATCCGGGCGACGACGGCCCGTGGATGTCGATGCGCTTGGAGGCGCAGCGCCGCAGCGCCGAGGAGTTTGAGCTGCTGCGCATGCTCTCCCTGCGCGACAAGGCGCGCGCCGACGCGCTCTGCGCCGAGGGCTTCCGCTCTTTTCAGGACGTGGAATACGATCCGCTGCGCTTTGAAGAGATCCGCCGCGGTCTGCTCGCGGCCTGCTCGGAGAACTGAATATGCCTGCCGCGGCCGGTCGCCGTTTTCAAAACGCGCCCGGCCGCGGTTCGTTTTCAATCAAAAACCGTTCGCCCGAAGCAGGCGGCGGGCATAAAGGAGAAAAAGATCAAAATGAAAAACGTATTTGATATCACCGAATTCGGAGCCGTCGGCGACGGCGCTTCGGACTGCACGGGGGCGATTCAGTCGGCGATGGACGCGGCCGCGGCGGTCAAGGGCTGCGTGTTGGTGCCGCCGGGCGAGTATGTATGCGGCGGGCTGAAAGTGCCGCGTGAGATCACCGTCGAGGGGTTTCACTCGTGGTCGTTCCGCGGCTGCGGCGGCAGCGTGCTGCTGCTGCGCGACGCCGGAGACGCCTGCCTGCTCGACCTGTCCTACGCGATCGGCTGCACGGTGAAGGGGCTGTCTCTCGACGGCCGCGGGATCGGCGAAGGCGTACACGGCATTCTGGTGACCTACGGCGAATACAACGGCGCGGGCGAGGAGGACAGCTTCCGGATTGAGGACTGCAAGGTGAGCCATTTCAGCGGCGACGGTGTGCGGCTCAAACACATCTGGTGCTTTTCGGTGCGCCACTGTATGCTCGCCTTCAATGCCGGCAGCGGGCTGTATATCGACGGCTGGGACGGATTCGTGCTCGACAACTGGCTGACAGGCAACGCGGGCGCGGGGCTGTATTCGGACGCGACCTGTTCCTCGGTGACGCTGACGGGCAACCGCATCGAATGGAACCGCATGGCGGGGATCAGCCTGCGGGCGGCGAAATGCTGCAATATCACGGGCAATTATTTCGACCGCAGCGGCGGGCCGGCGCTCTCCGTGCGCGGCCGCGGGGGCGACGCCGTTTCCGATTCCCTGACCGTGACGGGCAACATCTTCAACCGCAGCGGCGCGGGCGACTACGGCGAAAACGCGCCGCAGGACGCCTATGACGACGCGCACGTCCGCATGGAGCGCTGCGTCAACTGCGTGGTGACCGGCAACGTATGCCGCGCCGGCCGAAACGACGGAGGGACGGGGCGGCTGAGCCCGTTCTACTCCTTTGTGTTCAGACAGCTGCGCGGCTGCATCATCCGCGACAACACCTCGCAGAGCGGCGCGGTCAAGCAGACGGTGCTGGATCTCGGCGAGCATGACGACGGCGTTGCGATTGAAAGCAACGTCGGCTCGCCCACCGAGCGGCTCGACCCGTGGTACCCGACGCTCTCGCGCGGGGAATAGGGCGGAGCGAAAGACAAAAAGGCATCCGCGCAGAAAAAATCCGGCCGCATCGCGGCCGGACGAATGGAAACGAATGGCATTCGCATGCAGGCGAATGGAATCAATGGAACATTGAAAGGAGCTTTTTATGGCCGGTCTGATGTCCGCCGCGATTCCCTCCAAGGCGAAGCTCGCCTTTCTCGATTCGGAGCTGGGGATTTTCTTTCATTTCGGCGTCCGCACCTTTAACGAGGAAAACCGCGACTGGGATATGCTGCCGATGAGAGCGGAGAGCTTCAACCCGACCGCGCTCGACTGCCGCCAATGGATCCGCGCCGTCCGCGACGCCGGCGCGAAATACGCTGTTCTGACCACGAAGCACCACGACGGCTTCGCTCTGTGGCCGTCGAAGTATACGGAGTTCTCCGTCAAGAGCTCGCCGTGGCGGGGCGGAGCGGGCGACGTCGTGCGGGAATTTGTCGACGCCTGCCGCGAGTTCGGCGTCAAGACGGGGCTTTACTATTCCTGCGCGCAGTTTGGCTCCAAGGAGATGGGCGACGCGCAGTACAACGACTTTGTCGTCGGCCAGCTTCACGAGCTTTTCACCGGCTACGGCCCGATCGACGAGATCTGGTTCGATGACTGCGGCGCGGAGGGACATCATTTTGACGTGGCGCGGATCGAAAAAACCATCCGCACCCTCCAACCGCACGCGCTCGTCTTCGGCGGCTGGGAGCGGGATATCCGCTGGCCCGGCAACGAATGGGGGTGTGCGCCGCTCTCAAACGGCGATACGGTTTTGCGCAACGGCGAGCCGGTTTTCCTGCCCGGAGAGTGCGACGCCTGTATGACGCGGTTCGGTTCGGAAAATTTCTGGTTTTATAACGAGACGCACAGGGACTGCCTGCGCACCGTCGACGAGCTGGTCGGCATGTATTACCTGTCGGTCGGCCGCGGCTCCAACCTGCTGCTGAACATCGCGCCGGACCGCCGCGGCCTCCTGCCCGACGCGCCGCTGGCGCTGCTCAACGGGATGAGCGCCGAGCTGAACCGGCGCTTCTCCGAGTGCCGCCTCGAAACGTCGCCAATAGAAAAGGCTGTGGAAAACGGCTGCGCGGAGTATCGGGTCGAGCTGGAAAAAAATCAGCTCATCGATCAGGTTGTGCTCGCCGAGGAGCTCTCGGCGGGCGCCCATGTGCGCGCCTTCACCGTTTACGTCTCGCCGCACCGGGGCGACCAGCGCATCGCCGTCTACCGCGGCGAGACGATTGGGCGCAAGCATATCTGTACCTTCCCCACCATCCGCGGCAAACTGATCGACGTGGTCGTCGACGAATCGGACGGCTGTGAGAACGTCGCCGATATCGGCGCGCTCTACGTCGGCGACCGCTCGGGCCGGCAGATCAGGGGCTGAGCGCCCCGCGAACAGGCCGGCGGAAAATATAACGGCATCAACGCGAAACGGGCGCGCTTCGGCGCGCCCGCTCGGGAAATCAGAGAGGTATTTCTGATCCGGCGCTGTTTGAGTCAGTCCGCCGCGTCCGGCTCAAAGTGGATCAGATACTGCGCGGCCTGCTCTTCGCTCTCAAAGCAGAGGCGTTGGCCGGTGATATAATACACCGCGTCGATCCACTCCCTGAGGCTGTAACGGGACGGGTCGACGCCGCGCAGCACGCGCCGGACAGACGGCAGACAGCGGCGGTCGTGCAGATCGGACAGATACAGACCGCCGATACCGCTGCACAGATCGGCGAGTAAATCCGTAGAGTTTGCATGTGCGACGTCCATAACGGGCCTCCTTGTCGTATATCCAAGCGTTGACGGGCGGTTCGCCCGATAAAGCAGACTTTTTCGCGCAGGTGTGCTATAATATCAAACGATGGATATCGATACAGGAGCGCTGATTTTTGAACGGGAACACAGCGTTTACGGCTGAAACGTATGTAAAAACAGCGCCCGATATTTCCTACTTTTTCCAGCCGAATCAGCCCGAAATATCCTACTTTTTCCAGCCGAATTTTTTGAATCCCGGCAAGTTATTTTCCGTGCGCCCAGCGCAGAAACGTGTCCTGCGCAATCCCGAGCCGGCCGGCCGCCTCGCGGGAGGAGACTTTTTTGTTTTCCCATTCGGCTTTCATCCGCCCGAAATCCTCCGGCACCCGTTTCCGCGGCCGTCCGAACTGTACTCCGCGCAGCCGCGCGGCGGCGATCCCCTCCATCTGCCGCTGGCGGATGTTCTCGCGCTCCGTCTGCGCTACATAGGAGAGAATTTGCAGGACCAGATCGGCCACGAACGTGCCGGTCAGGTCCTTTCCGGTTTGCCGGGTATCAAGCAGCGGCATATCGAGAACGACGATATCCGCCCGCTTTTCTTTGGTGATGATTCGCCACTGAGTCAGAATTTCGTCGTAATTGCGCCCGAGCCGGTCGATGGATTTGACGACCAGAATGTCGCCCGCCCGGAGCTTTTTCAGCAGCTTGCGGTAATGCGGGCGGTTGAAATCCTTGCCGCTCAGCTTGTCCATATAGGTGTTTTCCTCGGGAACGGAAAATTCCCGCAGAGCGATTTTCTGCCGGTCCTCGTTTTGTTCTTTGGTGGATACGCGAATGTATCCGTATACGGCGCCTGCCATGTCGTTCGCCTCCTGAAATGAATGATGAGAATAGTATCTGCGGTCAGAGCCATTTTAATGGAGGCTTGCGAAGAAAATAAAAAAGAAATATAAATTTGCTGTATCGGCGGCGGCGCGGAGCAAAGGCCGACAAAGCCGCCGGCTGGAAAAATCAAAACCGCCCCATACGCCGGTATGGGGCGGTTTTCCGAGGCTGTGCGAACATGGGTAAAATGACAGGACCGGCGCGCGCCTGCGGCGATGAGGAGCAAAGCGGATATTTACGGGGCCGCTCACGGCGAGTTGGCGGGATTCGGCGCGGAGGAGGCCGGCGCCGGGGAATAGGCGGGCATGGTGACGATCCCGTCGCCGGTGCCGGAAGGCGTCACCTTCCATGTGTCGTAGACCTCCTCGATTTTTTCGCCGGTCGCACGCTCATAGCGGATGACCGACACATACCGCCCCCTGAAATCGGCCGAGGAGCCGAGAAGCAGCAGGATGGCCGCGGCGGCGGTAACGAGCAGAACGGCGCGCATCGCGCTTTTGAAAAAGCGTTTCATGGGCTGTGCTCCTTTCTATTCTATGCGTTAGTCGATTGGAAAACTCTCGCTTTGCTCGCCAAACGAGCGCAGCGAGTGCGATCAGCGCGAGTTTCTC
>QAMX01000174.1 GCA_003149835.1 Clostridiales bacterium
GTGAAGCCGCCGGTAAAGGGGAAGAAGTACTGGTGAAACGCGTCCTGTCCGGTGGCCGACAGCGTCGTCACGGTGCGGCCGTGAAAGGAGTTGCGCAGCGTTACGATCGTGCTGCGCCCCAGGCCGTATTTGTCAAAGGAGTATTTGCGCGCCGCCTTGATGGCGCATTCGTTGGCCTCGGCGCCGGAATTGGAGAAAAAGACCTTTTTCATCCCCGTCCGTTCGCATAGCATCTCCGCGAGCTTGGCGCAGGGTTTGGTATAGTAGAGGTTAGAGGTGTGCTGAACGGTCATGAGCTGGCGCGTCACCGCCGCGACCCATTCGCTGTCGGCCGCGCCGAAGGTGTTCACGGCGATGCCGCCGCCGAGGTCGACGTATTCCTTGCCCTCTTCGTCATAGAGATACGCGCCGTTGCCGCGCACAAGCGCGACGTCGAAGCGGCCGTAGGTGTTGGCGACATATTGCTTGTCGGTTTCTTTGATCGTCATATGGTTCCGTCCTTTCCGCCGTGATTTAGACAAACATCGTCCCGATGCCTTCATCCGTCAGGATTTCGATCAGGATCGCATGCGGGATCGTGCCGTCGATGATAAAGACTCGTTTCACACCGCGGCGGATCGCCTCGATACAGCATTCAACCTTTGGAATCATGCCGCCGGAAATCACGCCGTCTTTCATCAGCAGCGGCGCTTCGCTGACCTGTATGCGCGGGATCAGAGAAGCGGGATCGTCTTTATCGCGCAGAATGCCGACGATATCGGTCATGGAAATCAGGCTCTCTGCACCGAGGATTCCCGCGAGGCGCGACGCGGCGGTGTCGGCGTTAATATTGTAGACATTGCCGTCGTCGTCGCAGCCGACGGTGGAGACGACGGGGATGTAGCCGTTATCCAGCGCGTCGTGAATCGGCTTGGCATTGATGTCAGCAATCTCGCCGACAAAGCCGAGCTCCGGATTCAGCGGCTTGGCCTTGATCATCTGTCCGTCGATCCCGCAGAGACCGAGCGCGCGGCCGCCCTGCGTGCCGATGATGTTGACAAGGCTTTTGTTGGTTTTTCCGGCGAGCACCATCTGAACGACCTCGGCGGTTTCGGCGTCGGTCACGCGCAGGCCGTTGACAAATTTCGTCTCCTTGCCGAGCTTTTTCAGCGTTTCGGAAATCTCCGGTCCGCCGCCATGCACGAGCACGACGCGGATGCCGATCAGGGAAAGGAGGACGATATCGCCCATGACGGAGCGTTTCAGATCCTCGTTGAGCATGGCGTTGCCGCCGTATTTGACGACGATGATCTTGTTGGTGTAGCGCTGAATATACGGCAGAGCGTGAATCAGAACCTCGGCGCGCTGCGCCGTCGTCAGGTCGTTGGGTACCATAAAAAGTTCCTTTCTCAGCTGTGTTTGATCTCGTGGGAGCCCTCAAAGCCGCACGGCGGGCGGGGAAAATGCGTTTCGGCGGTTTCCGCGCGGCGTTGCTCTCAAAACCGGCGGCTGCTCCTCCGAAGCCTCGGCAGCCGTACCATAGGCTCCGTTCGGATACCGCCGCGGGACTTGCGCCGTCCTGAGGGGACGGCTCTATGTGCGGTAATCGCCGTTGATTTTCACATAGTCGTAGGTGAGGTCGCAGCCCCATGCGGTCGCGGAGGCGCCGCCGCTGTTCAGCGCTACGAGCAGCTTAATTTCTTTCTCAGACAGGATCTGCTTGGCGCGCTCCTCCGAAAATTCCACGCCTGCGCCGGATTCGCAGACGGAAATCAGACCCGCGCCGGAGCCGAACGCCACGTCGATTTTTCCAACGTCCACGGCCGCGCCGGAGTAGCCGATCGCGCAGAGAACGCGCCCCCAGTTGGCGTCGGCGCCGAACATCGCGGCTTTGACGAGCGAGGAGCAGATGACGGCCTTGGCGACGCGGCGCGCCGTATTTTGGTCGGCCGCGCCCGTGACGATGCATTCCAAAAGCTTGGTCGCGCCCTCTCCGTCGGCGGCGATGGCGCGGCAGAGGTGCTTGGTCACCGCGTTGAGGGCGGCGCGGAAAGCCGCAAAATCCTCCGAAGCGGCGTCGGAGAGCATGGCGTTGCCCGCCATGCCGTTGGCCAACACGCTGACCATGTCGTTGGTCGAGGTGTCGCCGTCGATGCTGATCATGTTGAACGTATCCGTCACGTCCTCCGAGAGCGCCTGCTGGAGCAGGGCAGGGGAGACGGCGGCGTCGGTGGTGATAAAAACGAGCATCGTCGCCATGTTGGGGTGAATCATGCCGGAGCCCTTGGCGATGCCGCCGATACGGCAGGTTTTGCCGCCGAGCGTAAATTCAAAAGCGATTTCTTTTAAAACCGTATCCGTGGTCATAATCGCCTCGGCCGCGTCGCGGCCGCCCTTTTCGTCATGGCGAAGCGCTGCGACGAGCGCCGGCATGGCCGCCTGAATCGGAGCGATGGAGAGGGGCTGGCCGATGACGCCGGTGGAGGCGACGATACAGTCGGACGGCGAGAGTCCGGCTTGCTCCGCCAGCAGCTCGCACATGCGCGTGGCGATCTCAATACCGTTAGAGTTGCAGGTGTTGGCGTTGCCGCTGTTGCAGATGACGGCGCGCGCATAACCGTCCGCGACGTTTTGCCGCGTGACGAAAATCGGCGCGCCCTTGACGAGGTTCTGCGTATAGACGCACGCGGCGGCGGCCGGCGTTTCGCTCAGAATCAGAGCCAGATCCTTTTTGGTCTTGTTCTTGCGGATACCGCAGTGAACGCCGGCGGCCGAAAAGCCCCGTGCGGCGGTCACGCCTCCGTTGATTGGTTTCATATCTGTCTACTCCCCACTATGTTGTAATCCTATGTGTTCTGTTCATATTCGCTGGGACGGAGCATAAGCATTCGGCCAGCGTTTAAATCGACAGCCCGGTTGTCTCGTCAAGACCGAGCGCGAGGTTCATACATTGAATGGCCGCGCCGGAAGCGCCCTTGCCGAGATTATCGAAGCGCGAGATCAGCAGAGGCCGTTCGTCGTTTCCGGCGACGATAATTTCCATGCCGTCGCGCCCGCTAAGGGGATTGGCCGCGACAAAGCCGCCCTCCGCCTCGGTTTCCGCTTCGCTGAACACGGAGACGAGCTTTGCGCCCGCATAGAAATCGGCAAAATACCGGCGCAGCTCGGAGACGGAATATTTTTTTGCCAGCAGCCGGGCGCAGAGCGGAACCGTAACCGCCATGCCCGCGTAAAAATCCGCGACGATCGGGGTAAACGCCGGCGGATACGCCAGCCCGCAGACAGCCTGCATTTCCGGCAGATGCTTATGCGCCTGCGATATCCCGTATTGCCGCGGCGAGTCGTAGGCGGCGGGCCTGTCCGACGCCTCATAGGCCGCGATCATCGATTTTCCGCCGCCGCTGTACCCCGTCACGCTGTGGCAGACAAACGGGTATTCCGCGTCCGCTATGCCGCCGGTTATGAGAGGGTAGACCAGAGAAACAAAGCCGCTGGCGTGACAGCCGGGCACGGCGATTCTGCCGCCCTGAGCAATGCGGGCGCGGCGCGCGGCGGACAATTCGGGAAAACCGTAAGCCCATGCGGGATTCGTCCGGTGCGCGGTGGAGGCGTCGATCACGGTCGTGTGCGGATTGGTGATAAGAGCGGCAATTTCCTTGGCCGCCGCGTCCGGCAGACAGAGAAAAACGACGTCGGCGCCGTTCGCCGCTTCGGCGCGCGCCGCGAGATCCTTTCGTTTTTCTTCCGGCAGAATCGATAGCTCGATATCGGTTCGCCCTCCGAGACGTTCCGAGATCCGCAGACCTGTCGTTCCCTGATTGCCGTCGATGAATACCTTTGTCATGCCGCTTGCCTTCTCTTTCAACTCTTTATCCTCAAAGGGGACGGACGTATCGCCCGCCGGTGGGTTGGGCCGCCGTGCTCCGAGGCTGAGCATATTATACACGTTCTCTCTCAAAAAATCAAGCATAAAAATACATAAATATGTATATTTATTCGCATGCATAAAAAAAGGCGGGTTGGGCGGGAAGGAATGCGGCAATTCGCATAGAAAGCGAGCCGCGGCGGGATTGCCGCGCGTTTACAGGCGCAGCCGAATGTGGTATAATATTTTTAAAGACCGCAGGACCGCTTTCAAAGCGAACGCACCGCTGTCTGCGGTCATGGAAACCAATGGATCAGGTATAAAACGGCAAGACTGAAAAAACGTCTGCGCATAGGCGGCGCGGAGCGAAGGAGCGTGTCTGTATGACGGAGGGGAAACGGGTTGCGGCGCGGATAAAAAGAATATGCGCGCCGCTGCTGGCGCTGGCGATGCTGCTGAGCGCGTGCGCTGGAAATGAAACGGGGGATCAGACGGTGAATTCTGAACAAAACGGGACTCCGGCCCAAACGCGGCCCATCGGCGACGCGACGGCCGATCCGGAGGCGGCGACGCCCTGCATCGTGCAGACGCGCTTTGAGACCGACGACGTCGTCGTCGCCGACGTCATTGCGACCGCGGCGCGTTTCGGCGCCGACCCGTCCGGAGAGCAGGATTCGACTGCGGCGATCCAGTCGGCGCTCGACGAATGCGCCGCCGCAGGCGGCGGGACGGTCTGGCTGCCGGCGGGGCAATACCGCGTCACATCGGGCATAAAAATTCCCGCTTTCGTGACGCTGCGCGGCGACTGGCAGGATCCCGACGAGGGAAGCGAATACGGGACGGTGATTTTGGCCGAGGTCGAGAGCATTGACGCGCCGCTTCCGGCGCTGTTTACGCTCGGCGGCAGCGGCGGCGCGGTCGGCCTGACGGTATACTATCCGGAACAGGATCTCGGCGATGTCAAGCCGTACCCGTTTACTTTTTATGTAAACGGGCAGGGCGCGGACTACATGCTCCAAACCGTGAAAAACTGTACGATTCTCAACGGCTATCGCGGCTTGGGCGCCTGTGTGGCCGAGGACAACGCGCATGAGATGATGACCGTCGATACGCTGAAAGGGACGCTGCTCCATGTCGGCGCGGAGGCGTATAATCAGGCGGATGTCGGCACGTGGAAAAACGTCGATTTGGGCGGCCGCTTTTGGGCGGCCGCGGGCGAGGCTTACAACGCGCCGTCCGTCGAAGCCATCGAGGCCTACACGCGCGCCAACGGCACGGGGCTGATCCTCGGCGATCTGGAATGGACGGAATTCTACAATTTAAAAATCAGCGGCTACCGGACCGGCATCGAAATCGTCAAGGGCAAACGCATTCAGTTTGCCGGAAGCCTTTACGGCGTCTGGATCAGCGGCTGTCAGACGGGTCTGCGCGTTTCCAGCATCGACGCGCGCTGGGGCATGCTCGTCGCCTGCGGGCGAATCGAGGGGACGGAATACGCCGTCGACAATCAGACCCGCGGGGTGGTCAAGCTCGCGGGAGTCGAGCTTGGCGGCGCGCTCAACGGCGAGCGCCGCATCCGGCAAGACGAATCGGGGACGGCGCTCACGCTGCCGAATGCTCCGGCCGCGCCGAACAAGCCGCTCAATCACCTGTATGTGGTTTCCGCAGATCGGTCGGGCGCCGCCGACACCGCGCCGGCCATTCAGGAGAGCCTCGACGAGGCCGGCCGGACGGGCGGAATCGTTTACCTGCCGGCGGGCAAATACCTGCTGGAAACGCCGCTCCGCATTCCGGCCGGCGTAGAGCTGCGCGGCTGCTCTTCGGTCGCGGCGCGCGAGCAGAGCGGGCTGAGCCTCGGCACGGTGCTGCTCGCCGCGTACGGAGAGACGGCGGCGGGGAGCGACCCGGCGGAGGCCGAGGCGCTGATTACCATGACCGGCGAGAACGCCGGCGTGCGGGGCCTGCGGATCTTTTATATCCGGAATGATTTTACAGAAGGCGTGAAAGAATACTCCTATGCGATCCGCTCGCGCCACGACGGCGCCTATGCGGTCAACATCGGGTTAACCGCCGCGACCTACGGCGTCGATTTCCGCGGCAGCGACGGCCATGTGATCAATAAGCTGGTCGGCTGCTGTTACCGCAACGCCATCCTTGTCGGCGAGTCGACCGGCGGCGTGATCGAGGGCTGCCTGCAAAACGGCACGGCGATTTACCGAAACGGGCTGGACGTCGGTTATCCGCGCGACGAGGCGACGATCTGGGATCAGCTCTTCGATCCGGTCACGCGGCTCGAAACCGTCTATATCAGGCTGGAAAACGCGGCGGACGAGCTGGTGTTCAACACGTTTGCCTACGGCGTGCGGACGCTGGCGGAGGCGGAGGGCTGTGAGAACCTGCGGCTCATCAACATCGGCGCGGACAATCTCGGCTCCGCGACGCCTCTGCTGAAAACGGCGGGCGGCAGCGTCACGGCGGTCAACATGATGCGCTACAACGGCAAATCCTACGAAAACGAAGGGAGCCGGCTGGCGATTTTCAATCGGATCACCATCGGCGCGGCCACGGAGCAAACTGTGATCGAGCCGTAACAGATCCATGCGCCGCGCGGACCGAAAGGATACGGGGAGAATAGATATGCAGGAAAAGTTGTGGAATAAAAATTTCACGCTGATCATCATCGGTACGGTCATTTCCATGCTCGGCAATTCCATCTCCGGGTTTGCCATCGCGCTGCTCGTGCTTGACAACAGCTCGTCCACTTTTTTATATGCGCTGTTTATGGTGATTTACAACGCGCCGAAGCTGATTATGCCGGTTTTCGCCGGGCCGTACCTCGACCGATATTCGCGCCGGAAGATGATTTACGGGCTGGATTTCCTCTCGGCGGCGCTGTATCTGGCGATTTTTCTGATCCTGAAATTCACCGCTTTTAACTTCGCGCTGTTTACCGTACTGGCGTTTTTGATCGGCTCGATCGACAGCATTTATAAAATCGCCTACGACAGCCTGTTTCCGACGCTGGTGACCGAGGGGAATTACCGAAAGGCCTATTCGATTTCGAGCATCATTGAACCGCTTTCGACGGTGATGATCCCCGTCGCCGCGTTCGCCTATCAGAAAATCGGGCTGGAGCTGATGTTTCTGTTCAACGCGGTCTCATTTTTTACGGCGGCGACCTTTGAAACGTTTATTCGCGCCGAGGAGCGCTATACCCAGAACCGCTTTGCGCAGGGCTTCCGCGCCTTCCGCAGGACGTTGGCCGAGGGCGTTTCCTATATCCGGGCGGAAAAGGGTCTGCTGTTTATCACGCTGTATTTCTGTTTTAACGCCTTCGCCTATTCGGGGACGGGCGTCGTCACGCTTCCGTATTTTAAGGCGCTGGGCGACAACGGCGTCCTGCTCTACACGCTCGTGATGGGCTTCGGCGTGCTCGGGCGGCTCGCCGGCGGCGTCGCGCATTATGTGACGGTCATCCCCAAAGAAAAGAAATTCGCGTTGGCGCTGTGCGTGTATGTCGCGATTTCGCTGATGGATGGGAGCTATCTGTACGCGCCGGTCTTCTGGATGTGCGTCAGCACGTTTGTGGTCGGCGTGATATCCGTCACGTCCTACAACATTCGCATTTCCGCCACTCAGAGCTATGTTCCGGACGCCTGCCGCGCCCGTTTCAACAGCACCTTTCAGCTCCTCTGCAACGTCGGCATCATCGCCGGCCAGCTTTCCGCCGGCGCCTGCGCCGATGTTCTCCCCATCCGCGCGGTCGTCTCGGTATATATGGGCGTCAATTTGGCGGCGGCCTTGCTGATTATTCTGCCGAACCGGGAACGGATCGCCCCGATTTACAACCGGGAGGTCTGACGGCATTTGCAAAAAAAATATGCGGGCCGGCGTTTTTTTGCAGAAAACCGCTTGCAATATCGGCGGGGTTTGTGTATAATTATGAATACAGATTATCATGGAGGAAGAATGACATGCTCAATTTAAGCTCTGTGCTCTCGGCAGCAGGGGGAGAAACTGTGGCGACTACGGCGGCGGGAGCGGGCGGCGGCTCGGCCAACAGCTGGATTTCTACGGTTATCCTGATCGTCGCGATGGTCGCGGTATTTTATTTCCTGATTATCCGGCCGCAGAAAAAGCGCGATAAGCAGGCCAGAGAGATGCGCAGCTCCATCAAGGTCGGCGACGAGATCGTCACCATCGGCGGCGTCTGCGGCAAGGTTACCAACGTCAAGGACGATACGATCACGATCCTTTCGGCCGAAAGCAAAATGACGTTTTTAAAGACTTCGGTCGCATCGGTCACCTCGCCCGACAACGACTAAGCTTTTCCGCGCGGCTTAGGCATGAAACCCGCCGCCTCCGAATACAGATAGGTAGCGGAGGTGGAGACTGTGGAACGGAACGGACGAGGCATCGGATTGCTTCACAGAGTAAAGGGTTTAATGATTTCCGCCGTGTTCGGCGTGCTTGCGGAGCTGCTGGTGATTTTGATTTTTGCGATCGCCGCTGTAAAAACGGGCAGCCTGAACGCGGTTGCGAGCGCGTGCGTCTATGCGGCCGCGCTGGCCGGCGGTTTTTGCGCGGGCTTTCTGGCGGCCAAAAAAGCGGGTAAAAACGGCCTGATAAACGGCGCGGCGGCGTCGCTCGTCTGCGCGCTGCTGATGTGGGTGCTGGCGCTGATCCCGGCTGGCGGGGGAGGCGCGGCCCTGCCGATTGCCGCCGTCATCTGTGTGACCGGCGGGCTCGTCGGCGGCCTGATCGGCGTGAACCTGTCTTACCGGTAAGGGCGGCGGCGCAAGAATGCGGATGATTCAAAAGAAACTGAAAAATAAAAAGGAAGAAGTAACAGATGAAACACATTAAAACTCTCAACGCCAAAAATTTACGGAAGAGCGCGGCAAAGGGCGGCTGCGGCGAATGCCAGACCTCCTGCCAGTCCGCGTGCAAAACCTCCTGTACCGTCGCAAACCAGAAGTGCGAAAACAGCGAACAGTAATCGAAAAACAACGGGGCCGCGCAGAGGCTTTGGCCTTTGCGCGGCTCGGATTGTCTCGGTAACGCCCGCCGTCAAGGCGGCGCCGCAGCCAAAACGCTGCGGCGCAGATTGACGGCGGGCGACCCAAAAAGGCGCCGTTGCCGCGGCCGGACATTCGGCGTAAGCGCCGCCGGCCGGCGTTTCGCTTGTAAAGGCGCCGCTCATTTTTCGCATAGCGGCGGCAACGCTCTCAGCGAAAAGAAAAGTATCAATTGACTTGGGGATATTGGCGAATGGCTTATACATCGGTTCATACATATGAAATGCTCGGACAGTACCTCGCGCTGGACGTCGCGAGCGGCGCTGTCCATATTCTGGACCAGCTCGCGTTCGACGCGCTGCGGCTGTTGACGCCGCCGCTCAGCGAAGCGTGTCCGCCTGCGCTTTATGAAAAGCTCGGCGCTTCGGCCGAAGAAATCGACGAGGCCTACGCGGAGCTGTACGCGCTGTATCAGGACGGGCTGCTTTTTTCGGACGACGATTACGAGCAGATCGCCGCGATGATCGACCGGCGGCCGCCTGTCAAGGCGCTGTGCCTGCACATTTCGCACGACTGCAATCTGCGCTGCAAATACTGCTTTGCGGGCACCGGCAATTTCGGCGGCCAGCGGATGCTGATGTTGCCGGAGACTGCGATTGCGGCGATGGAATTTGTCCGCAAGGCGTCGGGCTCGCGGCGGAATATTGAGGTGGATTTCTTCGGCGGCGAGCCGCTGATGGCGTTTGACACGGTGATCAAAACCGTGGAATACGTCCGCGCCCGCGAGAAGGAATGGGGCAAAAGCTTCCGTTTTACCATCACGACCAACGGCCTCGCCCTTGACGACCGAAAAATCGAGTTTATCAACCGCGAGATGTCCAACGTCGTGCTTTCGCTCGACGGGCGGCCGGAGGTCAACGACGCGCTCCGCTGCGACATCGCCGGCAACGGGAGCTATGCGCGCGTCATGCCCAAGCTCCTGAAAATGGCGGGCAGCCGCGGCGGCAAAGACTATTATGTGCGCGGGACGTTTACGCGCCTGAACCTCGATTTTGCCGAAGACGTGCTGCATCTCCGCAACCTCGGCTTCAAGGAGATCAGCGTCGAGCCGGTCGTTACGACCGATCCGGCTCTTGATTTTACCGAGGCCGACCTGCCGCGCATCTATGCGGAATACGAGCGGCTGGCCCAGATCATGCTCGACCGCGCCGGCTCCGACGAGGCGTTCCGGTTTTTCCATTTCATGATCGATCTCGAACAGGGGCCGTGCGTCATTAAACGCCTGCGCGGCTGCGGCGCGGGCGCGGAATACCTCGCCGTCACGCCGGACGGGGAGCTGTACCCGTGCCATCAATTCGTCGGCAACAGCGATTTCAAAATCGGCAGCATCTACGAGCCGGACAAGCTCAACCAGCCGCTGCGGGAGAAATTTGCAGCGCAGAACGTCTACACACGGGACGGCTGCCGCGACTGCTTTGCGCGTTTTTACTGTTCGGGCGGCTGCTCGGCCGCGAACTTCAACAAAAACGGCGATATCGCCAAGCCCTATGCGCTCGGCTGCGATATCGAGCGCAAGCGCGTCGAATGCGCGATCGCGCTGAAAGCGGCTTTGGCGGTGCGCGAAAGCGATCGCGCGGGCGGGGACGGAAAATAGAGGAGAACGCGATGAAACGGATTGGATTTATCGGCGGCGGAAAGATGGCGGGCGCCATCCTCGGCTCGCTGCTGAAAAACGGATATGACGCTGCGGGCTTGACCGTCAGCGATTGCAGCGAGGAGGCGCGGGCGCGCCACGCGGCAAGCGGCGTATACGTCACGGAAGACAACGCCGAAGCTTGCTCGCGCTCCGACGTCGTTTTTCTCGCCGTAAAGCCGCAGCAGATGGTTGCGGCGCTGGCCGGTATCGGCGCGGCGGCGGACGGGAAGACGCTGGTGACCATGGCGGCGGGGATCAAAACGGAGACGGTCCGCGCCTGCTGTCCCGGCGCGGCCTGCGTAATCCGCATGATGCCCAACACGCCGATGCTCGTCAATATGGGGACGATTGCCGTCGCATTCAACGGCGCGCCGGAAGGGGCGGCCGCCGACGTGACGGCGATTTTATCGAAGGCCGGCGAGGTCTTTGCGGTCGAAGAAGAGCTGATGGACGCGGTGACCGCGCTTTCCGGCTCCGGCCCGGCTTATTTCTACCGCTTCGCCCAGGTGCTGGCCGCCGCCGCCGCCGCGCAGGGTCTGCCGTATGAGACTGCTGTCAAAATGGCCGCAAAGACCATGGCGGGCGCGGCTGAAATGCTGCTCTCGACCGGGAAATCGCCCGAAGAGCTGCTGCGCGACGTGTCGTCCGCAAAGGGGACGACGGTCGCCGCTTTGGAGGCGTTTGACGCCGCCGGTCTCGACGCGGCGCTCAAAAGCGGCGTCGACGCGGCCTATCGCCGCTCCGTGGAGCTGGCGGCGGGGAAATAGAGCGGGCCGGACGGGGAGGCTGCGGCAAACGGCTGACGCGGCCGGTGTGAAAAAAGATGGACGGTGACAGGGATGAATCTTGCGTATGCGCGGGTCCTCGACGGTCAGCTGCGGGAGAGCGTGGTCGGCAAGACGATTCGGGCGGTTGTGGCGAATCAGAATCCGCACAGCTTTGTGTGGTTTGCGTTAGAGCCGCAGCGCGCGTTTCGAGACGACAGCGCCGCGCCGGAGACGGCCGCATACCTGACCGGGAAAACGATTGCGCGGAGCGACGTACAGACGGGCGGCTACGGACTGTTCAATTTTTTATACGTCGGGGACCGGGCGCTGATGAGCGATATCGCGCCGCGCTATTTTTCGCCGTCGGAAAAGCTGCCGAAGAGGCACCAGCTGCTCCTCCTTTTTGAAGACGGATCGGCGCTGTGTTATACGGCCTCTCTGGGCGGGGCGCTGTTTTTATTCAGGGTGGATGAAAACGGTTTGGCGCAAGGGTATGCGAACCCCTTTCCGGCGCTCCTGTCCGCCGCGTTTTCCTATGATTTCTTTTGCGAGCTGATCCGCCGCTCATCGGGCAAGGCGGTTTCGGTCAAGCAGCTTCTGGCGACGAAGAACAGAGTCCCGGGGATCGATAACGCGCTGCTCCAAGACATTCTCTGGGAGGCGCGCGTCAACCCCAAAAGCAAGATAGACGCACTCGACGAGGCGGATTTTCAGCGCATCTTCCACGCGGTCAAGGCGGTGGTTCCGGCGATCATCGCCGCCGGCGGCAGAGATACGGATAAGGATCTGTACGGGCGCTTCGGCGGCTATGCTACGAAAGCGAGCAGAAATACGGTGGGGAAGCCCTGCGCCCGCTGCGGCGAGGCGATCGTAAAGGAAGCGTATCTGGGCGGTTCGGTCTTCTATTGCCCTTCGTGCCAACAGGAAAAACGGCGTAAGCTTCCGTGAACAAAAGCCGTTGTTCAGGAGTGCTAAGGGATCAAACGGCTGAGAAAGCGCCGCTTTAAAAAGCTTGCCCCATTTTCTGAATGAACCTCCGTCTCTCCGAATATATTGAAGAGAGAGGGGAGGGAAACGGAATGCGCAGACACGCTTTGCATCCGCGCGGCCTGATTTCCGACGGCGGCGCGGCGCTGATTCTTTGGTTTGCGTTTGCGGCCGGGTGCGCCGTCGGCGCCGTATGGGCCGGCCGGATCTCGGCAGCCGCGTCGGATAACCTGAAACAGGGCCTGGATCTGTATATCGCGGCGGCGGGAGACGGGCTGCTGAGGATCAATTTCTGGCACAGCCTGCGGGATGTGCTGCCGTGGACGGTTTTGGCCGTCGTGTTCGCGGCGTTTGTCTCGTGCGGCGTGACGCTGCCGCTGCTTCTGTTTGCAAAGGGCTGTACGCTCGCATATACCGTTTCCTCCGTCATGGCGGTTTACGGAACGCGCCTCGGTCTGCTGACGGCCGGAGCGCTCTGCGGAGCCAAAAACCTGTTTCTGCTGTTGGCGCTGGCGCTGGCCGCAGCGCCCAATTTCACCCGGACCCTGCGCCGCGAACGGCAGCGCGGCGGCCGGAGGCTCTATACGGCCGACGACGTATACTGGACGTCGGCGCTGCTGGCGCTGTTTTTGACGTTGGTAGCGGTGGCGGCGGATCTGTATGTGACGCCGGCGCTGACCGCGCTTTTGGCGCGGTAACGGCGGATAATCTCTGAAATTGGAGACGAACAAATGAGTTTTTTGAAACCGAATTACAACAAACCGGGCCGCGGCGTCGAAAAGGACGAGCCTCAGGGCCCCGCGTTCGTAAAATTTTTTAAGCTGTATTTCCGCAATTTCTCGAAAATGATCGGGTACGGGACGGTCTATTTTCTCGTCATGCTGCCTCTGATCTGCTTTGCGGCCTATTTTATTACGGTGCGCATTAACCCGGAGCTGATTACCAATTATGTCGAGGCGCTTCAATCCGTATCGGATGCCACGATCGTTGAAGAAGGCAAGCAGATAATGACCAACTCATGGCTGGTTTTTCTGCTGCTGCCCGTTTTCTATGTGCCGCGCTGGCTGTCGATTCCGCTGGTTATCCTTTCATCGGTCTGTATCGGGCCGCTCAACTGCGGGATTGTCTACTGCATGCGCAACCACGCGCGCGAGGATCACGCGTGGTTTTCCGACCTGTTTACGCGCGCGTGGCGCAACAAATGGCAGGGGCTGGCGTTCGGCTTTCTTGATCAGGCGGTCTGCCTGAGCCTGCTGGTCTATCTCTTTTCGCCGGAATCGATGGGGCTGCCGCAATCGGTGTTCTTTTACTGCCGGATCCTCTGCATCGCGATCTTTGTGCTGTACATGGTGATGCGCTGGTATATCTACCAGATGATCGTGACCTTTAACCTGAAATTCCGCGCGCTGATCAAAAACTCGTGGATGTTTGTGATTCTCGGCTTCTGGCGCAATCTGGCGGTCGGTCTGTCGAGCGTCGCTATGCTCGCGCTGTTTATCCTGTTTCCGCTCTTTTATCCGGCTGCCATGCCGTTTTTCCTGCTGATCATGATGTTTTTGATGTGGAGCCTGCTCATTTTCCTCGCCGTGTTCGGGACGTATCCGGTCATGCACAAGTATCTCGTCGCCCCCGCGCTTGAAGAACAGCGCAAGGCCGAGGCGAAAAAAGGCCGCGCCGCACAGAACGCTGAGCAGGATGAAACGGCAGACGAAGACAGCGAAGCGGACAAGCAGGATGTCGAAACGGACGGGCCGGACGGCGGCGCCGAGGACGAAAAAAACGGCGTGGATGATTCAATTCTCGACGATGATGACTAAAACCGTATTAGCAGACGCATACTATCATCAAAAATACGAGAAATATCACAAAAACGGCAGAAAATTTATATGGTTTGCGCCTTGCAAAATCAACAGGTTTGCGGTAAAATCTATATATCATAACAAATGGAGGAAAAGAAAATGGCAATTAAAGTAGCAATCAACGGTTTCGGCCGTATCGGCCGTCTCGCTTTCCGGCAGATGTTCGGCGCGGCGGGCTATGAGATCGTCGCGATCAACGATCTGACCAGCCCCGCCATGCTTGCGCACCTTCTGAAATACGACTCCGCGCAGGGCCGCTACGCGCTGGCCGACAGCGTTTCCGCCGGCGAGGACAGCATCACCGTCAACGGCAAGACCATTAAGATCTACGCCGAAAAAGACGCCGCGAACTGCCCGTGGGGCGCGCTGGGCGTCGACGTCGTGCTCGAATGCACCGGCTTCTACACCACGAAGGAAAAATCGCAGGCGCACATCACCGCCGGCGCTAAGAAAGTCGTTATCTCCGCTCCGGCCGGCAAGGATCTGAAAACTATCGTTTACAGCGTCAACGAAAAGACCCTGTCCGCTGAGGATCAGATCATCTCCGCCGCCTCCTGCACCACCAACTGCCTCGCGCCGATGGCGAAAGCGCTGAACGACTACGCTCCGATCCAGAGCGGTATCATGAGCACGATCCACGCCTATACCGGCGACCAGATGGTTCTCGACGGCCCGCACAGAAAAGGCGATCTCCGCCGCGCCCGCGCCGCCGCTGTCAATATCGTTCCGAACTCCACCGGCGCCGCCAAGGCGATCGGCCTTGTTATCCCCGAACTGAACGGCAAGCTGATCGGTTCCGCGCAGCGCGTTCCGGTGCCGACGGGCTCCACGACGATTCTCGTCGCGGTTGTCAAGGGCAGCGACGTCACGGTTGAGGGCATCAACGCCGCGATGAAAGCCGCTTCTTCCGCCTCCTTCGGCTACAACGAGGAAGAAATCGTCTCCTCCGACGTCGTCGGCATTACCTACGGCTCGCTGTTTGACGCGACGCAGACCATGGTCTCCAAGGTCGGCGACGACACCTATCAGGTGCAGGTCGTTTCGTGGTACGACAACGAAAACTCCTACGTCAGCCAGATGGTTCGCACGATCAAGTACTTTGCGGAGCTGAAATAAGCTTACGCCGTCTCTGACCGACAACATCAAATAAAGGGCGCCGTTCCGAATTCGGAACGGCGCCCTTTTCGCGGCGGATTCGCCGGCTTTTTGATATGCGACGATTTTCAGCCCGTTTCTCTCTTGAAAGGGCTCCAAAAGGCCATACGGAGCGGCGGTTTCCGGCGCATACCGCGCGCGAAATTTAATTTTCCAGCGGCGGCGCTTCGCGGCGTTTCCGGCCGAGCGTATTGCTGTGCACCGTTTCGAGGTAGAGCACCGGATCGAACGCGGCGTGCATTTCCTCCGCGTATTCGCAGACGGCGGCGTGGAGCGCGTCAAACGCCGCCTGTTGTGCCGCTTCTTCCGCGCCGGTCACATAGCGCAGGTAGAGTAAACAGTTGCGCTCCGTGATCACGGCGTGCATGCGCACGACGGACAGATTCCGGCGGATACACGGGTCTTCCGCTGTACGGATAAAACCGTCGAGCGTGGGGAGGATCGCGCGGCACAATTCGGCGGCGGCTTCAAAGCGAGGCGCGGCCGTCGCATCCAGCGGCGCGTCATGCCGCACGGCGTCGGCGGGATAGGTTTCGGAGAGACGGCATAGATACGCGGCGATATCGGTGTGGAAATCGCCGAAGGCGTCGCGGTAATATTGGTCGCAGACGTCCTCGAACACAAGCGTCTTGTCCCAGAGCGCGTCGGCCATGCAGCGCATGCCCAGCCCGGTCGGGAAAAAGACGCGCTGATTCTGACAGCTGACCGTGCCGTTGAGACCGAGCGCGTCAAGATGTTTCATATCCTCAAACAGAACGCGCGCATGATGGTAGCCTCCGGGCTCCTTGATATAGTCCCACATAAAGTGATAGTCGAAGAGGAAGCTGTCGCACGTCGGAGCGACCTCCTGCCAGCTTTTCAAATAGGCCACGGAGTCGCCGGCGTTTTTGGGGAAGACGAGCTTGTTGCGGATATAGGGCGTCGTCTCTCCGCGACCGATACCGGCGGCGAGCGGCTGCGCGTAGGAGCGCGAAATCGGCGCGAACATCAGGATAAAGCGGTCGGGATTGGCGAGCTTTTCCACGGCAGGCCGCCAGAGCAGGTCGACGTAAACGAGGAAAACAACCCGCGTCGAAAGCCCGCGCTCCGTGAGCTTGCGGTCGATCTCGTTGAGCATTTCGACGTAGAAATCCGACGGAAGCTTTTGGCGGCAGCCTTCGCATTCGCAGTTGTTATTTGAGCCGTCGGCGAGCCAGAAATGGATGACGTCGATTTCTCTGTGCGCCGCGGCATACTGAGCGACGGCGTCGGTCATAAGCGCGCGCACCTCGGGATTGGAGTAGCAGAGGCTGGTATTCAGCGCGACGCCGCCCCATAGCTCCCGTTTGCCGTTGACGAGCGCAAACTTCTCCGTGACGCCGGCGGGATATTGGGTGTCGTCGCGGTACCAGCCGAGGCCGGGAATACCGAGCGGTTCGCAGGTCCAGCCGTGTCCGACCGCATGCCAGACAATACCACGCTGATTGGCTGCGGCGGCGATGTTGGCTATATGCGCTTCGATAATCGTTTTCGTCAAACGCTCCGGCTGCTGCTGCGCTGTAAACCATTCGTGACCGTAGTAGCGCTGAAAGAAATTGAAAGGCGTCAGGAATTGGACGAAATAGGCGTTAAAACCGAGCTTTGGCAGCCACTTTACCGTCTCCTCTACGTCCTCGAACGAGACGGAGCCCTCGATGCAGACGCCGCGGTGCCGGTAGGAGGCGGCGTGCAGCAGATCGGCTTTCAGCGAAAAGACGTCGCGCCGCGGTACGATTTCCCCGTCGGCGCCGGGGCGGAGAAAACGGACGCCGTTTTCCCGCAGAAAACGGTAGACGGCGATGAGCAGCGCGCGCGGGTTGGAGCCGGCGATACGCCCCTTGCCGTCGGAAACCTCGATGCAAACGGCGTCGTCGAGATCGGGGTCGGCGAGGGCGATGCCCCGCTCCGCAAAAAGCGACGGGCTGACTTCAAGGGACAGGCCGCCGAGACCAAAGCGGAAGGAAACCTCGGGGTCGATGCGCAGCAGATACGCTTTCAGCTCGTCGAGCGCCAGCAGAGCCGCAGGGGCGGCCGATTTTAGATCGACTGTAATTTTCTTCATTGACGGATTCCTTTCTGAATGGTAAAATAGGAGAGCAATGAGCGCATGATCGAGAAAAAACCGACGGAACGACAAACGGCTCATCCGCGCGGGGCGCGTCATCTGAGCGGCTCGCGGCGTATCGACCGGACGGCCAAAGGCCGCGGGCTGCCGTCGGTTTTTCTACGGGCTTCATTATATCGTATCGTCTTTCAAAATGCAAGCGGCGGAAAGGGGAGAGGCGGGATTTGTTTTCTGATTTTATAGCGGTTCTGATAAAGCCGGCCTCCGGCTGCTGCGACATGCGCTGCGGCTACTGTTTTTACCGCGATGAGGAAAATCACGCGCGCGGCGTGATGCAGGAGAGCACGGCGCGCGCGCTGATCGAAAACGTCTTTGCGCACGCGCGGCGCGGCGCGGCGTTTGCCTTTCAGGGCGGCGAGCCGACGCTGGCGGGGCTGACTTTTTTTGAACGCTTTGTCTCTATGGTGGATGCGGCGAATCCAAAACGCCTTCCCGTCTCATACGCGATTCAGACAAACGGCCTGTCGCTCGACGAGCCGATGGCGCGGTTTTTTGCGCAGCGCGGTTTTTTGGTCGGCCTGTCGCTCGACGGAACCAAAGAGCTGCACGATAAACACCGCAAAACTGTAACGGGCGAGGGCAGCTTCGAGCGCGTGCTGCGCGCCGCGGCGTTGCTGAGAGCGGCGGGAGCAGAATTCAATATCCTCACCGTCGTCACAAAGAACCTCTGCCGTCAGGCGAAAAAGGTCTATGCCTATTATCAAAAACAGGGTTTTTCGTTTCAGCAGTTTATCCTCTGTCTCGAACCGACGGAGGGCCCGTGTCACGGGCTGGCTCCGGCGAATGCGGAATACGCGCGTTTTTTGATCGATCTGTTTGACGCGTGGCATGCGGACTGGGACAGCGGCGCGTATCGATCCGTCCGCTATTTCGATAACCTTGTCCGCCTCTGTCTCGGCCAGCCCGCAGAGCTTTGTTCCCTGCGCGGCCATTGCAGCAATCAGCTGATTATCGAGGCAGACGGTTCCTGTTACCCGTGCGATTTCTATGTGGATGAACAATATCGCCTTGGAAATATCGCGGAAGAACCGATTGCGCGCCTGATGGAGAGCGAAACCGCAAAACGCTTTCTGCGCGAGGGCTGTGCGGCGCCGGATGCGGAATGCGCGGCGTGCCGCTGGTTTGCGCTGTGCCGCGGCGGCTGCCGGAGGGAACGCTTCGGCGGCGCAAAAACGGCCTACTGCGGCGCGTACCGGCGTTTTTTTGAAGCCCGCGGGGATAAAATCGC
>QAMX01000112.1 GCA_003149835.1 Clostridiales bacterium
TGCTGGAAACGGCGCTCTCGGACAAAGGGCTGGTCGAAAAGGGCAGGCTGATTGCCGCGGCTCGGGAGAACCGGTTGGCGGAGCTGTATCAGGACACCGCCTTTGCCGGGGCGGCTGCGCTCGGCGTCGCCCTGAACGGCGAAAAAAAGCCGCTGACGGAATTTGAACGCGCGTGCGCGGCCGCTGAAAACCAGCTCTTCGAGCCCGTCCGCTACGTCGCGGCAGGGCCGGAGATCCTGATCGCGTATATCGTCAATAAGGAAGAGGAATTCAAGATTTTGAGGACGATTATGGCCGGAAAACTGACGAATCAGTCTCCCGCCGATATCGCGGCCGCGCTCGGCGGCGTGTAAATCAAACGGACGGGAGCGAGGAACATGGAATACAAAATAGCGGTCATAGGCGATTACGATTCCGTTCTCGGCTTTAAAGCGGTCGGCTTTGACGCGGTTCCGGCCGATACGGCGGAATCCGTTAAGGCGGCTTTGAAGGAACTGGCCGCCGGACCGTACGCGGTGATTTATATCACGGAACAGGCGGCGAGCCTTGCTATGGAAGAGGTCGCCAAATATACGGACCGCCTCGCTCCGGCGGTGATTCTGCTTCCGGGCAAAAGCGGTTCGCTCGGGATCGGCAAAACGGCGGTCAAAAAGAGCGTTGAACGGGCGGTGGGCGCGGATATCATCAGCGGTACGATTGATCAGCAATAGCGTTCGCCGCGGCCGCGCCATGAATTATTAGACGGAAGGGTGTCTGAAACTCGGTATGGAAAACGGAAGAGTCGTGAAAATCTCCGGTCCGCTCGTCGTCGCGGAGGGAATGTCCGGCGCAAATATGTTCGACGTCGTCCGCGTCGGCGAGGATCGTCTGATCGGTGAAATTATTGAGATGCGCGAAGACCGCGCCTCGATTCAGGTATATGAGGAAACCTCCGGCCTCGCCCCGGGCGCGGAGGTCGTTTCGACGGGCGCGCCGCTCTCTGTGGAGCTGGCGCCGGGCATGCTGGAAATGATTTTTGACGGGATTCAGCGCCCCCTTGAAGTGATCCGCAAGCTGACCGGCGATACGATCAGCCGCGGTATCGACGTCACGGCGCTCGACCATACGAAAAAATGGGCGTTTCACCCGTTGGTAAAGGTCGGCGACCGCGTTGTCACCGGCGACATCATCGGCGAGGTGCCGGAGACCGTTATCGTATCCCATAAAATCATGGTGCCGCAGGGCGTCGAGGGCGAAATTACCGCGATCTATGAAGGCGATTTTACGATTACCGAGCCGGTCGCCCGCGTCCGAAGCGAGGACGGGACGGAGAGGGATTTGCAGATGCTGTCCTACTGGCCGGTCAGACGCAGCCGTTTGTACCGTGAAAAGCTCGCTCCGGCGACGCCGATGATCACCGGCCAGCGCGTGATTGATACCATGTTTCCCATCGCCAAGGGCGGCGCGGCGGCGATTCCGGGTCCCTTCGGCAGCGGAAAGACCGTCGTGCAGCATCAGCTTGCCAAATGGTCGGACGTCGATATCGTCATCTACATCGGCTGCGGCGAACGCGGCAACGAGATGACCGACGTGTTGCGCGAATTCCCGGAGTTGAAGGATCCGCGCTCGGGTGAAAGCCTGATGAAGCGCACGGTGCTGATCGCCAACACCTCCGACATGCCGGTTGCCGCGCGCGAGGCGTCCATCTATACCGGCATTACCATCGGCGAATATTTCCGCGATATGGGCTATGACGTCGCGATTATCGCGGACTCCACCTCGCGCTGGGCGGAGGCGCTCCGCGAAATGTCCGGCCGTCTGGAAGAGATGCCGGGCGAAGAGGGATATCCGGCTTATCTGACCTCGCGGATCGCGCAGTTTTACGAGCGCGCCGGCCGTGTCGTCTGCCTGGGCAGCGACGGCCGCGAGGCCTCGCTGAGCGCGATCGGCGCCGTCTCGCCGGCCGGCGGCGATATTTCCGAGCCGGTTTCTCAGGCGACGCTGCGAATCGTCAAGGTTTTCTGGGGGCTTGACGATCAACTCGCGTATCGCCGTCACTTTCCGGCGATCAACTGGCTGAACAGCTATTCGCTCTATCTCGACCGCGTCATGCCTTGGCTGAACGAACACGTTGACAAGGAGTTTCGGCAAAACCGCGACACGGCGATGCGGCTTTTGCAGCAGGAGTCGGAGCTCGATGAAATCGTCCGCCTGGTCGGTATTGACGCGCTTTCCCCGCAGGACCGGCTGACGATGGAGACGGCGCGGATGATCCGCGAGGACTTTTTACAGCAGAACGCCTTCTCGGATACGGACAGCTATACTTCGCCGGAAAAGCAGTTTGCGCTTTTGAAACTCATTCTCCGCTTCAACGCCGCGGGGACGGAGGCGCTCGAAAAGGGCGCGGAGATCGACCGGCTGCTCGCCATGCCCGCCATGGAGCAAATCGGACGGGCGAAGGATGTCGGCGAAAAAGAGTTTCAGCAGCGGTACGCGGCGATTGCGGACGAGATGGTTCGTGAAATGCGGCGCGTTTCAGAGCAGCAGCAGTAGCCTTTGTGTATACGGCGGGGCAGATACCCGTTATTCAGCCGGAAAGGATACGTTCAATTATGATGAAAGAATATAAGACGATCAGCGAAGTCGCCGGACCGCTGATGCTTGTCAAAAACGTCACGGGAGCCGCTTACAACGAACTGGCCGAGATCGTTTTGCAGAACGGCGAAGTGCGGCGCTGCAAGGTGCTGGAAGTCGACGGGACCAACGCGCTGGTTCAGCTTTTTGAGAACAGCGCGGGGATCAACCTTGCCGAGAGCAAGGTGCGTTTCCTCGGTCACAGTCTGGAAATGCCCGTCTCAGAGGATATGCTGGGCCGCGTTTTTGACGGTCTTGGCCGTCCGGCGGACGGCGGCCCGGAGCTGCTGGCGGAAAAGCGGCTGGATATCAACGGCCTGCCGATGAACCCGGCGGCGCGGAATTATCCTTCGGAATTCATTCAGACCGGCATTTCCAGCATCGACGGGCTGAATACGCTCGTGCGCGGTCAGAAACTGCCGATCTTTTCCGGCAGCGGTCTGCCGCATGCGCAGCTCGCCGCACAGATTGCGCGGCAGGCAAAGGTTCTGAACTCCGACGCGAAGTTCGCCGTCGTGTTTGCCGCCATCGGCATCACGTTTGAAGAGGCAGACTTCTTTATCTCCGACTTTAAACGCACCGGGGCGATCAGCCGGACGGTGCTGTTTATCAACCTCGCAAACGACCCCGCCATCGAGCGTATCGCGACGCCGCGTATGGCGCTGTCGGCGGCGGAATACCTCGCTTTTGAAAAGAATATGCATGTGCTGGTCATCCTGACGGATATTACCAACTATGCCGAGGCGCTCCGCGAGGTCTCCGCAGCGCGCAAGGAGGTTCCGGGCCGCCGCGGCTATCCGGGTTATCTGTATACCGACCTGGCGACGATGTATGAGCGCGCCGGCCGCCGCATGAGCAGCGAGGGTTCCATTACGATGATTCCGATTCTGACCATGCCGGAGGACGACAAGACGCACCCGATCCCCGACCTGACAGGCTATATCACCGAGGGTCAGATCATTCTCTCGCGCGAGCTGTACCGCAAGAATATCCATCCGCCGGTCGACGTCATGCCGTCGCTTTCCCGCTTGAAGGACAAGGGCATCGGCGTGGGAAAGACCCGTGAGGAGCACGCCAATCAGATGAACCAGATCATCGCCTGCTACGCCCGCGGCAAGGAGAGCAAGGAGCTGATGACGATTCTGGGCGAGGCGGCGCTGACGGAGCTGGATAAGCTGTACGCGAAATTTGCCGACGAGTTTGATAAGCGCTATGTGGCGCAGGGCTATGAGACGAACCGATCCATTGAAGAAACGCTTGACCTCGGCTGGCGGCTGCTGGAAATTCTGCCCAAGTCTGAGTTAAAGCGCATTAAACCGGAGTTTATCGAAAAATATTACCGTGGACAACAGAAATAAGAGCGGACGGAGGCGGAGATCTTGGCGGTCATGAACATTAACCCGACGCGGATGCAGCTGAAAAAGCTGAAACAGCGTCTCACCACGGCGGTACGGGGTCATAAGCTTCTGAAAGACAAAAACGACGAGCTGATGAAGCAGTTTCTCGATACGGTGCGGGAAAACATGCGTCTGCGCGCCGCCGTCGAGCAGAAGGTTTTGGCGCTGCACGGGCACTTTACAGCGGCCGCCGCCGCGATGAGTCCAGAATATCTGAGTCAGGCGCTGCTGCTGCCTAAGCAGAGCGTCACGCTCGAAATCGAAGAAAAGAATATCATGAGCGTTCGCGTGCCGAACTATCATTTCCATACGCGCTATGAAGATGACGGCGGCGGAATTCTGCCGTATGGAACGGTCAACACCGCAGGCGAATTGGACGACGCCGTCCGCGCGGCTTTTGAGCTGCTGCCGGAGCTGTTGAAGCTGGCGCAGGCGGAAAAGGCCGCGGCGATGATGGCTGCGGAAATCGAAAAGACGCGGCGGCGCGTCAACGCGTTGGAGCATGTCTTGATCCCGCAGTTCCGGGACACGATCCGCTTTATCACCATGAAGCTCGAAGAAAACGAGCGCGGGAATATCACCCGCCTGATGAAGGTCAAGGACATGATGCTTGCCGAGGCAAGAAAGCGCGACTGACAGGCGATAGATCAGCCGTAAACGGTGTTTGCGGCTGATTTTTTTATGCCTGAACGGAAAAACCTGTGGGATTTTTTGAAAAAAAATGGTATAATATTCTAGCGACGGCCGCTGTATCGCCAGAGACTGCGGCAAGGGCTTTGAAAAAATGACAAGGGGCGTTAGACAATGAAAATCTCTTTGGGCAAAAGAATGCTTTGGCTGCTGCTGGCGCTGCTGATGTTGGCGCCGGCGATGCCCGCCGCACCGGCACTCGCCGAGGAGGCGGGGAAGCGCATCCTGCTGGTTCAGGACGATCTGCCGTGGGATTCCAACGCCAATATAGAGGTTTTGGATGCGATGGGCGTAGAATACGACTGCGTGGCGACGGCAGACTTTGTAACGGTCGATCTGACGCTATACGCCGTTGTGATTTTTGCCAACGATCAGAAATTTGCCGCCTATGAAAACTACAAGAGTTTTCAGGAATATCTGGAACTGTTCGCGGAGTTGGGCGGCGTGATCGTTTTCGGCGCCTGCGACGAGGGCTGGGCAAACGGCACGATGACGGGCAACCTGCCGGGCGACATTGAGAAAATCGGAAAATATACCTATAATAACTATATCGCAGCGCCGGAACACCCGATCGTCACCGGCGCGCTGACAGATTACCTGACGCTGCTGAACGACGATCTGTACTCCAAATATTGCAGCCATACCTATTTTGTCGAGGAAACGCTGCCCGCCGGCTCCACCGTGATTCTGCGCGACAGCGATACCCATGCGCCCACACTGGTCGAATATCCCCTTGGCTATGGGCGTGTAATCGCCTCCGGCCTCACATGGGAGCATAATTACCTTTATGCGGAGGAAAACCAATACGGAGAGTATGCCCGTAAGGCGCTCGACGATTTGTATACCTATGCGATCCGCGTCAGCCGGATTGACGTGCAGGACCTTTCACGGCTGCGCGAATGGTGGATCGACGCCAATGCGCACAGCGTCTTTGTCGCTACGGACGGAGAGGAGTCCATGCCGCTGGAAAACGCAACGGTGAGCATCGCCGGCGATACGCTGACGACCGATGAAAACGGCGCTGTGGAGCTGCTGCCGGACGATTACGAAGGGAAACAGACGGTCGTTGCCAGCGCGGAGGGATATCGGAGCGCGGCTTTCCGGTACAGCATTGCGCCGCGCACCTCGCGCTTTTTCTTCCTGACCCCGAAAACGGACGACAGGCCGTATGCCATGATGGCTATGGAAGAGGACAGCGAATACGATCTGCTCCACCAGAGCCTGCATTACACCGAAGGCGACCGGCAGATATGCAATATCAGCGTGATGGCCGACTGGGGCGGACACGGCGAAGGCAGCTATACGCTGCTTCAAAAAGGGATTAAGGGCCTGTATACGGCGCTGAAAACAACCAATACCACAGGAACCTTTAAGCTCGCGCCCGGCATGTCCTTTAACCCCAAGCAGCCGGTCTACCTGCTGTTGACGGCGGCGGACGGGACGACCTCAGACCTGATCGAGCTCGGAATCGTCATCCGCAAGAAGCCGGAAACCGGCGTCAACAGCGGCGGTTCTCTCGAAGAACAGGATTCCTTTGTTTTCGCCGATCCGCAGAAGGGCGAGGTCAACGACAGCAAGGCGACGGAGATTCTGCCCAACGAATTTCAACTGCAAATCTCCGCGCTGCCCATTCAGGTGCGCCGCGTTCCCGATGAAAAGACCGGTACATATTCCCTGCAAGCTCTGATCGGGACGGATATGAAGCAGCTTTTCGACGATCAAAATTTAATGGAAAACCTGAAAAGCTATTTTGTCGAGGACTTTGAAAAGGCCGTCGAAAGCGCCGACCGCTCAAACCGCCTGCTCGGGCTGATGCAGGCCTATGACAAACAGCTCGGCGTCGGCTCTTTTACAGTCGCCAAGGGCGCCGACTCGGAATATAAGGTTTTTGGCTATTATGAAGAGACGTATGATCTTGACGGAAACCTCATTTCCCGCGGCGGCGGCATTCTTTTTGAAATCGAGTGGTCTTATAAGCACACTACCCAGTTTTGGGCGGGGCCGATCCCGCTGTATCTGGACCTAAAAGGCTTTCTAGGCACGGACGGGGAGATCGGCGTCGACTATTCCTCCGAAGCGGGCTGGGCGCTGGACGGCAAACTGACGCTGAAATTTGGAATCACGGTCAGCGGCGGACTCGGCGTTTCAGGCGTAGCTTCCGTCGGCGCGGGAGGCACGGCGCAGCTTTCCATTCAGCTTGCGCCGCAATCAAAGGGGACGCTGACGTTTCAGGCGCATGTCGAGGCATACCTGCTCTTTGTCGTCGACTATAAGTATAAATTTGATCCAAAGGAATTGCCGCTCTGGCCGAAATCGGCGGATCAGCTTGCCAACGTCGTGATTCAAAGAATGGATTTCGGCGACGAGGATTCCTTTGAGATCATCGACGATTCCTACCGATACGGTACCGGACTGTGGCAGGGATACGCAGCGGATCCGGATACGCTTTATTCGCTCCAAGAGTCCGTTCTGCCGAGCTCGCTGCCGCAGCTGGCTCGGTACGGCGACCGGGTCGTCGCCGTATTTCAGGCGACGGCGGACGGGCGTTCTGCCGGCGACAGCACGGTGCTGATGTATTCGGTTCTGGAAGACGGCTTCTGGTCGGAGCCGCAGCCGGTGTGCGAATCGCCCACGGCAGACTTGACGGCGCAGCTCTGTGAAGCGGACGGGGAACTGTATGTGATCTGGCAGAAGGTTTCCGAACCGGTCGGCGCCGAGACGGGGTCTGAGCTGCTGCAAGCGAGCTTTGCGGCTTCCGAGATCTGCGTTGCCGCATGGGACGACGAGCAGAGCCGGTTTGACGAGCCAGTATGGCTGACAGACGACCGACAGCTTGATATGCTGCCGGCGTTGGCGTCGGACGGCTCCCAGCTCTACGCCGTCTGGCTCTCCTGTCCTGAAAACGACGTTTTTGCGGCCGGCCGCTCCGCGCAGATCCTGTACGCCGTTTTTGACGGTCGGACATGGTCGCAGCCGATGCTTTTCTGCGAACCGGGCGTCAACCAATACGTTCAGGAACTGGCCGCACGGATCGACGGAGGCCGTCTCAGCGTCGCGTATACGGCGCTTGACATGCAGACAGGCGTCGGCGGCGCATATGCGGGCACCAAGGATTCTGTGCAGCAGATCGGCGTAGACGCCGCGGCGCTGCGCTGTGATAACGGCACCTATTACTGGGTCGGAGAGAACCGGCTCCGTTCGCTCGCGCCGGGCGGCGAGGCCGTAGACATCGGGCTATCTGTACCGGGCGCATATCAGATTCTCAGCGGCAAACAGGGAGCGGAGCTGCTGTTTATTTCGGGCGACACCATTTTTGTTTCCCATGAACGGCGGGGGGAATGGACGCAGCCGGCCGCGCTCGTTTCGATACCCGAGCAGACGGTAATGGCGTTCAGCGCGTCCGTCAGTGAAGACGGCGACGTCTTTCAAGTGATGCTGACGGTTCGGGATGAGGACGGAACGGTCGATATCCGCTATATCGAAACAGCCGGCGGCAGCGATGTCGAGCTGCGCTATGCCTATGAAACCGGATATGAAGACGGCGACGGCGTCTACGTCTTCTCCATTGCCAACACCGGCAGCCGCCCGGTGGAAGGGCTGACATTGCGTTTGGGAATGCCGGACGGCTCCGTCGTCGAGGAGTTTGTCGATATCGAAATTCCGGTCGGAGAGACGGTGCTTGTGGAGCGGGAGATCCATTTGGGCGAGCTCGACGCTCCGCATGCCATGAGCGTGGAGATCATGGCGGAAAAGGATATCAGCCAAGGCAATGATTCCACCGAAGTGATCTTCGCTTTGCCGGATCTGGCCGTCGAGGCCGAGTCCTTCCGCACGGCCAGCGGATATGTTGTCGCGGTCACGGCCAGAAACCTGTCGTCGATTTCAACCGACGCGACGATCAGCGTCGTCGCTGACAACCTTTCGGACGGCCTGGTGCTGGATATGAAAAATATCGGCATACTGAATCAAAACGAAGATTTCGTCTATCTGTACGCCATTGATCGGGATTCAATCGATTTTTCAGAGGGCGCGAAGTGCTACTATGTGACGCTCGACGGCTATTACGGCGACAGCAATCCGCTGGACAACGTGCGGAGGCTGGTGTTCTATCCGCCGGATGTGTTTGAACCCTCGGAAGAGCCGGCTCAGGAATTTACGATTGTCAACGTCGAGGCGATTTCGCTGCCAGTCGCTTCGATCCGGCTCAACCTGACCGATCAAACGACCTATGCGCTGGCGGCGGCTTTCCAACCGGAAAACGCGACCTATCCTTTTATCGAGTGGTTCTCTGACGATGAGGGCATAGCGACTGTGGGCGAAGACGGCCTTGTCACCGCCGTTGGCTCTGGGCATACAAAAATTACAGCCGTTTCGCTGGACGGACGGCATACGGCGTCCGTTCAGATATTCGTCGGCGGCGGGGAACCGCATCTGACCGTCGACCGCCTGATCCTTTGGGTGAGCATAGCGGCTGCGGCGGTACTGGCGGCCGGGGCGACGGCGGCGCTGATCGTTTCGGCGCGTCGGACACGGAAAAAGTAAGGGCGCCGAGCAAGGCGGCCGGCGGGCGCTGTGCCGTCGGCCGCCGCGCCAAAAGGGGGCTATACAGGATGAAGCGTCTGCTTCCGGCGTCCGTGCGATATAAAACCGGCTTTTTTTCAGCGGCCGCGTTTTGCTTGGCTGCTGCGGCGGTATTTTTCGCGGTTTCGTCGCAGACTGCAATCGCTCCGTCGGAGACGCTTAGGCGAATCGTATTCTGTGTCTGCGGCGCGGCGGCGACGGTGTGCATGATTTTGGGGATCGCTGCCAACTGCCCCGTATACCGAAGGCGAGGCGCGGTCGCCGCGCTCAAAAAAACGACTGTCCCGGTGCGCGGCCGTGTGGTAGACGTGCGTCCGACCTTTGTCTGCCGGGGGACAGGGAGACCGCCGCGCGGCGCGCGCTACCGCAACGCCCTGCGAAAAGCGTGGCTGGTCAAGGTATGCTGGGAATCCGGCGGCCGCCTCTTTTACGCGGAGAGCGAGCCGTTTTATGAAAATCCGGCGGAGCTGCTCGCCGGCGCCGGCGTCGACGTCTATCTCGCCGAGCCGAGCGTCTGGCTGGACGGCTTTCAGTTGGGGCCGCGGGGCGATTTTCCGTTGGAATCCTATATCCGCTCCGACGCGCGGCGCTTCCTTTTGCACAGCGGATGGCTGGCATACGCGGCGTTGGCCGCCGCTATCCTGTTGGCGGCGGCCGTTTTTCTTCTTGCTCGCTGAATACGCACCGGACGCGGTTTCGCCGCGTCCGGTGCGTATTTTCGATTGGCGATTTTTTTGCAGAGCGGTATATTTTTGCAGCGACTGGCGGATAATAAAGTTGCAGACAAATCAACGAAAGGATTGTGATTTTAATGAGTCCCAAAGAGCTGCTTTATATGGAAGACGCGCTGTCCCATGAACAGATGATGCAGAAAAAGTGCACCGATCTTGCCAATATGCTGCAAGATCAGGAGCTCAAAACGTTTGTCATGCAGCTTGCGAGCAGGCATCAGCAGACGTTCGGCGAACTGTACGGCCTGCTGAAATAAAACGTTTCGGCAGCATACTCATTCAACAATTCTGAAGAAAGGAAGTTTTTTATTACGAACAGTAATAAAAACACAATAGACCATGGACGATAAGCTGATTATGGAAGATATCCTGACGACAATGAAAAGCGCCGCCGATCTGTATATGCACGGAACCATCGAATCGGAAACCGTGAACATTCATCAGGCCTTCGACAAAAAACTCTGCGAGACCCTGCAAATGCAGAATGAGATTTACACCAAGATGTCGCAGCGCGGCTGGTACGCTATGGAACAGGCGGAACAGCAGAAAATCGATCAGGCGAGGCAAAAATTCTCCGCGCAGTAAACTTTATATAGTTCAGCAGAAATGCGCCGGCCGCTGAGGCCGGCGCATTTTCTTCTGAAAGGGCGCGCTGTTCATACGGCAGTTCGGCGGCCTTCGATCTCAAAAGGTCCGCCGCCGAAACCGAGGGACAGACGGTTTCGACGGCGGGGATTTTTAGAGCGGAACGTTTCGATAAAGCTCCAAGAGCCTTAAAAGATATTGCCCAGCGTCAACATATCCCGCTCCGCCAAAGCGCCGACGGCCAGAGCGGCTGAGGCGAGCTCTAATTCCAGCGCCGTCAGCTCGCTCTGACGCGCGCAGAGCTCGGCGCGGCAGAGCGAAGCGATGATGCCGTCGCCGTAGGAATGGTGCTGTACAACGGTGAAGACGGGTTTTTTACTGTCCAAATCCCGAATCAAACTGGCGAGAATATCGGCGCTCTCCTCAAAGTCGCCGTCCTTCGCGCAGACCAGCGCCTGCGTAATCCGCATCTGGGTGTTGTCGCAGACGTCGTTTGTAAAGGCCTGCGCCCACAGCGCGAGCGCGAGCGTGAATGCGAGCAGAAAAACCGATGTCAGCGTATAGCGTATATTCATCAAAATAACCGTGCCTTTTTAGGCAAAGGCAGTTCCTTTCGTCGAAATGCGAGCCCGGCGCGGCGGCTGCGAATACGGCGCAAAACGGGCCCGAAGTAATGCGCGGCAAAAAAATATTTTTTCGGTGAAAGACGCTGAAAGCCCTGCCCGGTGAAACAGTAGGGAAGCGGCGCTTTGAAAATCCGGCTATTCGTTTCGAATGACACGGATATTGCCTCCGGTATCGCAGGACATGTAAAAAACGTCCGCCATGCGATCGATGTTCCGTTTTCTCAGTTCGGCTTTGATTTTTTCCTTTTGCAGGCCGATTTTTTTGGCGTTGTCATGAATCAGCCGTCCGTTGGCGATAATGGTATAAGGAAGCGGCGACGGAGAGTTGACGGTGATATTCATATCGCGCCGCGTAAGCGGTGCGTCGCCGTCGTTGAGAATGATACTCAGCCGACCGTTTGTCTCGATGATGCCGAACTTGACCGTCTGGATATTGGTCACGTCTTTGAGCCGAAGCTCTTCGGCAATTTCGTCGACATTCAGCCGCAGGCGGCGGATCTCGCGCTGGTTCAGCCGGCCGTTTTCGATGATGATGCTTGGCTTGCCGAAAATGACGCGCCGAAGAAACGGGCTTGCCACTGTGACGACGGAGGTCAACAAACCAAGCGCCAGCAACACGACAATGGGCACGAGCCCTGTTGCCAGCGGCTGCGCCGAGTCCTGCATCGGGATGGCGGCAAGTTCGCTGATCAGGATCGTAATCGCCAGCTCGCTCGGTTCCAGCTCGCCGATCTGCCGCTTGCCGAGCAGCCGCATCGCCCCGATCACAACGATATACAATAAAATGGTACGGATAAACGAAATCAGCAAATCCTCACGCCCCGTATTTCTAAAAAATCAAAAATCTCGCTGTGGAAAAATCGCTGCTCATAGTTTTCCCTGATTGCGCGCGGCTATGCACAGCGGCAGACCGCGCCGGAATATGCGCGGCGCTGCGCGCGATTCGCTTGAAAAAGGCCGTGAAAGCGTGTATAATATAGTTATTGTAAAACGCGCCGAAAACGGAGCAAGGAGTAACCGACTGATGAATGAAAAAATGAAAAGCATGCATTTCGACGAATTGTTTCGGGCGATTCTTTCCTTGAAGACGGAGGACGAGGTCTGTGCCTTTTTTGAAGATATCTGTACGGTCAACGAGATGAAAGCGATGCTTCAACGGCTCCAAGTCGCCGAGCTGCTCGATAAAGGCGAGCAGTACAGCAAAATCGTCGCTGAGACCGGGGCCTCAACGGCGACGATCAGCCGCGTCAACCGCTGCCTGCTGTACGGGTCGGACGGATACCACATCGTTCTCGAACGGATGAAGCAAAAAGGGGAGCAGTGATGAACAGATATTCCGTGATGGCGCAATTTTACGACGCTTTTACGGGCGACGTCCCGTACAGGGCGTGGGCGGAGTATCTCGTGTCCCTGTTTGACCGATTTCAGGTACGGCCGAAGCTGGTGCTCGACCTTGCCTGCGGTACGGGCAGTCTGACCAAGCTGCTGGCCGAGGCGGGCTATGAGATGATCGGCGTCGACGGGTCGGAGGATATGCTCGCCGTTGCCGCGGAAAAAACGGCGCTGCTTTCGCCGCCGCCGCTTTTTTTGCGGCAGCGAATGGAATCGCTGGACCTCTACGGGACGGTTGACGCCGTCGTCTGTGCGCTCGACAGCGTCAACTATCTCTCGACGCCCGCCGCGCTTGAAGCGGCGTTTGCGCGCATCGGCCTTTTTCTCAACGACGGCGGCCTGTTTATCTTCGATGTAAACACCGACGCGAAGTTCCGCGCCATCGACATGCAGGCGTTCGTCCGTGAAAATGAGGATTGCTTCTGCGTCTGGCAGGCGGACTATGACGCCGCACAGCGCCTGATGGATTATTATCTCGATTTTTTTGTATATCAAGATCAAAATCGATATGAGCGGTTTACGGAACGGCATGTCGAGCGCGCACATACCATGCAGGAGCTGGAAGCGGCGCTTGAAAAGGCGCAAATGCGCGTGGAAGCGGTTTACGGCGAACTGGAAACGCGGCCGCCTCGGCCTGACGACGGCAGAATCTTTGTGGTGGCGCGCCGGCTCGCGCGTTCCTGACGGCTGAAAAAACGGCTGACTGCATTGAACGGGGCTTTGCGCGACATGTGAAAGTTTGCGCCTATGGCGGCGGTCGGGCGGAAAGCGCCCAACGTTTATTTGGATTCGCGGAGCATGGAGGAGAAATGCCGGCCGTTTCCGCATACTGAGAGGAGAACACTGGATGAACGACAGAATTATACATGCGCTCAGCGGCGATGGAATGGTGCGGATTACCGTCGCCGATATGAAAAACGCCGTAGAACAGGCGCGGCGCTATCACGGGCTGACGCCGACGACGACGGCCGTGCTCGGCCGTCTGCTGGTCGCCGCGTCTATTATGGGCGCAGACTTAAAGGACGATCAGTTTTCCGTAACGCTGCGGCTGTCGGGCGACGGGCCCTGCGGCGCCGTGATCGCCGTTTCGGACGGGGAAGGGTATTGCCGCGGCTGTATCCAGCGGGGAGACGTGGAATTGCCGCTGAACGCAAAGGGAAAGCTCGACGTCGGCGGCGCAGTCGGCGCGGGGACGCTGACGGTGATCAAGGATTTGGGCATGAAAGAGCCGTATATCGGCATGGTCGACCTCGTTTCCGGCGAGATCGCCGAGGATATTACGCAGTATCTCTATCACAGCGAGCAGCAGCCCGGCGTCTGCGCGCTCGGCGTGCTCGTCGACAGAGATCGGACGGTTCGGGCCGCCGGAGGCTTTATCCTGTCGCTGCTGCCGGGCGCCGACGAGGAAGTCGTCGCACGGGTTGAAAAGGATATTGCCGCTCTGCCGCCGGTGACGCAGATGCTGGATTCAGGCATGAGCGCGGAGGATATCGCGGCGGCGGCGCTGAAAGGCAGCTTCGGCAGCGTTGTCAAGGTGCGGGAGACAGGGTACCGATGCCGCTGTTCGGAGACGCGCGTCCGCGAGATGCTCATCAGCCTCGGCCGCAGCGAGCTTGAACAGCTGGCGGCCGAAGGCAAGGAGGCCGAGGTCGCCTGCCATTTCTGCGACAAGGTCTATCATGTGTCGATCGACGACGTTCTCGCGATGATTCAGGAGTAAAACGGACGGAGAAGCCCACTGCCGCGCCTTAGTGCGGACAATATAAAAAAGGTGATAAAAATGGCCGATTTGAGCGGAATTTATGCGAAAACAGGCGGGTTTATCAAGGGAATTTGTCATCCGGGCAGCGACAGAGAGGGACTGTTGAATATCGGCGTACGCTGGGTTCGGCGCGATATCCCGTATCCGTATGACGGCGACGGCAGCGCCACGCCGGCCTTTCGCGCTTACCGCGACGCCTGTGCGTATTACGCCGAGAAGGGGATCTATACCGTCGGCATTACGCCGTACCCGCGCGATTTTATCGCGCACGGCGCAGATGTGCGGACAGAGCAGGGCCTGAAACAGGCGGAAGAGATCTGCGCGCGGCTCGCCGGAGAGCTGTCCGGAATGGTTCGCTGCTGGCAGATCACCAATGAAATGCACGTTCTGCAATTTCGCGCGCCTCTGACGGAGGAGGAGTCGGTACGTTTTATTGTCGCCTGCACCAACGGCGTGCGGCGCGGCGACCCTGCCGGAGCGGTGGGACATAACAGCTGCTGCGAGCAGTGGCTGCCGCTGTGCGCCGGGATTGAAGCCGATACCGGCGGAAGCGATTATATCGGTCTCGACTGCTACGCCGGCACATGGGGCGAGGGCGGGGTGGACAGCTATGCCGGTGAGATCGACCGCGTATACGGGATGACGAAGCTGCCGGTCATTCTGATGGAATTCGGCTTTGCTTCTTTCGGCGAATCCATCGAAAACCATGAGGCCGAGATTCTCGCTTATCTGAACGCGCGCGGCTTTGCAGATATGCAGGATATGCTCGCGCGCGCAGACGAATTTATCGAAACCATGCCCGAGCCGATGAAAATCGTCGGCCGGCGCTGCGCGCCGGCGGATAAAGCGGATTATGCGCGCGGAGGGTTTACGCATCTGCTCAAAAAATGGTGGTACAAGGGCGACCTCCCGCATACGGAGGAGGGACAGGCCGAGTTTTACCGGACCCTGCTGCCGAAGCTGACGGCGCATCCGCATTTGGCGGGCGCGGTGATCTACTGCTGGCAGGATTCCAAAACCTGCTTCACCTGCGGGGAAGACGACTGTCCATGCGAGACGGCGTGGGGGATTACGCGCGCAGACGGCACGCATAAGCCCGCCTATGAGGCGATCGGCGAGGCGTTTCGCTGATTTCTGCGGCGGCCGTAAAGCCGGGAAACGATGGAATTTTGCGTACAGCCCGTCTCCGCCGGCATACAGCGTTTGACCATTTCTATGAACATGAGATGGATTTTGAGCGACAGCATATGACAGCTCAGCGCGACGGCAAGACGCTCATACGAAAAAAATGGAAAACCGCGAAAAAAGGGCTTGACAAATCGAGGATCTTCCTGTATAATATCTAACGTCGCTTGTGTTTTGTGACCGTCAATCGCGGGGGTATAGCTCAGCTGGTAGAGCACTTGCCTTACAAGCAAGGGGTCACAGGTTCGAGTCCTGTTGTCCCCACCAGATTTTCCCTTGTGATTCCCCGATACGGCCCGGTAGTTCAGTTGGTTTAGAACGCTAGCCTGTCACGCTAGAGGTCGAGGGTTCGAGCCCCTTCCGGGTCGCCA
>QAMX01000097.1:0-32168 GCA_003149835.1 Clostridiales bacterium
GCGATCTGCGCGCGCGTGCGCGGCATTGCCGAGGCGGGCGCCAAAATGATCATGATTGACGACGATTTCCGCCTCTCGACGCGCGGCGACTGCGGCTGTACCTGCGAGCGCCACCTCGCCGAATACCGGCGGCGGCTCGGCGAGAATCTCGCGCGGGAGGAGATTCTGACAAAAGCCTTCTCCGGCGGCGCCAACCGCTACCGCGACGTCTGGTACGATCTCATGGGCGACACGCTGCGCGGCTTCGCGCGGCAGATGCGCGAAGCCGTCGACAGCGTCGACCCGTCGGTGCGGCTCGGCGCCTGCTCCTGCATGACCGTCTGGGACGCCGACGGCGTCGATTCCATTGAGCTCGCCCGTATCCTCGCGGGCAATACAAAGCCCTTCCTGCGCCTGATCGGCGCGGCCTACTGGCCGGCCTCATGGGGGCCGCCGTGCCAGCATCTGCAATACGTCGCCGAGCTGGAACGCATGCAGCGCCGCTGGTGCGAGGGCGAGGGGATTGAGATTTTCGGCGAGGGCGACGTCTATCCGCGGCCGCGCCACTTTGTCCCCGCGGCGTACCTTGAAGCGTTCGACACCATCCTCCGCGCCGACGGCGGCTTTGACGGGATTTTGAAATACGGCGTCGACTACTGCTCGTCGCCGCGCTATGAGACCGGCTACGCCGACCGCGCCGAGCGCAGCGCGCCGCTCTATGCCGCGATTGAAAAGCATTTTTCCGGCAAACGGAGCGCCGGCGCCGGCGTGGCGTGCGCGATGAAAAAAATCCGCGCCAAGGTCTTTTCCGACCCGGCAAAAGAGATCGGCGGCAGCTATGACGACGGCTTTTTCCAGCCCGAGCAGCTTCTGCTGACCGACAATTCCATCCCCATGACCTACGGCGAAGCGCCGGTCACGGCCGCGTTCGGCGAAAACGCGAAATACCTCGGCAATCTGCCCGGCGGCCTGCTCCTGGACGCGCCGGCGGCGCTGGCCTTGGAGCGGCTGGGCGTCGATACGGGGCTCGCGGCCGCCGAGCCGTATTCGCCGGCGGCGGTCTCGGGCGAATATTATTTTGAAGAAGACGAGACGGTCTACCTCGCCGACGCAACGGGGCTGATGAAGCTGTCGCCGAAGCGCGGCGCGGCGGTTCTGTCGGAGTTCCGCGGCGAAACAGCCGCTCCCTCGGCGCTTCAATATGAAAACGCGCAGGGAACGCGCTTCTGTATCTTAGGCTTCGACGCCGAAAAGTCAAAGAGAAACGCGCGGTTTTCGCGCAATTACTGCCGCCAGAGCCAGCTTGTCCGCTGCCTTGAATGGCTCGGCCGCGCCAGGCTGCCCGCGGTCTGCGCCAAAAACCCCGACCTCTACCTGCTCTGCAAGCGCGGCGGCGGCTCGATGGCCGTGGGGCTGTGGAACCTCTTCCCCGACGCGGTGCTGTCGCCGGTGATTGCGCTCGACAAGGCGTACAGCCGCGCGGAGTTTATCAACTGCTCCGGCTCGCTCGACGGCGACCGCGTCCGCCTCGATGCGGATATCCCCGCCTACGGCTTCGCGGGGTTTGAGGTGTTTGAATAGGGCGAACCTGCGCGGCGCTTTCGCGAACAGTCAGACGGGAGGGTGCGCATGAAAAGAGGGGAACCCGTCAACTATCTCGTGGCGGGGCTTGCATTCATTCTGATTGCGCTGCTCGCCGGCGCGGCGTACGCGGCCTGTCTGCCGCGCGTTGGCGGGCAGGAACGAATCGCCGGGCTTTTTCCCTTCGCCGTGCCCGACGGCGCGGCGCTTGTCGTCAAAGAGGACTCGGTATCCTTCGGGGAGGGGCGCTGTCTCTATCTTTATGAGCTGTCCGCCGAGACGACGGCGCGGCTCGCGGCCGGCTTCGGCGGCTCCGGCTGGTCTTCGCTGCCGTTTCCGCCGGAACTGAAACAGGCGCTGAAAGAAACGTTCGGCGATCACGCCATCGGCGAGCAGCTCCAAAGCCGCGGTTTTTATACCTCGAATCAGGGATATTTTCTCTTTGCGGATTTGAAAGGAAAAAAAATCGATTTCCCGCCGCGTTGCTCCGCGCCGGGCTTTGCCGGCTACACCTTTTGTATTTTTGATGTCCGCAACCAACAGCTGCTGCTTTTCGCCGATATGCGCTGAGATTGCGGCTCTGCTGCGCAGCAAATCGCCTCCGCGCCGCATCGCCCTGAAAAGCCGGCGGCCGGGACAGAGCTCTGTCCCGGCCGCCGTTGATTTTGCGTTTTATTCCTTTTCGCAGAAAAATTCCAGCAGCTCGCCGTCGAAGCCGCGGACAAAAGCGATGCGCGCGGGGATTTTCACATCGCCGTCGCCGAGCAGAACGTCTTTGGGCGCGATGTGTTCCTCCGCTCCGGCGGCGCGGGCCGCCGCAAAGGCCGCGTCGACGTCGGCGGCTTTGAAGGCGACGTGCCAGAAAAGCCCCTCGGGCTGGGTTTCCGCGCCGCCCGCGAACAGCTCGATACAGCCGCCGTCGCCGATGTCTAAAAGCGCGACGTGTTTGTCGCCCTCGCCCCAAGAGGTGCGGAGCTTGAAGCCGAGCGTCTGCGTGTAAAACGCAAAGCTCCTGTCAAAATCGCGGACGCGCAGCGCGAGGTGGTGAAAGCCGCAGCCCTGAATGCGTTCGTTTGCCATCTGTCTATTCCTCCGTTTTTTATAAAATCCGGCCAATGCCGGTATGAACGCGAACCGGAAGCCGCTCCGCGGACGCTTTTCTCCCGGAAAAGGAGAAAAGCGCGGGCCCCTCTGCCGGTCAAACGCTCCCACCGCGGCAGGTGATTTTCCCCCGCGGTTTTAAAATTATTATACCATACGCGCCGCCGTTTTTCACCCCCGCTATTGACCTTTTTTCCCGCTCGCTGTATAATGAACCCAGCTGCCGGCTTTATGCAGCCGGCATGGGAGGGAGTTTGATTTTTATGAAGCTGACCATCTGCGGCGCCGACATCTCGGCGTTTGTCATTGTTCTGCCGCAAATGCCCGCGCCGGCCGAGCGAACGGCGGCGGCGTATCTTCAGCGGATTTTCCGCGCCGCCTGCGGGGCGGAGCTGCCGGTGACGAGCCGGCCGTCCGCCCACAGCATCCATATCGGCGACGGGTCTGTGGAGGATATCCGGCTCGACGGCTTCCGTATCAGCGCCGCCGGGGGTGATCTTTTTCTGCGCGGCCGGATTCCCCGCGGCACGCTCTATGCGGCCTATGATTTTACGGAGACGTTTCTGGGCGTCCGCAGCTTTGCGGCGGACACCGAGGTCATCCCCACAGAGGGGATAGCGGATGTGCCCTCCGGCTATGAAAAACTGGATAACCCGGTCTTTGAGCAGCGCCTTGCCGACTGGATCTCTTACAGCGGCTGCGCGGATCACGCCTCCCGCTCCCGCATCACCGGCTATGCGGCCGCCGGCGAGGAATACGGCGGCGCGAGCCGCTTAAACGCCGGTTGCCACACCTTTACGAGCCTCTGCCCGCCGGAAAAATATTTTGCCGATCACCCGGAGTACTATTCTCTCTGGGAGGGGCGGCGCATCCCCGCCGGACAGGACGAGCCGAACCCGCCGGGCGGCCAGCTCTGCCTGACAAACCCCGACGTTCTGAAAATCGTCACGGAGAACGTGCTGGCTCAGCTGCGGAAAAAACCGGATATCCGCGTCGTCGACGTCTCCCAGAACGACAACAACCGCTACTGCCGCTGCGAAAGGTGCGCGGCAGTCGACGAAGAGGAGGGCAGCCCGAGCGGGCTGCTGCTGCGCTTTGTCAACGCCGTCGCCGAGGCCGTCGAAAAGGAATTTCCCGACGTTCTGGTTCAGACCTTTGCTTACAGCTATACGCGCCGGCCGCCCAAAATCACCAAGCCGCGCAGAAACGTGCTCATCCGCTACTGCACGATCGAGGCCTGCTTCCGCCACCCGCTCAACGACCCCGGCTGCGCCAAAAACGGCAGCGTTTTCGGCGCAGAACTCGCCGGCTGGGGGAAAATCAGCAGACAGATGAGCATCTGGGACTATACGACCAACTATAACTGCTATATGACGCCGTTTCCCAACCTGGATACGCTGCCCGCCAACGCCCGGTTTTTTGCCGACAGCCACGCCATCGGCCTTTTTGAAGAGGACACGCCGGGGACCTACGCCGGCGAATTCGGCGATCTGCGGGCCTATCTGGTCGGAAAGCTGCTCTGGAATCCCCGCATGAGCGCCGGGGAATATGAGCGGCATATGGCCGAGTTTCTGGCGGCGTTTTACGGCCCCGGCTGGCAGGCGCTGCGGAAATACATTCAGATCGAGCTGGAAACGACGAAAGACATCGACATCGGCTGCTTCGACCCGACCGCCGACAGCTTCTGCGCGCTCTGCACGCCGGAAAACTGCGAGGACTATGTGCCGCAGCCCTATCAGCCGGCCTGCGAAACCACCTTTCTTGCCGGCCTGCTTGCCCGGCTCGACGAGGCGAAGGCGCTCTGGGACGAGGCCTTCCGCGCCGCAGAGACCGACCGGCAGCGGATGCACCTCGAGCGCAGTCGCCTGTCGCTGACCTATGCCGAGCTCTTCTCCATGCCCCATATCCGGGAGAAAATGAGCGCGGCGGAGCAGGCATCCTATGAAGCGGCCGTCGAAAAATACCGCAGAGACGCGGCCCGCTTCGGCTGCGACACCAACCTTTTCACCGCCCGCAAAGCTTCCAGAGCGCGCGGCGGAGCTCCCCGGCCAGCCGACAGCCGGGAGACCGTCCAAGCGGAGCAATAAAGCAAAAAAAGCATTTTTCATGCCCTCTGCTGGTGCGCCCTTTCGGATATGATGCTACGGATGCTGCCGGCACCGCCGGCTGACTTTTTGAAAACACACAGCAAAAAGCTCCCCTGCGGTTTTATAAAAAACCGCAGGGGAGCTTTCAAAACGGAGAACCGCCCTATTCGTCGTCCTCGCCGTCCGCCGCGGCTCTCGCGTCGGTCGCGCCGGGGACGATCTCTCCGGCGCGGGTGAGGGCGATCTTGGTCAGCAGCGGGCCGACCAGCTCGTAGACGAGCACGGCGAAGAGCGAGACGTTGCGGATTAAAGCGCCCTCCGCGCCCAGCGTCTGCGCCGCGGTCAGCGACATGCCGAGCGCGACGCCCGCCTGCGGCAGCAGCGTGACGCCCAGATATTTGACGATGTTGGGCTCGCACTTCATCGCCAGCGCTCCGCCGTAAGCGCCGAGATACTTGCCGGCCGAGCGCGCCAGAATATAGGCCGCGCCGACACCGACGATGGCGAGGTCGGCAAAGACGCTGAGCTCCAGCTCCGCGCCGCTGAGGACGAAGAACAGAACAAACAGCGGCGCCGTCCACTTGTCGGTTCTCTCCATCAGCTCCGCGGAAAAGTCGCAGATGTTGCAGAAAACCGCGCCGAGCATCATGCAGACCAGCAGCGAGGAAAACCCGACATGGACGCCGCCGACCTCAAATTCGAGCATGGAAACGGCGACGGTCAGAATCACAAAGGTGACGGACAGGCAGAGCCGCTTGCTGTTGGAATGAAACCACCGCTCAAAAAACGTGAACAGCAGACCCATGACAAAGCCCAGCCCGATCGAAAGCACGACCTCGATCAGCGGCTCGGCGAGGATCGAAACGAGGCTGAATTCCCCCTGCGTCATCGCCTTGGCGACGCCGAACGAGACGGCGAAGACGACGAGGCCGATCGCGTCGTCGAGCGCGACGATGGGGAGAAGAATCTCGGTGAGCTTGCCGCGCGCCTTGTACTGCCGGACGACCATCAGCGTCGCGGCGGGCGCGGTCGCCGTGGCGATGGCGCCGAGCGTAATCGCGGCGGGGATCGGCAGCTTGTCGCCGACGAGGAAATGCACGCCGATCAGCACCGCGTCGACCACAGCCGTCGCAGCGAGCGCCTGGGTAAAGGCGATCACCGTCGCCTGCCGGCCCGTGTGTTTGAGCTGGGAGAGCCGGAATTCATTGCCGATCGCAAAGGCGATGAAGCCAAGCGCGACCTGCGAGAGCGCGTCGAGCGAGGTCACGGCCTCATGGCTGACGAAGCCGAGGCCCGGAATGCCGAGCCGGCCTAAACAATAGGGACCGATCAAAACCCCGGCGATCAGATATCCCGTTACCGCCGGGAGCCTCAGCACCTTGACGACGCGCGAAAACAAAAGCCCCGCCATCAGCGCGACGGCGATACTCAAAAGCGATTCCATCGTTTCATCTTCTTTCTTTGACTCTAAAAAACGCCCTAAGTAAAAATCATATCACTCGCCCCGGCGTTTGTAAAGGAGCGAAAATACAAAATATACGCCTCCAAGAGCCTCTTTTTTTGTACATGCGATATCAAAGACCCTCATAGCGCTCATTTTTTGCCGAATTCTCCGGCGATCGGTTTCAAAACAGCGTTTTTTCTTCCTGTACAGCCGGCGGGCCGGCCGCCGAAAGACCTTAGACGCGGCCGCTGATCTGTGCTATAATAAATAAAACGTGATGCGGCGGTTCGCAAAACCGCCGGACCGATTTTCCCCATTCAGCGTTCGCGCGCTTCAAGGTCTCTGCTTTCCTGCCTGTCAGCGCCGGAGACATCCTGCGCCGCGCGGGGCGGCCTCCTGAACCGGCGGGCGCGGCCAAACGGGGAAAATCGCCCCCAAAAAAGCCCGCGAGCCTCCCGCCGCCGCCAGCCGTATGCCGTTGCGGGAGCTTTCCGCGCTGATAAACGACCTCAAAGGAGAAAAAGCCCATGATCATCGATTTCCATACCCACTGTTTTCCCGATGCGCTCGCGGAAAAGGCGCTCGGCAAGCTGAGCGCCATCGGCAACCTGCCGACGCACTCCGACGGCACCGCCGCGGGCACGCTCGCCAAAATGGACGCCTGCGGCATCGACCGCGCCGTTGTGCTCAACATCGCGACCAACGACCGTCAGACCGCCAACGTCAACCGCTTTGCCATCGAGACCAACCAAAATCCCCGCCTCTATTCCCTCGGCTCGGTCAACCCGACGAGCAGCGAGGCCAGCCTCGACGCGGAGCTGACGCGCCTCGCCGAAGCCGGCGTCGCGGGGATTAAGATTCACCCCGATTATATGGGCGTCGCCATCGACGACGCGCGCTTCGCGCCGATCTTCGCGCGCTGTTCCGAGCTCGGCCTCTTCGTCGTCACCCACGCCGGCTGGGACTTTATCTCGCCGGACAAAATTCACGCTTCGCCGGAGCGAATCGATCGCGTCCTCCGCGCCTTTCCGCGCTTAAAGCTCGTCGCCGCCCATTTCGGCGGCAACCGCCAGTGGGACGAGGTCGAGCGCCTGTTGATCGGCCGGCCCGTCTGGCTCGACACCTCGCTGACCTCGCTGTTCGGCCTCGATCCGGCGCAGTTCACGCGCATGCTCCGCCGCCACGACAGCAGCCGCATCCTCTTCGGCAGCGATCTGCCGTGGTGCGATCCGTCCGAGGCGCTCCGCTATCTCGAATCGCTGCGCCTGCCGTCGGCGCTTTTGGAAAAAATCCTCTGCCAAAACGCGCTCGATCTGCTCGGCAAAGCGGCGGAAAAAAATTAACCGTTTTTTCTTTTCTTTTATTTTTTACTTGTTTTTTTTTGTTTTCTACATGTTATGATAAGCGTGAAGAAAACGGAACCAAGGCGCCGTATCCGGCAATCATCCGTTCGGAAAGGCAGGTGACCATTTTTTGTCGGAGGCCATCCACCCTGCGAAAGGGGCGGCGCAAACCTCTTTGACAACCACACAATGAACCGCCCCTTTCAGAATCCTGAAAGGAGAACCGACGTATGAAAAAGCTTCCCGCCGCGCTTGCTCTCTGCGCGCTGCTTTGCTTTGCCAGCGTAGCGCCCTCCGCCGTAAACGACGAGGAGAACGCGGCCAGAGAATCAACGGCTCACAGCCTTTCGGTCAGGCTTTTCTACGACGACACCTATTATATCGGGATGCCGTCTCCCTTGTCCACGGTGACCACCGAATTTGGCTGGGCGGCGCAGGCGTTTGAACGGAAATGGGACATTCTCCTGAATCCGACGGCGCCGGCAAAAGTCTCCATTCCGGTCGTCAACCTCTGTGCCCGCCCCGTGTCGATGTACTGCGACGACGCCGTCTGCGGCAGCCCGTGCAGCAACAGCTCCGACGGCACGGTGCATCACAAGAACGGCTTCCGCATTATCGCCAAAACCCAGACGGATTTCTCGCTTTCCGGCAGCGACCTCATGGTGACGCTGCTCGGCGTTCCGCTCTGCTACGTCCGAAGCGACGGCACGCACGGCGCGCATTTGGGGTGCGCCAACCGAGTCGGCGGCACACACGCAATCACGTCAAACCTGCGCTCTCATGGCAATATCCTGCGCATCCGCATCATGCAGCACGAGATGTCGCACTTTTTCGGCTGCCGCGACGCCGTGTGTCATCCGGATGACAGGTGCATCATGAAAGGCAGCTTTGACGCAGAAACGAACTTACAGGAGTATAATCTCTGGTGCCGCAACTGCCGGACAGATTTCAATCCATCCGCCCACGACTGAAAAGGAGGCTGACGAACATGACGAAACGCATACGAATCCGGCTGGCCGCGCTCCCTTTGCTGCTTTGTGCGCTTGCGCTGTTCGCTTCCTGCGGAGCGGCAAACGGAACGGCTGCCGAAACAGACGTCGCAAAGGCCGGAGCGGATACCTCCGCCGAAATTGCCCCCGCCGCAGAGACAACGGAGATCGATATGTCTCAGTATGTCGTCAACGACGGCCTCGAATTTTACGATTCGATCGACGAGTTCGTCGCCGCCGTCCGTTCGAAAGACGCAGGCAAGGCAAAAGCCATCCGTGGGACAAACTGCTACTACGCTCCGAAAGTGCTCCCCGAAAACGCGGAAGTAAAGCAGGTTCGGGTCAGAGAGATTTATGTCTGCATCACCTATTCCATCCCAAACAACGTATTTCCCGACGAGTCGGAGAGCTTTACCCGGCAGGCGGATTTTGTCTGGCACAGAGTCGGAAATCCCGAAGTCTATTTGGCCAATCTCCTCGACAGTTCTCTGGGATATACGGAAATGACCTATAACGGCCGCACATATTATTACTCGCCTTCCTACGGTATACAGAAGCCGGACGACCCGGATAAAAAGATCTGGGTACACAGCTTTTACTTTCTCAGCGAAGACGGCGAAGTGATACAGGTCAACCTCCCCGCAATCATGAGCGCCGAAGAGGCAGTCGCCTATGCCGACGTCGAGCGCGTGCCGATCCGGTAGCCGCCCGCTCCGCCCCCGCACAAAGCCGCCCGCCGCAGGACAGAAAACGCTGTCCCGCAGCGGGCGGTTTTTTCAGGCAGCCGTGCTGTTCACGATTTCCACAGCCGGTCTCTCCAAAGCATTGGCTTTACAAAAGCGACGAGATCAGCGGAATCGTCACCGCGGACAGCAGCGTCGAGAGGAAAACGCCGACCGAGGCCGTCTTCTCGTCGCCGCCGTATTCCTTGGACAGAATCACACAGAACACCGCGCACGGCATTCCGGCGACGAGCACGGGGATGCCGCGCGTCATCGGGTCGAGCGGCAGCGGCAGCAGGCAGACCAGCATCAGCAGCGGCAGCGCCAGCAGTCGCAGCACGCAAACGCCCCAGACGCGCAGGTTTTTCACAACCGCGCCGGGCTTTACCGTGGCGAGAACGCTGCCGATGACGATCATCGACAGCGGCACGGTCGTGTCGCCGAGCGCGTCGAGGCCCTTCCAGAGCGCGCCCTGATAAAAGGCGTCGTAAAATTTCGTCCCGTCGACGAGCGGAGAGACGAGGAAAAGCACCACGCCGAGCAGCACGCCCAGCGTCCCCGGGTTCAGAAACATCTCGCGCTTGCGCATGGCGACGTCCGTGCGGCCGTGCCGTAGCAGCCAGATGCCCAGCGAATAGGCGAGGATGTTGAACGGCAGGTTGAAAAACGCGCCGTAAAAGATCGCCTCCTCGCCGAGGACGGCGCGGAGCACCGGAAAGCCCATATAGGCGGCGTTAGAAAAGATGATCATAAACTGATAGACGCCGCGCGTTTTTTCGTCGGCGCGGACGAGCCGGACATAGAGAAAGCCCATCGCCGTCGCAAGCACATAATAGCCCGCGCTGATCGCGAGCAGAACGCCGCTGCGCTTCATGCTTTCAGCCGAAAACGGCTGCGCCATAAACGTCGCTATGTACATCGCGGGCATGGTGACGCGCGAAATCAGCGCCGAAACCTTGTCCGAGCCGGTCTTGTCGATCAGGCCGGCCTTGGCCGCGGCGAACCCGACCGCCATCAGCACGAACAGCATCAAAAGCTGTTCGGAAACCTCTGCATTCACTGGGAATCAACCTCCGTCTGTTCCAGAAACGTCTGATATTTTCGCCGGTACGCGGGCAGGTCCAGCAGCTGCGTAAGCGCGTTCACCGACAGGTGCGCGGGCAGGTCCAGCGCCGCGAGCAGCGCGGCGCGCTTCCGCGCGCTGTCCGCGCGGCCGAAAAAGCCGCGCTCATAGAGCTCCGCGCGCGTCACGGGCGGAAAGCCCGGCGGCTTGTCCGCCGCCGCGCCGGCGCTGGGGGGCGTCACACCCGTCCCGGGCAATGAGCCGCCGCGCTCACAAAAACCGCCCTCCGTCTGCGCGGGCGGCGGCGTATTCTTCCAACCGGCGGCCGCCTGATTCTCCGCGCCGCCGGCTTCCGCGGAAAAGGGCAAATCGCCGCCGGCCTCCCGGCTTTCCGCGCTCATGCCGAGCGGCGTGGCGCCCGCGGCGAGCAGCGCGGCGCGGATGACCTCCGCGCTCATGCCCTCGACGCCGAGCAGCCCCTCGGCGCTGCGCCGGTTTTTGCGGCGTTCCTTGCCTTTTACGGCCGGCACATAGGCCATCTTGACCGCCGCGCCGCGAAGCTTACTGCGCAGGCGGTTTCGGATCAGAAAACCGGCCGCGTCGCTGTCGGTCAGGAGGATGAGCCCGCGCTCGGCGGCGACGGTTTCCAGAAGCCGGCGCTTTTCGGCGCTGCGCAGCGCCGAAAAGCCGCCCAGCTCGATCACAAGCGTGTCGACCGCAGCGCGGACGGCGTGCGCGTCGTAGCGCCCCTCGACGGCGACGGCCTCGCGGATTTTCAGCTTCATGGTTCTTCGCCTCCTCTGCGCCGCGGCCGGGCGGGATGGGGTGGAAAATCGTTTATCACCTGCGTCCGCCGTTTTTCAGCCGCCGCCCGCCGCGTGTCTCCGCCGCGTTTACGACGGCGTTTTCGCCGGACCGAGCAGCGTTTTCATCGAGATCGTCACCGCGTCCACGCCTGTTTTGAGAATTTTCTCAGCCATCCCCTTCGACTGAATCAGCCCGCCGGCGATCAGAGGGATATTCAGCCGGGCGCGCAGCCCCGGAAACAGCGGCGTACACAGCGCGGGCAGCAGCTCCACATAGTCGGGGCGGCATTTTTCGACGGCCGCGAGGCTTTTTTCCAGCGCGCTGCTGTCGATCAGAAAGCAGCGCTGCACCGCGGTCACGCCTAAGCGCCGGCAGGCGGTGATGACCGGCGGGCGCGTGCTGATCACGCCGGCGGGCGCGAGGCGGCCGCACAGGTATTCCGCGCCGTATTCGTCGGCGGAGAGGCCGCGGATCAGATCGATGTGGATCATGCCGCGCTTGTCCGCGCTTTTGAGGCGGGCAAAAATCTCGTCGAGGTCGGCGAGATGGCTGTGCATGAGCACGCAGAGTGAATATTCGCTTTCGAGAAACCGGCGCAGCTGCGCGAAGTCGTTGACGGCGGGGATAATCCCGCGGATTTCGGTCATCAAAAGCTCCCTCCTGTCCGGTTTGTTAAAAACGCCGCCGGCGCTTCAAGCATGGCGCGGCGGATTTTACCCCGCAAAGGCCGCCGCCGTGCCGGTGAGAAAGAAAGCCGCGCCGCAGATGGCGCGCAGAACGCCGCGCACCTCGTCGGACGGCACGCGGTTTAAAACCAGCTCCGCCGCGGCCGCAAAGCCGAGCCCCGCCAGGCCGCCGCAGAAAACGGCCGTCGGATACGCCGCGCCGGCCATCGCGATAAAGACCGCGCCCGGAACCGCCCCATGCTCCACAAACGGGTGCTCGCTCAGAAACAGCACCGCCGTCCCGAGCGCAAAGCAGAGCAGCCCCGCGCTCTTGACCGAGAAGCCGCCGCATAGAACGGCCGCCAGCACGGCGAGGATCATCAGCGTCACGTCGCCGCACAGCCGCATGCCGAGCGCGCCGCGGCGGCGCGCCAGCGCCGCCAGGCGTTCCTTTGACACATGCCCGCTGCCAAACGCCGCCAGAATCGTCAGCGCCGCCGCATAGAGCATGGCCCGGTAAAAAGCCCCCATCCAAATCAACCTCGTTTCTGCGGAACGTCCCTCATCCGATACGGGCGGCCGCAAGAAACTGTATGCAAAGGCCGCGCCGGTTATGCGCGGCAGACGGGGAAAACGGCGCGGAAACCGCCGGACGGACGCGCAGAGCCATACCCCTGCGGAGCATCCGGCGCGGCTTTTACGCCTCTTCGCCGAGCCCGAACACCTCTTTGAAAATTTTTCTCCGCTCCGCCTCGTCGGGCGTGCTCGCTTCGCAGGCGTCGCCGCGGAAAATTTTATACGCCGGCCCGTCGAAGGTATGGCGTTCCGCGCCGCGGCGGATGGAAAGCATATAGCCCTTGTTGAACGGCGATTCCGGCGCTTTTTCGCACCAGAAGCAGGCATAGACGAAATCGCAGGGGAACTGCACGTCCTCGTTGAACGAATACACGTCCCGCCAGCCGTCTCCGTGCCGCTCCGTCAGAACCTTGCCGAGCAGCTCGTCGTCCCGCAGGCCGTAGACGAACCCGCTCTGCTCAAATTCCCCGCCGGCGGTATAGGGGATCGGAAACAGCGGGATCCGCGCGCCGACGCCGACGTCGCAGAGAAACTCGTCCCCGTCCGCCGTCTTGACGCGCAGCACCTGGTGCCGCCGCTTCGGAACGGTCTGCTCGCCGCGCCAGTAGCGCGCCACGTAATCGGTGACGGCAAAGCCGAGGTCGCGGAGCAGCTCGCCGAAGAGCCGGTTCAGCTCAAAGCAGAAGCCGCCGCGCCGCCGCACGACGACCTTGTCAAACAGGTCGTCTATATCCAGCGAAATGCGTCTGCCCGCCAGGATATCGAGGTTTTCATACGGCACCGCCTGCAAGTGCGCATATTGGAGCTGCGCGAGGGCCGCGGCGGTCGGCGCGGCGTCGCCGGAAAAACCGATCCGGCTGAGATATTGCCCGATTTGCTGTCGATTCATAGAGCGCCTCTTTTCCCTGTTATTTTTTTCTGTATCGGCGGTTCCGCCGCCGCGCTGACTACCGCGCGGAACCGTTTTGGCCAAACGGCGCGGTTTTCCACGGCCGGGCCGGTCTGCGCCGTCTTTCAGCCGCCGCCGCGGGGCCGTTAGTCTTCGTCCCGGCGAACTGCGCTCAGCCGTTCGCCGGCGGCCTCGGCCGCAACGCGGCCCGCCGTCTTTTCCATCAGCAGGCTTTTCAGCGCCGGAACGGCCTCCGGCGGCGCGTCCAGCAGCACAGCTACGTCGCCGCCGTATTCCGGTTCGCCGACGCCGACGCCGGCCTCCTTTCTGAGCAGAGGCTCGGCGCGCGCCCAGTCGGCGTATGTGAACCGGCAGCGCAGCAGCGCGCGCGGCAGCATGTCGTAGATTCCCGCCGCGCCGAGCGCCGCGGCGGCCGACGCGGCGTAAGCGCGCACCAGCCCGTTGGCGCCCAGCAGCGTGCCGCCGAAATAGCGCGTCACCACAAGACAGCAATCGGTCACGCCGGCGCGCGTCAGCACTTCGAGCGCCGGCCGGCCCGCCGTGCCCTGCGGTTCGCCGTCGTCGGAAAAGCGCACGGTGTTCTGGGCGCGCAGCAGATAGCAGTAGACGTTGTGAGAGGCGTCGCGGTGCTTCGCGGAGACCGCGGCGACAAAGCGCCGCGCCTCCTCCTCGGTCTCCGCATGCGCGAGCGCGCCGATAAAGCGCGATTTTTTTTCGATCAACACGGCCTCGCCGCTGCCGGTGGTCGCGTACAGCGGCGCGCTCATTCCGGCAGACCGAGCAGCTTGCGGATCTGCCCGTAAAGGCGGCTGTCGCAGGAGCCCTTGACGGCGATTCCGTCGTCGAGGTACTCGGCCGAATCGACGCGGGCGCTGTCGTAGAGCTGTTCGAGCACGCCGGCGCGCGCATAGGGGAGCTTGATGTCAAAATCGACGCGGCGCTTTGAGACCGCGGCCTGAATCATCTCGACGAGGCGGCCGAGGTTGCGCCCGGTTGCAGCGCTGATACAGACGGTATTCTCCGACTCGGCGACGAGCGCGTCGGCGTCGCAGAGGTCGCATTTGTTGTAAACCGCGATGCGCGGAACGCCCTCGGCGCAGAGCTCGTCGGCGAGCTGCTCGGTGACGCGGATCTGCTCTTCGCGCTGCGGGTTGGACGCGTCGATGACATGCAGCACCAGATCGGCGTAGGAAAGCTCCTCTAATGTGGCGCGGAACGCGGAGACGAGCTGGTGCGGCAGGCTGCGGATAAAGCCGACCGTATCGGTCAGCAGAATCTCCGAGCGGTCGGGCAGCGTGACGCTGCGCGTCGTCGGGTCGAGGGTGTCGAAGAGGCGGTCGGCGGTGTGAACGGCGGCGCCGCCCTCGGGCGCGGCCAAAGCGTTTAAGAGCGTCGACTTTCCGGCGTTGGTGTAGCCGACGAGCGCGACGAGGGGGATCTCGCTCTTTTCGCGCCGCCGCCGCTGCTCGCCGCGCACCTTGCGCACGGCTTCGAGCTCGGCTTCCAGCCGCGTGATGCGCGCGCGGATGTGGCGGCGGTCGGTTTCGAGCTTTGTCTCGCCGGGGCCGCGCGTGCCGATGGGGCTTTTGCCGCCGGAGCTCGTCTGCCGCGAGAGGTTCCTGCCCTGTCCGGCCAGGCGCGGCAGCAGGTATCGATACTGCGCGAGGGCGACTTGCAGCTTGCCCTCGGCGGTCGAGGCGCGCGAGGCGAAGATATCGAGGATGACGCCGGTGCGGTCCATGACCGGACAGTCGAGCTTTTCCTCCAAATTTTTCATCTGCACCGGCGAGAGGTCGTTGTCAAAGACGACGAGCGCGGCGTCAAAATTTTTGACCGCCTCGGCGATCTCGGCGCATTTTCCCTCGCCGATCAGCGTCGCCGGCTCCGGCGACTGCCGGTTCTGAATGGCGCGGAGCACGACCTCGCCGCCCGCGGTTTCGACGAGCGCTTCCAGCTCGTCGAGCGTTTCGTCGGTCGAGGCGAGCGCTTCGTCGCGCACAGCGGCGTTGACGCCGACGGCGATGACGCGCTCGCGGCTCTCCGCGCCGTTGCCGTCCGTGTGGATCGTTCGGTTGTTTTCCATAGTTTCCGTTTTCCTCATTCCGTTCGATATGCCCGGCCGCACGGCGGCGGTCGGGGCGCGCCCCTGTGTGAAACAATCCGCACCGGCCGAGCCGCGCGGGCGGCCGCTTTTCTGCCGCCCGCCGCCCTGTCCTTTGAAAAAGAGCACGGAAAAGCCTGTTTTCCGTGCCCTCCGTTTTATTTTGTTTCGCCTGTCCCGTTATTGGAGTTGGGATTGGGGTTGCGGGGACGGCCGCCTCTGCCGCCGCGGGACCGGTGGCCGCCGCGCGGGCGCGAGCCTGCCGGACGCGGAGCGCCCTGTCCCTGCGAGCCGCCCTTTCCCGCCGCACCGGCCGCTTCTCCGCCCTCGGGCGCGACCACGACGCGCCGGTTCGGCTCCTGGCCGGTCGAGAACGTCGTCACGCCGTCGATCTCCTGGATTCTGGCGTGGATGATGCGGCGGTCGTGCGAGACCATCGGTTCCAGCGCGATGCTGCGGTTGTACTTGACGGCGCGCTCGGCCGTTTTCTCGGCCATCCGTTTTAAGTATTCCTCGCGCTTCTCCCGGTAATTCTCGGAATTGATCGAAACCTTGACGAATTTTTCCTCGCCGCGGTTGACCGCCAGCGCGGTGATATACTGAATCGCGTCGAGCGTCTCGCCGCGGCGGCCGATGATGATGCCCATATCGTCGCCTTCGAGCGTGACGTTGACCCGATCGTCCTCCTCCGCCACGCGCAGGCCGGCGGAAACGGACATCCTGTCGAACAGCCCTTTCAGAAACGCCTCGGTTCTCTTCGCCGCTCCCGCGTCGTAGAAAACGCGCACGCGCGCGATCTTGTCGCCGAAGCCGAACAGACCGCTTTTCTTCTGGTCGATCAGCTCATAGGTGATCTCCTCGCGGGGCACGCCGAGCTGTTCCAGCGCCTTTTCGACGGCTCTTTCCAGCGCGTCGTTGATGTTCTTGGCGCTGCCTTCCACGTCTATATAATTATTCATCGTCGTCTTCATCCTCTTCGTCGCCGCCGGCCGCTTCTGTCTCTTCGGAAAGACCGTTCGGTTCGTCTCCGGCGCTGTCCTCAGGCGGCGTTACTTCCTCTCCGGTCGTCTCGACGACCGGCTTGGGCTTTTTCTTGGCCTTCACAGGCTCCGGCTCGACCGCGCCGTAGCGTTTTTTCGCCACAACCATCAGCAGCGGCTCCTGCGCGCCGGAAAGAATGTTGTTGACAATCCAGTAAAGCGTCAGACCCGCCGGCAGCGTAAAGCCGATGACCAGCGACATGATCGGCATAAAATACAGCATCATCTTCGAGGTGTTGGCCGCGCTCGCCGCCGCCGAACCCTGAACCGAGGCCGCGTTGAGCTTCTGCGTCAGCAGGCTCATCAGATACGCCGTAATCGCCGAGATGACCGGCAGGATCGCCAGCAGATTGATCGGGCTGTAACTCGGCATATCCCCGAGGTCAAGGCCCAAAAAGCCGAAATGAATCTCAAACAGCCCCTCGTATTCGGGGTGCTCCGCTTTCAGCCGGTCGACGTTGCCCGCCAGCGCCTGCGCGAGGCTCAGCTCGTCGACGCGGCCGGCCTTGATCTGCTTGTTCAGCTTCTCCATCCATTTTCCGCCGTCGCCGGTTTCGTCGATATAGAGGCCGTTGGCGTAATCCTGCGAGAGCTGACTGGCGACCGCCGTGACCGCCGCCTTATCCCTGTCGAGCATCAGATAATGCACGGGTTTGTAAATGACGCCGTACAGTCCGAGAATGATCACCAGCACCAGCAGCGTCGGCAGGCATCCGCCGAGCATACTCACGCCCTCGTCCTTATAGAGCTTCTGGACCTCCTCGGAGTATTTCTGCTTGTTGTTCTTATACTTTTTTTCCAGCGCCGCCATCTTCGGCGCGATCCGCTGCTGGTCGATCATGCCCTTTTTCGATTTGAGCTGGAGCGGGAACAGCAGCACCTTCGTGACAACCGTAAAGATAATGATGGCAAGGCCGAAATTGCTCGTCAGCGTCGTCATGATAAACTTCATGATGACGGCGAACAGATCGGTTACGAGCGGGATATACATCGACTTCCTCCAAATTTAAACAGGGTATGCTAAGGCACCGGGTCGTATCCCCCCGGATGAAACGGGTGACATCTGCACACGCGCCTGAGCGCGAGCCATCCGCCCTTGACCGCGCCGTATTTCTCGACCGCTTCCAGCGCATAGGCGGAGCAGGTCGGGATATACCGGCAGCAGGGCTTTTTGTTCGGCGAAATATGCCTGCGGTAAAAGCGGATCATTGCCAAAAGAATTTTTTTCACGCCGCTCGGTCCTCCTGAAAGCCCGCGGCCGCCCCGCCTCCCGCATCAGCAAGCGGGGACGGCGGCCCGACGGCGCGGCCGCCGTCAGCGGCCGCCGCTTTCCCGATACAGGCCGCCCATGTCGAACAGCCTTTTGAGCTCTCTTTCCAGCGTATGATAGTCGGCGTCTCTGGCCCTGACGCGCGCGACGATCACGAGGTCGTAGCCGGGCTTCAATTTCGGCTCTTCGAGCCGGTAGATCTCCCGCAGCCTGCGCTTGACGCGGTTCCGCACCACCGCGGAGCCGAGCTTCGTCCCCACGGTGAGGCCGAGCCTCGTGACCGGCCGCCCGGTGCGCCGGTAATACAGCGCCGCCGAGCTCTGTACAGCTCTCTTTCCCTTGTTGTATAACCTTTGAAATACCCTGTTTTCAGTCAGCGATACGGTAAACCGCAAGCGCCGTTCACCCCTTTCAGGGCGCAAAAAACGATCTCCTTCCGCATGCGGGACATCCATCCCCCAGCGGGCTCACACGATCGGAACGACCGGGATTTTATCAGCCGGACGCCGGAAAACGCAGGCTCGCCGCGCTCCTCAGCGGATCGCGCCGCAGAGCGGACGCCGGCCGACCGTGTGAACGCGCTCTAATGCGTCAGCCTCGCTCTGCCCTTGGCGCGCCTGCGCGCCAGCACCTTGCGGCCGTTCGCCGTGCTCATTCTCTTGCGGAAGCCCGCTTCCTTGCTTCTCTGCCGCTTCTTGGGCTGATACGTTCTGAGCATTTTCCTCACCTCGCTTGTCCTGTTTTTAAGGATATTCGCGTAGATTTTAATTATATACCATGCGGAGCGAATCTGTCAATAGATTTTCCGCGAAAATTTGCGCTTTGCGGGAAAAACGCCTGCTTCTCCCGCCGCGGCGCGGCGTTTCCGGCTTCTTTCAGGCCGCCGCATTCTGTCAAATTGTCCGCAAACTGCGCGAAAAAAATATGCCGTTCGGCGCAAACTGTGCTATAATATCATCAGGATATTTTTCCACATCTCTAACATTTCATTTCAAGCGAAAAATAGTCGATTGTAAAACTGCGCTTTACAATCGGGAGACTCGCGCCGACCGCACTCGCTGCGCTCGTTTGGCCAGCGCGAGGGCTCGAATTTGAATGGGAAAGCCAGAGTTTTACAATCGCCTATTTCAAGCGAAAAAGGAAGGAGAAACGCTTATGCTCGCAAAACGCCCGCCGATGGGCTGGAACTCCTGGAACACCTTCGGCCCTGACATCTCGGAGCAGCTCATCCTCGAAACCGCCGACGCGATGGTCCAAAAGGGCTACCTGGACGCAGGCTACGAATACCTCGTCATCGACGACTGCTGGTCGCTGCGCGAACGCGACGATGCCGGCCGCCTCGTCGCCGACCCTGAAAAATTCCCGCATGGGATGAAATTCGTCGCCGACTACGTCCATTCAAAGGGGCTGAAATTCGGCATGTACTCCTGCGCAGGCCTGCGCACCTGCGCCGGCTACCCGTCCAGCTACGACCATGAATACGAGGACGCGCAGACCTTCGCCGACTGGGGCGTCGATTTTCTCAAATACGACTTCTGCAACTTCCCCGCCGTCGGCAACTGCAAAATGCGCTACCACCGCATGAGCATGGCCCTCAAAGCCACCGGCCGCGACATCCTCTTCTCCGCCTGCAACTGGGGCAGCGAGGAGCCGTGGAAATGGATGGCGTCGATCGGCGCGCATATGTACCGCTCCACCGGCGACATCAACGACAGCTACAAATCCTTTAAAGACATCGCCCTCAGCCAGATCGACAACCTCTGCATGTCCGGCTCCGGCTGCTTCAACGACCCCGACATGCTCGTCGTCGGCATGTACGGCAAGGGCAACGTCGCCTTCGGCGGCTGCACCGATACCGAATACCGCACGCATTTCGCTCTGTGGTGCCTGTTCGGGGTGCCGCTGATGATGGGCGGCGACGTGCGCAGCCTCAGCGACGCCAGCCGCAGTCTGCTTCTCAATCGGAACCTGATCGCCATCAATCAGGACGAGGAGTGCCGTCCGCCCTATCTGGCCTGCAAAAACGGCGAGCTCTACCTATTTGTGCGCCATCTCGCCGATCATGAGCTGGCCCTCGGCTATTTCAACCTCTCCGACAAGGATTCTCTGCCCGGACACACGTTTAGCTGCGCGTTCGACGATTTCGGCATCCCCTACGGCTCCGGCTACGGCCTCGACCTCACCGACGCGATTTCCGGCGAGCACGTCGGCTTCAAGCGCGACGCCTATATCCCGCAGATCGACGCGCACGGCTGCCGCGTCTTCCGCGCCAAAATCGCGCGCGCGTGAGCCAAGACCGCTGCAAGCTCTGCGGCCGCCCGCTGACGGGCGACGAGATCGCCGTTTACAGGCGCATGGTCAGCCGCGCCGCCGAGCAGTTTCTCTGCGTCTCCTGTCTGGCCAAAGAGTTCGGCGTCAGCGAGGCGCTCGTCTATGAAAAAATCGAACACTTCCGCGCCATGGGCTGCACGCTCTTCGCCGGATCCGGCCAAGCCACGGGCAATTCGGGCGTTCGCCGAACTTAGGTTTCCACGTTTTCCACATAGTTATCAACATTCTATCCTTGTTTTATCCTCTTCTTCTCACGGCGGAAAAGGCGGGACAGCTTTTGCTGTCCCGCCTTTTCCGCCGTATTTGCGCCGCCGGGAGGCAAAACCGGCGGCTATATAAAAAAGATAGAGGGGCTTTTTTCAGCGGCCAAACGGAGAAAAACCGCTTGCAGGGTTCGGCGGCGGCCGTGGGGGCTGCCTCCACGAAGAGGCTGCACGGGTCGTTAGCGAGGAATTCGAAAACGATATGACGATATGTGGAGATCTTCATAAAATCCCGTTGCCTGCGCAGAGACAGCCCTCACGGTCGCCGGTAAGCATCCGTCACATAAACAAACTGATCAGCTGTATCACGTCTTCTTCATCGGCCGTCTTTAAAACATCATAGGCTTGTTGTAAATAAGGCGGATATTCTTCCCCATAATAAAAAAATTCCGCCGGCGTAATTTCAAAATATTCGCAAATATAGAAAAATTCTCGGAGCGACGGCATGGATTTTCCGGTCACGATATTGTGCACATAGCCTTTGCTATGGCCTAAATCATAGCTCATTTGATACTCCGATACGCCTTTTTTCAATCTCAGTTCCGTCACCCTGTCCCGAAACTGCTTTTCATCCATGATCTTTTCACCTCTCACCTCTATTTTCTATTATACCTTATTATTTTTTCATTACGGTCATCAACCGTTTGCTTTTCAGCCTGTTTTAACCACTGTCAGTATCATATCCGATCTTTTTCATGAAAAATGGATCTGTAATCTCTTACCGTTCTTTTTTCATGCGCCCGCCGCTCTATTATAAACCTTTTCTTCGCTGCACTGTCATAAAAATTAGCGTCGTTTTCACGAAAACGACGCTAATAAAACGCGATTTTCTCTCATAAAAAGCCGCCGCAGCCAAACACACAGATACGTCCCGATTTTTTCTTTTATAGTATTGCATTTTGTGTTGTATCATGGTATCCTATTGATCACGACAGAAGAAAGACAGATGACGTTTTCTGTTCATCTCCTCCTGAATTTTCTCTTGCAGAAGAAGAGCCGCTGATTTTTAGCGGCTCTTCTTCTCATTTTGTATTTTTTCCGGCAATTTCGCAGACCCGTCAGCGGCAGCCCGCAAAGACGGACGGATAAAAGCTGTCCCGTTCCCAGTGCAAAGGATTTTCCCTGATATACTTTCGGCAGCGCATGGAATCCCCGCGGCCGTCCATCAGCAGCTGCTGGCATTCCTGTCCCCAGACCTCTTCGCCGATCTTGCGGTTGACGAGGCGTTTCAGCGCCGTGACAAAAACGGAAATCCATTTGTTTGAATGCAGCCCGAGACGGGTGTCCGTCTCGACAGACAGCAAAATGTGCAGATGATTGGGCATGACGACGTGCTCGCCCTGCCGAATCTGCGGATACATTTCGCGCATTTCTTTGAGCGCCTCTTCAATGATGAATCCGACGGGCGCCAGACGCACAGCTACTTTCCCCGAGGGGAGCTTTTCAATTTCGGAAAAAATACACTTTTTTTCCAACGCGCAAAGCGTCAGAAAATATTCGCTCTCGGCGCGGCGGCGTTCCTCCGCCGGCTGCTGGCCATGATATCTGATCCTATCCAATCTCTTCACCGGCTTCCACGCTGTTTTGCCTATTATACCACAAAAAGAAATAATTGTGACTTCAATAAACTTTTTTTTACAGACTCGATTGATGTCGCCGCCGCACGGATCGGTCATAAAAAAACGTTTGTTTCCCAAAAAGTTTGTAAACCCCGCCCTTGCAAAAACGGGCAAAATCTGTTATTATATATAGTAGTATAATAGTAGTATAAAAGTATGTCCGCGGGCCCGCGCGCAGAACCGATTGCGGCAGAACAAATTCAGGCGATTGTAAAACTCTGGCTTTCCCATTCAAATTCGAGCCCTCGCGCCGGTCAAACGAGCGAAGCGATGGCGATCAGCGCGAGTTTCTCGATTGTAAAACGCAGTTTTACAATCGAATAGCAGAACAAACTGTGAAGGAGAAAAACATGCATTCCGCCGACGACGTATTAAAAAGCCTATTGTCTCTTTTGGAAAAGGAAATACAGAAAATTACCATTGACATCTGGTTTTCCGACGCCGCGGCCGTCGAGCTGCGGCAGGACTGTTTTATTATCCGCACCACGACGCCGTATAAAAAAGAGATCATCACCACGCGCTACGGCGAGCTGGTGAAAAAAACGCTCGGCCAGATCTTTTCGGCGGACATGGATTTCATCGTCCTCGACGCCGACGAACCGATTCCCGGCGAGGAGGGCGGCGCGGGCGCGTCGGCTTCTCTGCCTCACATCCCGAAATTCACCTTCGACGACTTTATCGTCGGCTCGTCGAACCGCTTTGCGCACGCCGCGGCGCTCGCCGTCGCCAAAAATCCGGCCCGCGCCTACAACCCGCTGTTTATCTACGGCGGCTCCGGCCTCGGCAAAACGCATCTGATGAAGGCCATTTCCAACACCATCCGCGGCGACCGGCCGCATTTCCGCGTTTTATACCTGAAATGCGAGGATTTCACCAACGAGATGATCGCTTCGCTGCAAAAGGGCAGCGAGGGCATGGAGGAATTCCGCAGCAAATACAACGTCGCCGACGTGCTCCTGATCGACGATATCCAGTTCATCGCCGGCAAGGAGCAGACGCAGATCGAATTTTTCAACACCTTCAACACCCTTTACGACGCGCACAAGCAAATCGTCCTCACCTCCGACCGGCCGCCGCGCGAAATCTATACGCTGGACAAACGCATTCAGTCGCGCTTTGAGATGGGCCTGCTCGCCGACATCCAGCCGCCCGACTATGAGACAAAGATCGCCATTCTCAAACAGAAATGCGAGATCATCAACCTGAGCGTCTCCGACACGCTCCTCAAATACATCGCTACCAACGCGACGGCCAACGTCCGTCAGCTCGAAGGCATTCTGAACCATCTCAAAGCCGATCACGACCTGGAAGGCGGCGAGGTCACGATGGATACGGTGCGCCGCGCCATCAAGGACATCCTCATCGGCACGGGGACCAAGCCGACGCCGTCGCTGATCATCGAGGAGGTCAGCAAATACTATAACATCAACCCCGACCGCATCAAGGTCGCCAACCGCTCCAAAGATATCGTCATGCCCCGGCAGATCGCCAGCTATATTTTGCAGCAGCTCACCGACCTCTCGCTCAAAGAAATCGGCTCCGAGCTCGGCGGCCAGCACTACACCACCGTCATCAGCTCGATCAACAAAATCAAGAGCGAAATGCGCGACAATCCCGAGGTCGCCAACATCGTCAAGGACCTCATCAGCAACCTCTCGGACGCCGACGCTTCCATATAATTTTCCACGCTTTCCTCCACATTCCACATCTTTTTTTCCACATCGTCCACGCGCGTTTTTTCCCGCATGGAAAGCATAGGATAACTCCCCGCCCCGTCCACACCGGCGTGTGGACGCGAATTTCCCCGATTTTCCAGCAGTTCCGGAGTTTTCCACAGTACCCACAGCCCCTATAACTACGACTATAATCAATACATATAGAGAACGCTTTTCCCGAAACCGAGAGGCGGCGGGGAACGCGCCTGATTTTTTCCGCCGCCCCGCGGCGAACACGCCGACGCATCCAAACCGATTTTTCCCGGCTTGATTCCAGCCGGTATCATTCCGTCCGGCCCTCTGCGCCGGACCACGGAGGACTTTACACATGAAATTCAGCTGCACCAAACAATCGCTTCAAGAGGCGATCTCCGCCGCCGGTCGCGCCGTCGCCTCCAAAAGCACGATTCCAGCGCTCGAAGGCCTGCTCGTCAACGCCGACGAGACGCTGCAAATCACCGGCTTTAACTTAGAGCTCGGCATCACCTGCGCCGTCGAGGCCGACGTCACGGAGACGGGCGTCGCCGTTTTCAACGCCGCGACGTTCACCGACATCGTTCAGAAGCTCCCCAACGACATGGTTTTTATCGAGGTCGACGAGGATTACAGAATTTCCGTCCGCTGCGGCATCGCCCGGTTCAGCCTCGCCGCCATGCCCAGCGACGAATTTCCCGAGCTGCCGGTCGTCGAAGACGGGCAGTCGCTGACGATCCCCTCGGAAACGCTGCGCTCGATGATTAACCAGACGGTCTTCTCCGTCTCGGTGCTCGACACCAAGCCCGTGCTCACCGGAGTGCTGTTCGACGTCGCCGGAGATACGCTGCGAGCCGTCGCCTCCGACAGCTCGCGGCTCGCCGTGCGCGAGGAGACGATTCCGACCGATCACATCGATAACGTCAGCTTCATCGTCCCGTCGGCGGCGCTGCGCGAGGTCGAAAAGCTCCTCAAAAAAGACGATTCGGACGTCGAGCTCCGCATATCCAAAAAGCACATGACCGTCGTCAACGGCGCTTCGACGCTGGTGACGCGGCTTTTAGAGGGGCAGTTTATCAAATACGACCATTTTCTCGCCTTTACGCACGCCAACTGCGTCACGGTCGACCGCGAGGCCTTCTCCGAAAGCGTCGGCCGCATGGACGTCAAGAACTCCGACCGCATTAAAAACTCGATCCGCTGCGGCTTCGGCGAGGGAATCATCCGTTTCAACTACGTCTCGTCGCGCGTCACAGGCTACGACGAATGCGGCTACGAGGGCGAATGCGAGCCGATTGAAATCGGGCTGTCCAACAAATTCGTCTCCGACGCGCTGCATGTGATCGAGGATGAGAAAATTCACCTCTGCTTCAACTCGCCGTCCTCGCCGTTTGTCATAAAGCCTGTCGAAGGCTCGAAATATCAGTATATCATCGCGCCGGTCAGGCTCGGCTAAGGGGCGGCAAAGCGATGAGCGAGGCGGTTTTTATCGGCACGGATTTTATCCGGCTGGACGCGTTTTTAAAGCTCTGCGGCGCGGCGACGACCGGCGGAGAGGCCAAGCTCGCCGTCGGCGGCGGCCTTGTCCTCGTCAACGGCGAGGTCTGTACGGCGCGCGGCAGAAAATTGCGCGAAAACGATGAAATAACCTATGAAAATGCGGTTTATACCGTTAGAAAATGGATAAAATGAATATATTAGAACTTCGCCTGCTCAATTACAGAAATTTTGAAAACGAGATGGTTTCGCTGCACCCGTCGGTCAACATCATCTCCGGCAACAACGCCGAGGGGAAGACCAACCTCATCGAGAGCATTTTTTACCTCTCGACGCTGAGGCCCGTGCGTCCGGTCAAGGATCGGGAGCTGATCTCGCGCGGCTGCGGCTTTGCCAAGCTCGAAGCGGCTATCAACGGGGCCGAGCGCGCGCATACGCTCGAAGTCACGCTTTCGCAGACCGAGCGCAAGCGCATGGTGAAAAACGGCGTCGTGCAGAAAAAGGCGTCCGACTTTATCGGCACGCTGCGCACCGTGCTCTTTTCGCCCGACGACATGAATCTCATCAAGGAGACGAGCGTCAAACGGCGGCGCATGGTCGACATCGCGCTCTGCCAGCTGCGGCCGAATTATCTGATTCACCTGGGCGAATACAACCGCGCCCTCGAACAGAAAAGCCGGCTGCTGCGTTCGATCGAGGAAAAGCCCTCCCTCGTCGAAATGATCCCCGCCTATAACGAGCGGCTCGCCGTACACGGCGCGAACATCATCGCTTACCGGCACCGGTACTTGCAGCAGCTCCGGCAGCATTCGGCGGCCGTGGCCGAGGCGATCAGCGGCGGCAAAGACAGAATGGATCTGCGCTACGTCTCGCTGTCGAATATCCCCGACACCTCGCTGCCCGCCGCCGACCTGGCCGAGCTGATCCGCGCCCATCAGAAGAGCCACTATCAGGCCGAGCTGGCCTCAAAAACGTGTCTCTCCGGCCCGCACAAGGATGATTTTGAAGTCAGCGTCAACGGCGCGGCGGCAAAGAGCTTTGCCTCGCAGGGGCAGATCCGCACGGCGGTTTTATCCTTGAAGCTCGCCGAGAGAGACATCGCGCAGAAGGACAGCGGCGAATATCCGGTGCTTTTGCTCGACGACGTGCTTTCGGAGCTGGACGGAGACCGGCAGAACTTCGTGCTGAACCGCATCAATTCGGGGCAGGTCGTCATATCAAGCTGTACGATGGACAAATACGCCGAGATTTCAAAGGGCAGGCTCTTTAAGATCCGCAACGGCTCGGTCGTCCATGTTCAGGACATATAGAAAGGACGAGACATGTATCTGCATCTCGGCTCCGGCACGGTCGTGCGCGCGCGCGACGTCGTCGCCGTTTTCGATATGGATAACGCCACGGTCAACGCGACGACGCGCCGCTTTCTGACCGAGGCCCAGAAAAAAAAGCGCGTCGTCACCGTCGGTGAGGAGCTGCCGAAGTCGTTTGTGCTCAGCGGCGGCGGGACGGTATACGTCTCGCCGGTCTCGTCGCAGACCATCGGCAGGCGGGCCGGACGGCGGCTGGACGAAGAGGCCGTCTCCGGCAGTTAAAAAAAGAAACATCCGCGCGGGCGGCGAACAGGCCGGATAGGGACAAAAGGGCTTGTTTCCGCCGCCGCTTTGAAGGGGCTTTGGGATAAAAAACCGCGGAGGCCGCGGCCGGACGGAAAAAGCGGCAAAGCCAACGAGAGACAAACGTAAGGAGCAACACAATCGATTATGAGTGAAACAAACCGCATAGAAAACTACGACGAGAAGCAAATTCAGGTTTTGGAGGGGCTTGAAGCGGTCAGAAAGCGCCCGGGCATGTACATCGGCACGACGTCGCTGCGCGGGCTGCACCATTTGGTCTACGAGATTGTCGACAACGCCATCGACGAGGCGCTCGCCGGCGCCTGCGACACCATCACCGTCTCCATTCTCCCCGGCGACGTCATCCGCGTCACCGACAACGGCCGCGGCATTCCGACGGGCGAAAACGAAAAGCTTCATATTTCTACGGTCGAGGTCGTCTACACCGTGCTCCACGCCGGCGGAAAGTTCGGCGGCGGCGGCTACAAGGTCGCCGGCGGCCTGCACGGGGTCGGCGCCAGCGTCGTCAACGCCTTGTCCGAATGGCTTGAAGTCGAGACCAATTTTGACGGAAAAGACGTGATGATGCAGCGTTATGAGCGCGGCATCCCCTGTTTTGCGCTGAAAAAGATCGGCGAGAGCGAAAGAAAAGGAACAAAGGTCACCTTTAAGCCCGACGCGCAGATCTTTGAGGAAACGGTATTTGACTACGATACGCTTTTGGCGCGGCTGCGCGAGCAGGCGTTTTTAAACCGCGGCGTGCGCATCGTCCTCGCCGACGAGCGCGGCGAGGAGAGAAAAGAGGCCGATCTCTTTTACGAGGGCGGGATCTGCTCGTTTGTGGAGTTTCTCAACAAGGGAAAGGACGTGCTGCACCCCGAGGTGATCTATGTCTCGGGAACCAAAGACACCTCGTTTGCCGAGATCGCGCTCCAATATAACGACAGCTATAACGAGAATATCCTCTCGTTTGCCAACAACATCCACACCGGCGAGGGCGGCATGCACGAGCTGGGCTTTAAAAACTCGCTGACCAAGGTCATTAACGACTACGCGCGCAAGCGAAACTATCTCAAAGCCGACGACAAAAATCTGGCCGGAGAAGACGTGCGCGAGGGCCTCTCGGCGGTCATCAGCGTCAAGCTGACCGACGCGCAGTTTGAGGGGCAGACCAAGACCAAGCTCGGCAACTCCGAAATCCGCACGCTCGTCGAAGGCATCGTCTACGACAAGCTGGCCGCTTTCCTGGAAGAGAACCCCGCCGTCAGCAAGGCGATTCTCACCAAGGCGGTCGACGCCTCGCGCGCCAGAGAGGCCGCGCGGAAGGCGCGCGAAAACACGCGGCGCAAATCCGTTCTCGAATCGGGCAACCTGCCGGGCAAGCTCGCGGACTGTCAGGAGCGCGATCCGGCCAAGACCGAGCTCTATATCGTCGAGGGCGATTCGGCCGCCGGCAGCGCCAAGCAGGGGCGCGATTCAAAATATCAGGCGATTCTGGCCCTCTGGGGCAAAATGCTCAACGTCGAAAAGGCGCGCGTCGACAAGATCTATAATAACGACAAGCTCTCGCCGGTCATCATGGCGCTCGGCGCCGGATTAGGCGCCGAGTTCGATCCGGTGAAGCTCCGCTATCATAAGATCATCATCATGGCCGATGCCGACGTCGACGGCATGCACATCCGCTGTCTGCTGCTGACGTTCTTCTACCGGTTTATGCGTCCGGCCATCGAGGGCGGCTATATCTACATCGCCCAGCCGCCGCTGTATAAGGTCACCAAGGGCAAGCAGATTCGCTATGCGTACTCGGAAAAGGAGTTCAATACGATTCTCGAAGAGCTCGGCCCGGTGCCCGACGACGCGGTGCAGCGCTACAAGGGCCTCGGCGAAATGGACGCCGAGCAGCTCTGGGAGACGACCATGGATCCCAAGCACAGGACGCTTCTGCGCGTCGAGCTGGCCGACGCCGTCGCCGCCGACCAGATGTTTACCATGCTCATGGGCGACGAGGTCGCGCCGCGCCGCGAATACATCGAGGCCAACGCCAAGTACGTCGAGAATTTGGACATATAGGAAAATCCATTCGCGGCAGGCCGCGAATGGGTGGGAAGCGGTTTGAACGCTGCGGGCGGAAACCGGCGGCTCGGCTGTGGGAAAGGCTGCGGTGGTGCGCGTCGGCGGCAGCGGCTGAAACGGGGCGATGAGGGGACGCGGAGAACGCGCCGGCCCGCCGCCGCGGGCTCGCACAAGCTCGCCTGAAAGGTGTTTTTTCGGGAAGTAAATTCCCCAAAAAACGAATTGGATGGATGCCCGCGAGTAAACCGCGGGCAGAGCGGGAGAGAAGCGCGGCCTGTTTGGAGGTGCGAGAGGCTCCCGAAGGGGTGTTTTTTAAGGTGTTTTTTCGGGAAGTAAATTCCCGAAAAAACGGATTGAATGGATGCCCGCGAGTAAACCGCGGGCAGAGCGGGAGAGAAGCGCGGCCTGTTTGGAGGTGCGAGAGGCTCCCGAAGGGGTGTTTTTTAAGGTGTTTTTTCGGGAAGTAAATTCCCGAAAAAACGGATTGAATGGATGCCCGCGAGTAAACCGCGGGCAGAGCGGGAGAGAAGCGCGGCCTGTTTGGAGGTGCGAGAGGCTCCCGAAGGGGTGTTTTTTAAGGTGTTTTTTCGGGAAGTAAATTCCCGAAAAAACGAATTGGATGGATGCCCGCGAGTAAACCGCGGGCGGAGCGGGAGAGAAGCGCGGCCTGTTTGGGGGCGCGAGAGGCTCCCGAAGGGGTGTTTTTGAAAATTTATTTTCAAAAAACGGATTGGATAAAAGTCCGCGGGGAAACCGCGGGCGGAGCGATAAAAAACGGCTTTGCAGGCGGCGTATCGGTTTTGCCCGTTTGATCGAACACAGCGGCGCGCCGCGCGGCGGCCGGTTTCAGAGAGAGATCATTTTTCCCGTCCGCGCCTGTTCAAACGCAATGCTGGAAAGGATAAACATCAAAAAACATGGAAATCGATTTTGAAAACCAGAAGATCATCGACGTAGACATCGAGCGAGAGGTCAAGAAATCTTTCATGGAGTACGCCGTCAGCGTCATCATCAGCCGGGCGCTGCCAGATGTGCGCGACGGCTTGAAGCCGGTTCAGCGGCGTATCCTGTATACGATGTTCGACACGAATCTGACGCCCGACAAGTCGTACCGCAAGTCGGTCACCGCCGTCGGCGACGTTTTGGGCCGCTATCACCCGCACGGCGACACGTCGGTTTACGACGCCATGGTGCGTCTGGCGCAGGATTTCTCGCTCCGCTACCCGCTGGTAGACGGGCACGGAAACTTCGGCTCCGTCGACGGCGACCCCCCGGCCGCCTACCGTTATACCGAGGCGAAGCTGCAAAAGCTGAGCATGGAGATGCTCCGCGACATCGAAAAGGACACCGTCAGCTTTATGCCAAACTTTGACGGGCGGCTCAAAGAGCCGGCCGTGCTGCCGTCGCGGTTCCCAAACCTGCTCGTCAACGGCTCGGTCGGCATCGCCGTCGGCATGGCGACCAACGTCCCGCCGCACAACTTAGGCGAGGTCATCGACGGCGTGATCTGTCTGCTGGAAAACCCCGACGCGGATATGGAAGAGCTGATGACCCACATCAAGGGCCCCGACTTTCCGACCGGCGGCATCATTCTCGGCATGGCCGGCATCCGCTCGGCCTACGCGACCGGCCGCGGCCACATCAAGGTGCGCGCGCGCACGGAGATCGAGGAAGAAGCGAACGGAAAGAGCCGCATTGTCGTCACCGAGATCCCCTATATGGTCAACAAGGCCAAGCTCTGCGAGGCCATCGGCAATCTGGTCAAGGAAAAGCGCGTCGAGGGCATTACCGCCATCCGCGACGAGTCGAACCGGCTCGGCATGCGCGTCGTCATCGAGCTGTCGAAGTCGGCGAACGCCAACGTCGTTCTGAACCGGCTCTTCCAGTATACGCAGTTGCAGGACACCTTTGCGGTCAATATGCTCGCCATCGTCGACAACACGCCGAAGGTGCTGACGCTGCGCGATACGCTCGTCTACTATCTCAACCACCAGAAGGAAATTATCCTGCGCCGGACGCAGTTCGACCTCAAAAAGGCGCTCGACCGCGCCCATATTCTCAAAGGTCTGCGCATCGCCGTCGATCATATCGACGAGGTCGTGCGCATCATCCGCGCCTCGGCGTCGGTCGCCGACGCGAAAAAGGCGCTGATGGAGCGCTTCTCCGGCGAGGAGGTCTCCAACCTTCTGCGCCGCGGCGAGGCGTATGACGACGAGGCCGACAACACCGCCGGACTCACCGAGGAGCAGGCCACGGCGATCGTCAGCATGACGCTCGGCCAGCTCACCGGCCTCGGCGTCGACAAGATCGAAAAAGAGCTCGAAGAAAAGATGGCCGCCGTGCACGAATGCCGCCTGATCATCGGCAGCGAGGCGCGCGTCGGCGAGATCATCAAGGAAGAGCTTTTGGAAATCAAGAAAAAATTCGGCGACGCGCGCCGCACGGTCATCGAGCCCGTCGACAACGAGATCGACGTCGAGGACCTCATCAAGGAGGAGACCTGCGTCTACACGCTGACGCGGCTCGGCTACATCAAGCGCCTCCCCGCCGACACCTACCGCGTCCAGCGGCGCGGCGGCCGCGGCGTCTCCGGCATGAGCATCCGCGACGAGGACGTGGCGGATACGCTGTTCGTCGCGGGAACCCACGATTACATCCTCTTCTTTACCGACGCCGGCCGCGTTTTCCGCATGAAGGGCTATCAGATCCCCGAGGCGGGGCGCACGGCCAAGGGGACGAATATTGTCAACCTCTTACAGCTCGAAAGCGGCGAGCGCGTCACCGCGATGCTGCACGTCGCCGATTCCGACGAGGATAAATTCATGGTCATGGCGACGAAGCGCGGCGTCATTAAGCGCCTCTCCGTCTCCGAGATCCGCTCCTTCCGCAAGACGGGGCTGCGGGTTCTGACGCTCGCCGAGGGCGATCAGCTCATCGGCGTCCTGCTCACCGGCGGCGAGGACGATATCCTGCTCGGCTCCAAACAGGGTCAGGCCGTGCGGTTTTCCGAGAATACGGTGCGCCCCATGGGCCGGACGGCGGCGGGCGTCATCGGCATCCGGCTCGCCGAGGGCGACGAGGTCGTCGGCGCGGCCGTAGCGACGCCGGGCAGCTATGTGCTGACGGTCACGGAAAACGGCTTCGGCAAGCTGACCGAGGAGGACCGCTTCCCGCGCCATAACCGCGGCGGCAAGGGCGTTTTGATGCACCAGCTCACCGACAAGACCGGCGCGGTCGCGGGCATGATGGTCTGCTCGCCGGACAGCGGCGTGTTCCTGATTACCAGCGAGGGCACGATGATCCGCACCGAGCTCTCCTCTGTCCGCATCTGCGGCCGCAGCTCGCAGGGCGTCATCGTCATGCGCACGCAGGAGGGCGAGCGCGTCATCAGCCTCGCCGCCGCGCC
>QAMX01000097.1:35868-40636 GCA_003149835.1 Clostridiales bacterium
CGCAGAGGAAATTTCAGAAAATCAAACGGAAATCGACAAAATCGACGAGGATACGAATGAATAACCGCCGAATTGATACCGGCCGCTATGTGGAAAACTATGTGGAAACTGTCAGTATCCTGCATAAAGGCGAATGGGAACACCCGGCCGCCGGTTCGGCGGGCGGCGAAAAAGACATAAACCGCGAGGAAAACGCTTGGCCGCCGAGGCGTATGCGGAACACGGCGCAGACGATAAAAAAGCGCTTTGTCCCGCTTGCCGGCGCTCTTCGGCGCGCCGGCCGCCGGGGCCGCGCCGCGGAGGTTTGGAAGCGATGAAAAAGCGCGTGGAGATCTATACCGACGGCGCCTGCTCGGGAAATCCCGGGCCGGGCGGCTACGGCGTCATCCTCCTCTACGGCAGCGTGAAGCGCGAGCTGAGCGGCGGCGAAAAGCAGACCACCAACAACCGCATGGAGCTGAGCGGCGTCATCCGCGGGCTGAGCGCGCTGCGCGAGCCGTGCGAGGTGACGCTCTATACCGATTCGCAGTACGTCGTCAACGCGATGACAAAGGGCTGGGCGAAAAAATGGCGCGCCAACGGCTGGATGCGGAACAAAAAGGAAAAGGCGCTCAACCCCGACCTGTGGGAGACGCTGCTTTGCCTCTGCGAGACGCACGAGGTGAGCTTTGTCTGGGTCAAGGGTCACGCCGAGAACGCCTATAACAACCGCTGCGACGAGCTCGCCGTCGCCGCCGCCAAAAAAGCCGCGGCGGAAGCGTAGCCGTAAAAGACAGCGATCACGCAAATTTGAAGAGAGGTCACGGACTTTATGGACCAAAACGGATATGTATACGCCGACAACGCCGCGACGACGCGGGTCTGCGAAGAGGCGCTCGAAGCGATGAAACCGTATTTCAGCGAATTCTACGGCAACCCGTCCTCGATCTATTCCTTTGCCAATAAGCCGCGCGAGGCGCTCGCCGCCGCGCGCGCGGCGATTGCCGGGATCATCAACGCCGAGCCGGACGAGATCGTCTTTACCAGCGGCGGCACGGAATCGGACAACTTCGCCATCCTCGGCGCCGCCTATGAAAACGCCGCGCGCGGCCGCCACGTTATTACCACGCAGATCGAGCACCACGCCGTTCTGCACACCGCCAAACGCCTTGAAAAAGAGGGCTTTCAGGTGACCTATCTGCCCGTGGACGGCGAAGGATTCGTCGCTCCGGCCGCGCTCGAAGCGGCGCTCACCGATGAGACGACGCTCGTCTCGGTCATGGCGGCCAACAACGAAATCGGGACGATCGAGCCGCTGGCCGCTCTCGGCGAAATCTGCCGGGCGCGCAAAATTCTCTTCCACACCGACGCGGTTCAGGCCGTCGGCCATATCCCCATCGACGTCAGGGCGATGAACGTCGATCTGCTGTCGGCGAGCGCGCACAAGTTCAACGGCCCGCGCGGCATCGGCTTTCTGTATCTGCGGCGCGGCTCAAAGGTGCGCCGCCTTGTCGAGGGCGGCGGGCAGGAGCGCGGAAGGCGCAGCGGCACGGAAAACGTCGCCGGCGCCGTGGGCATGGCCGCCGCGCTTTCGGCGGCCGCTGCGCGGATGGACGAGGAAGCCGCGCGGCTGACCGCTCTGCGGGACAGGCTGCTGGAAAATATTCTCAAAATTCCGAAGACGGCTTTGACCGGCAGCCGGACGAACCGCCTGCCCGGGCTTGCCAGCGTGACGGTGGAGGGCATCGAGGGCGAATCGATGGTGCTGCTGCTGGATTTGCAGGGGATCGCCGCGTCGACCGGCTCGGCCTGCTCGACCGGCTCGCTCGACCCTTCGCACGTGCTGATGGCGCTCGGCTTGAAGCACGAAACGGCGCACGGCTCGCTGCGGCTGTCGCTCGGCCGCTACTCGGACGAGGCCGACGTGGAAAAAATCTCCGCCGTCCTGCCCGATATCGTCGCGCGGCTGCGCGCGATGAGCCCGGTCTGGAACGGCTGAAAGCCAAAACAGCGCTTTGCTGGCGCGGACAGCATGGATATACCGCAAAGAAGACGACCGCTCGGGTCGGAAAGAGGGACAAGTTATGTATTCAGATAAGGTCATGGATCACTTCGCGCATCCGCGCAACGTCGGCGTTTTAGAGGACGCCAACGCCGTCGGACAGGTGGGAAACCTCAAATGCGGCGATATTATGAAGATCTATATGAAGATCGAGGACGATATCATTCAGGACATCAGATTTCAGACCTTCGGCTGCGGCGCGGCCGTGGCGACGTCGTCGATGGCGACCGAGATGGTCAAGGGCAAGCCGATCAGCGAGGCGCTCGCGCTCACCAATTCCGCCGTCGTCGAGGCGCTCGAAGGCCTGCCGCCGGCAAAGATTCACTGCTCGGTTCTGGCCGAGGAGGCCATCAAGTCCGCGCTCGCGGATTATTACCGCCGCCAGGGCGTCGACCCGACGCCGATCATCGGCTGCACCGGCGACTGCGAGGCCTGCCACGGCGGTCACGGAGACGGGGAATAGACGCCCGATGACGGGCAGGGGCGCGCTTGGGTGCGCCCGCCCTCGTCGGCGTGCCGGTTGGAATGCGGGCGGACACGTAGGTCCGCCCCTACGGTCGACCGGAACGTTATATAAAATCCAAAAAACGTTCCGTTTTCCCGCGCGGATGGCCGGAACGTTTCACAGAATTCCAAAAACGTTCCGTTCTGTCCGCGCGGATGGTTGGGACGTTATATAAAATCAAAAAACGTTCCATTTTGCCCGTACGGATGGTTGGAACGTTTCACGGAATTCCAAAACATTCCGTTCTGTCCGTAGGGGCGCACCTATGTGTGCGCCCGCCCTGCGTCGGCGTATCGGTTAGAACGCGGGCGGACACGCAGGTCCGCCCCTACGGTCGACCGGAACGTTATATAAAATCGAAAAACGTTTTATTTTGCCCGCGCGGATGGACGGAACGTCGAATAAAATCCCAAAACGTTCCGTTTTACCCGTAGGGGCGCACCTATGTGTGCGCCCGCCCTGCGTCGGCGTATCGGCCGGAACGCGGGCGGACACGCAGGTCCGCCCCTATGCCAAACCGGTATCGCAATTTCAAACGCCTTTTCAAAGGAGAGTTTTACCATGCCTATGCGCAGGCGCGCCGTGCTGGGGCTGTCGGGCGGCGTCGATTCCGCCGTCGCCGCGCAGCTTTTGAAGCGCGACGGCTTTGAGGTGCTCGGCGTTTACCTGAAAAGCCGCCGCTGCCGGGACGATTCCGCCGCCGCCGCGCTCGCGGCCGAGGCCGCGGGGATAGCGTTCCGCGTTTTTGACATGAGCGAGGCGCTGGAAGCGCGCGTCGTCGCGCCGTTTGTCGCCGCGTATCTGCGCGGTGAAACGCCGAATCCCTGCGTTTTCTGCAATCCCGCCGTCAAGTTTCCGGCGCTGCTCCGCTGTGCCGACGAATGGGGCGCGGAGACGGTGGCGACGGGACATTACGCGCGCGCCGTCTTTCTGCCGTCCGCCGGAGAAAAGCGGCTCGCCGCTTTGCCCTGCGCAAACGACCAGTCCTACATGCTTTACCGCCTGCCGCCCGAGACGGTGCGGCGGCTCTGCTTTCCGCTCGGCGCGCTGGGGAATAAGGACGCGGTGCGGCATACCGCCGCGGAGCTGGGGCTTTTTCTCTCGAATAAGCCCGACAGCATGGAAATCTGCTTTATCCCCGACGACGACCGCATCGGCTTTCTCGAACGCGAGGCGGGAGAAGAGGCGATCGAGGCGCTGCGCGGCGATTTTGTCGACGCGGCGGGTCATGTGCTCGGAAGACACGAGGGCATCCACCGCTATACCGTCGGCCAGCGGCGCGGGCTGGCGCTGGCGTTCGGCGCGCGGACGTATGTCGCCGCCATCGACGCGGAGACAAAGCGCGTCACGCTCGCCGATAACGCCGCGGTCACAAAGCAAACGGTGACGCTCTCCGACTGCGTGTGGCACTGCCGCCCGGCCGCTCCGTTTGCCGCGCGCGTGCGCGTCCGGCATTCGCGCGGCTTTTCCGATGGACTCGTCACGCCGTCAGAGGACGGTAAAACGGCGCGGCTCGACTTTCCAAACGGCGTGCGCGCCCCGACGCCCGGCCAGTCGGCCGTCTGCTACGCCGACGTGGACGGCGTGGAAAACGTCCTGCTCGGCGGCGGGTATATCGGGCGGGCGTGAGCGCCCGTAGAAAAGCGGCCCGGCACAGACCGGCGCAAATCTGTCTTTTCGACGGAAAAACGGATAGATGAGAAAAAGAGCCCTGCGGCCGCAGGGCTCTTTTTTGTCTCTTCAAATTTTTCCCGGAAAACAAAGGGGAAAAAGGACAGCGCCGGTTCATCCGAACGCTTCGCCCTTTTCTGCGCCTGACAAAGCGCGGGTTTGTTCGCTTCCGTTACAAAGCGCCTCGCTGACCTCGCGGGAAGCGGATGGCCGTGCCCTCGCCGTCACAGCGACTGCGGGTTGTCGAACGCCGGCGTCTCGCCGGTTTTCAGATAATCCACGAGCGCGATGATCTCATGCCGCTCCGCGTCCTGCTCGGGCGTCACGTCGTCGGTAAACGCCTGCCCGTCGTAGAGCTGAGCGGACATGACGGGCGCGGTGCGGCGGCGGCCGGTGCGGAACACGGCGCGCTCGATCTCCCATACCGGATAGGAGAAGCGGAACATGCCGCAGTCGCAGCCGTTTAGGGTCAGCGTGAAGCGCTGCACCGCGCAGTCGGCGCGCAGCTCGATTTCATACCATTTGCCGACGCGGCAGCGTTCGAGCCGTTT
>QAMX01000097.1:44208-51290 GCA_003149835.1 Clostridiales bacterium
GTTCCGCCCGCGTCGGCGCGCTTGACCTGTACGCGCGTGCGCAGCACGATCTGCCCGCGGGCGCGGAAGAGCTTCGCCGCGCGCGCATAGTCGGCGGAATCGCTGTCGCGCAGCTCCAAAAAGCCGCGGCCGCCGTAGGAGCGCACGCAGACCGGGCAGCGCCGCGGCGCGTAGACGTTCCAGCCCTCGACGATGGCCGAGGCGGCGCGGGGCGCGAAATCCTCGTCCGCGTCGCTGTCGACCGTTCCGGAGACGGGCAGCGGCACGCGCGAGACCCAGATATCCTCCTTGTTGACGCTGTAAGCGACCCACATGCAGTTGTCGCCGGGCGTCTGCTGTCCCTCGGAGATGCCGCGCATATACTGCGGGCCGCAGTCCTTGCACTTTCCTCTGTACCGCGCCATAGGCACCTCGCCGTGGACGCAGAGCATATCGTTGAAGCAGAGCCCGTCGTCCGAGGTTGCCACGGCCAGCGGCCAGCGCGCGTTCTGCGAGTGCGTCGGCGTCCAGACGAGCGCAAAGCGCCCGTCCTGCGTCCGCTGCCCCCAGATCTTTGAGCCGGGCATCACCAGCGACGGCTCATAGACCGGCTCGCTCCACGTCCGGCCGTTGTCGTCGGAATGGCAGACGCGGCCCCATTTGAAGAGGCCGACCATGCGCTGTTCGTCGATGTGATAGGAGCAGAAGGCCGAAAGGCGGCCGTAGCCCTTGATGGGAATGCGCTCGTCGTCGTTGCCGTGCTCGTCGAGCCACTGCTGCACGGCGGGCGGGTCGGCGAGCAGCGCCTCGCAGGCCGCGACGAAGCCCGCGTCGGGCGAGGCCGTATACATCGGGTAATTCAGCCGTTCCTCCGTCCAGCCCGCCCATTTGTTACAGCTGATAAAATAGATCGGCGAGAGGCTGCCGTCGGCGAAAATCTCGCGGACGGCGCGGCCGATGCCGTTGCGGTTAAACGGGCTCTGCGCAACAGAGTCGGGGTTTCCGTAAAAGCCGAGGACGAGCAGCCGGCCGCCGGACTGGTAAAAGGCCATGCGCTGATGCATGACCGCGTAGGTGTCCGCGGCGACGATGTGCTCAACGCCGTCGGCGTCGGTGACGATGCCCTCGGGGATGCGGTAAGGCGGAAACGACTCGACCGGCAGCGACCAGCTTACCCCGTCCTCAGACCAGGAGAGAAAGCTCGCGCCCGGCGCGAGATGCTCGTCGAGCGGGTTGCCGAGGTATTGGAGGTAGAACCGGCCGTGAAAATACGTCAGGTCGGCGGCGTGGTTATACGTCCAGCCGCGGCCCTCGCACAGCTCGGGGCGGTGCCGGTCGGCGCGCGTGACCTGAAAGTTGGAGACGCCCGCGGCCCAGCGCAGGCCGCCGTCGTGCTTTTCGATGTCGGGGCAATACGCGCCGCAATAGCGCGGGTTTCTGCTGTCGTTCATATCGTCCGCTCCTTTTTATAGCCGCCGCAGCAGCGATTGGATGAGTAGCCGCCGGAAGACGGCCCGAATGCTGCCGCTGCGTTCCGGCTGTCGGCATACGGGCGCGGGAGGGATTGGCGACCACACGACAGCGCCGGAACGCAGCACATTTATTGTAACACATCCGGCGCAAACTTGCAATGCGGCTGCGAAAAATCATCCCGCAGACGTCTCTTGCGCGCCGCGCGCGGTTCGCTTCCGCTCTATTCTTCGCAGAACGGGGCGAGGGGAAGCGGCAGGGTTCCGTATCCGATTTTCCGGTCCAAATGCCCTTGTCCGTCGCCCTCGACGCCGTCGTATACAACGGCGAGGGTATGCGCGTCCGCCTTGGCCACCGTGGCCAGGCCGATGGCCCCGTGCGCCCAGGTGCTGACGCTGGCGTCGACCAGGATTTTGCAGCACTCGGCGTCCCAGCGGCAGGGGTCCTTGGAGCAGTAGACGTATACCGCGTCGGTATAGCGGTTGTCCTTGATGTGGTTGGTGAACAAAAAATAGGTTCCGTTTTCCTCTTCGTAGTAGATCGAGGAATTTTCGATGTCGATTTTCGGGGAAAGAATCGGTTCTTCCCGCAGCCGCCAGTGATTGGGACGGGGGCTGTCGCAATCGTCGGTACAGGATAAGTCGTTTGTGCTGGCGATGCCCAGAGAGCGCGCCATGGGCGGCCGGCACGCGCCGCTGAAAAACATCAGATACCGGTCGTTTTCCGCATCGCCCGGCCCTTTCCAATGGGGATTTTCCATCACATGGCCGGGAGAAGCGGTAAAGTCCATCCAACTGTCGGGACGGGTCATAAAGCAGACGTGTTTTTCCTTTCCGGGTTCGCGGTTGGCCTTATGCCAGGGGCCGGTGATCTGCTCCGCCGTGGCCAGAAGCGTATAGTAGGGGCAGGCGGGGACGCCTTCCGGGCTGCAATGGTCGGCGCCGACGTAGTACATATACCACTTTCCGTCGGCGTAAAACACCCAAGGGGAGCTGGCGGTTTTGGTGTCCAGAGACTGAGAGCGCGGGTTTTCGACGACGCCCGCCTCCAACGCCTGCCCCAGCTTTTCCCAGCAGAGCAGATCTCTGCTTTTCGCAAGGCAGGCGGTCCAGTAGCTGTCGGGAGCGGCTCCCGGGCGCGCGCCGTCGTAGAAAAGATAATAGGTGTCCTCCACCTTGTTCAAAATCGCCTCGCGGACGCCCCCGCCGTCGATCGCATAGAAAGGCTCGCCCGGCCGGTCCGGCCGAAGCACGATGCCGTGATCCTGATAACTGGTCAAATACTCCATATCCATGCCCCTTTCTTTTCGATTACAAGCCGGCGGCTTGTTTCGCTCTGATTATAGCATAGACCGAGGCGTTTGACAAGCAGAACGGTTCTCCCTTCGCTTCCGCGGCGAGGCTGCGCAAAACGGCGGCGTTCTGTGTGAAAATATAAAAAAATCGATACAAATTTTACAAAACGGGTTGACACCCTGCGGCAAAAACGGTACAATGAAACGGTGCCGGCGGCAGGGCGAAGCAATACCCCGCGGCGGCCGATTTTGAACGACGGAGTGTCATGCGATGAAGCGATTTTTCTCGGCGCTCGTGCGCCGCGTTCTGTACGGCGCGGGGACGGAGGCGTTCTGGCGTCACCGCGACAAGGCGCTGAGCGCCAAAACGGCGTTTTTCCGCAAATATCACCGCTATCGATATACAAAGATCAGCTATAAAAACGGCTCGTCGATCCCCGATTCGGCGAAAATCGACGGGCATCTCACCATGCCGCACGGGATGAGCGGCATTTTCGTCTCCAAAGGCGCGGTCATCGGCAAAAACTGCACGGTGTTTCAACAGGTGACGATCGGCTCCAACGCCATTGAGGGCTCGAAATCCTACGGCGCGCCGGTCATCGGCGACAACGTCTATATCGGCGCGGGCGCGAAAATCATCGGCGGCGTCACCGTCGGAGACAACGTGCGCATCGGCGCAAACTGCGTGGTCACCGAGAGCGTCCCCGCCGACAGCACCGTGGTGCTGCAAAAGCCGCGCGTCATCGTCCGCCCCGGCGGGCAGTCGAACGTCTTCCGCACCTTCGGAGAATAGCGCCGACGCATGCGGAGAGGAAGGCGGCTGGCCGGAGGCGAACCAGCAGCGCACAGGAATTTGCAGGGAACTTTGCAGCGGATTTTGTGACGGAAATCTGCCAAAAAGGCCTCTCTGCCGCAGTCGGGGAATGTTTTGAGAGTATGTACAATGCTGTTCCTTGATTGCATCCAGCAGATATGGTAAAGCATATTAAATAGGTTCCGTGGGTAGGTCATCTATTTCTAAGGCCAAATAGGAGATTCTTAGACTACATACGAAAACAGACAAGTACATTTGTTAAATCGTACAAAAGGTGTTGCCGCTATGAATACACAAAAACAACGAATCATAGTAAACGGCAAAGATAAAACGGATGCGATTGTGTCCTATCAGTTCGCCGGCGAGAAGTGTAATGTCATTTACAATAATTCCGATCGAGTTTACAGCTACAATCGTGAAAAAGTACGTGTCATTCCTCTTTGCAAATCGATAGATCCGCAGTCCGAAGTGGAACTGGCGAGCAATTGCTTGGCCAATAAGAATAGCCGTGAGTTGTTTGAGTATTTTAAAGCAACCGCCGCAGCTACCAGTCTAGTTTCAGATAATGGAAAGAACATCCTGCAGTCTCAATATGATAGGATTGCTGCGGTCAGTGAAGAAACGGTACTGTCAAATTACCTGAACGAGAACCTTCCAATCAAAACATATAAGCGGTCAAAAACAGTCATTTATCCGTTTGGACTTAACCAGAGCCAGAAGTTGGCTGTTGAAAACGCTTTTTCTTCTCAGATCAGTATAATCCAGGGACCTCCGGGTACCGGGAAAACGCAGACGATTCTCAACATCATCGCTAACGCGGTATATAACGGGAAAACGGTTGCGGTTGTGTCGAATAATAACTCTGCGACAATGAATGTTGTTGAGAAATTGAAAAAGAAGGATCTATCGTTCCTGACGGCTTATCTTGGAAATTCGCAAAATAAAAACCATTTTCTTGAAGATCAGACGGGTATATACCCAAACATGGAAAAATGGGTTATTGAACGAGAGAGAAAGCAAAAGTTATTTGATTCAGTGAAGCAGCTATCGGAAGAATTAAATTCAATGCTGGATTCGAAAAACCGTATTGCTGCGATCGAACAAGAACTTCTGGCAATAAAACCGGAGCAATTCTATTTTAAGAAGTATTATTCCGAAAAAAAGCATACAGAAATAAATCCTCAGCAATTTACGAAGTTATCGTCTGACAAACTGCTTTCTCTGTGGATTGAATATGAGGATTATGCTGAACGGAATGCGAAACCTAGTTTATTCAAAAAAATTGTGCTTGCGTTCCGTTTTAGTAAAGCGGCCCTTATGATATTCAAAAAAGTCCCTGAAAAAGTAGTTCCGTTCCTTCAAGATCTCTATTATAAGCATCGAATTTCTGAACTGCAATCAGAAAAAAGCGCGCTGGAAGCTCAACTGGTAAATTATCGGTTTGATGAAAAAATGGAAGAATTGAGCCAGAAATCCATGAAGCTTTTTAAAGCAGAACTGGCTCAGCGATATTGTTGGCAGTCGATGCGCAAAGCATTTGAGAAAAAGGATTTTTACAGCAATTCAGATGAATTTACGAAAGAATATCCGGTTGTGCTCAGCACCACATACTCAATCAAGGGAACGCTTTCTATTGACTTTGTCTACGACTATTTAATCGTGGATGAGGCTTCTCAGGTTGATTTGGCAACAGGTGTTTTGGCATTTTCGTGCGCTAAGAACATCGTGATTGTTGGAGATGAAAAGCAGTTGCCAAACGTCCTCACTTCTGAAGAGATCCGGATAGCGGATGCCATATGGAACAAACATACATTTGACGAACGATATCATTTTGCCACTCATAGCATACTTGCTTCGGCGGTTGAGATTTGGAAAAATGCACCGTCCGTACTGCTGCGTGAACATTATCGTTGTCATCCAAAAATCGCAGGCTTCTTTAACCAGAAGTTCTATCATGGGGAACTCATTGTGATGACAAAAGATTGCGGTGAAAGCGATGTTCTTTCCGTGTACCGGACAGTGACCGGCAATCATGCCAGAGGACGTATGAACCAACGGCAGATTGATGTAATTCAGCAGGAAATACTGCCGAATTTGAGAAGTCGAGGATATCAGGAAATCGGAATCATTACTCCATATCGTGATCAGGTCACCGCAATCAAAAGACAACTGGGACAGGAATATGAAATTGATACCGTTCACAAATTCCAAGGCCGTGAAAAAGAGGCAATTGTTCTTGCCTCCGTCGATAACGTAATCGGCGAATTTGTCGACGACCCCAACATGCTGAATGTCGCAGTATCTAGAGCTGTAAAATCTCTTTCTGTTGTTATTTCAGATAGCAAGGAAAATGAAAAAACCAATTACGGCGATTTGGTAAAATATATTCGGTACAATAATTTTGAGATTGTTGATAGTCAAGTCTTTTCCGTTTTTGATCTGCTCTATAAAGGATACTATGCGCAGCGTCTGAATTACCTCAAACAGCACAAGAAAATTTCTGAGTTTGACTCTGAAAATCTGGCGCATTCCGTTATAGAGTCGATCCTACAAATGCCGCGGTTCTCAAAAATAGATTGTATAGTTCATTCGTCCTTGGCAACTCTTGTCAAAGATGATTCGTTACTTACAGAAAGCGAGCGGCGATACGCATCCAATCCATTGACTCATATTGATTTCTTGTTGTTTAACAGAATGGATAAGGCATCTGTTATGGCAATTGAAATTGATGGTACAAAATATCATGCGGAAGGAAGCCGCCAAGCTGAACGCGACGCGTTAAAAGATAGCGTTCTGGCGAAGAGCGGGATTTCCCTGCTCCGGATTCGAACAAATGAAAGCGGAGAAAAAGAACGGATCCTTTCGATGTTGGATCAATGTCTTGGATAACGCACGGTCTAAATCATCCGGTTTCGGTTGCACCTTTTCTTGAAAAGCGGCGGCATTTAGACCTCCGACGATTTCTATCATAGCCCAACGAAATGACGCTTAGTCAACGATTGCGCTCTGAAAAATTGACCGGATAGAATCGATATAAAAGTCAATAAAATGCTCAAAAACACAGTTTTTTAAACAAAATAGAAGGACAATGCTTTTGTCAGAATCATTGTCCTGTTAGGGCCCGATTGGGGTGACAGGAATCGGACCTGCGGCGCATTCCGCAAGGAACGCGAGGATTGAAATCGTAATTCGCAACCCGATCATAGCGAAGGCGGGAGAGTCGCTGCGAGAAGCGAAGCGACAGACAGCGCCGCGCCTCTGCTATGAAACATGGATGTCGTGTTCTATACCGAATAGGCCGACTTAAAATGAAAGGGGTCTTTTTATGGACTTTACCGTGGTAAAAGCGACTGAATGGACGTATCCGGACCGCTTGGAATACCGCTCGGCGTCTTCCCGCGCCGATCTTTACGGCGCGCGGGGAAGCTTTGCCGAGACGCAGCTGGTCTTCGCGGGCGTGCCGGAGAGCGCGGCCGTCTCCGTGCGCGCTGCGGGCGGGATCGCCGCCTTTGAGACCGAATGGTA
>QAMX01000027.1:0-7655 GCA_003149835.1 Clostridiales bacterium
CTCCAAGCCGTCTGCGAGGAGGAGGGCGTGACCATGGTTCTTACGGCGGATCACGGCAATGCCGACGAGATGTATGAGAAAAACAAAAAGGGCGCTTTGCAGGTGCGTACGGCGCATTCGCTGAACCGCGTGCCGTTTATCGTCTGCGACAAAGAGCGGGCGGTCGCGCTGGCCGACGGAGACTTTGGCCTCGCCAACGTCGCGCCGACCGTTGCGGCGCTGTTCGGCATCGAACCGCCTGAATGCTGGGAAAAGAGCATGCTCCAATAAATCGTTCCCCCTGCCGCCCGGGCTTTGCGGACGGCAGGGGCTTGCCTTAGAAAAAAATGAGAGAAATCGAGGAATGCGATTATGAAAACTCTGCTGTATAACGGGCTTGTCATCACGCCGTGGCGCGTTTTAAAAGACGGATATGTGCTGATGGACAGCGCTTCGGGTCTGATCGAGGCCGTCGGCTCCGGCGCGTGCGGCGATATTGCCTGCGACGAGAAAATCGATGTTGAGGGACGCTATATCGCCCCGGGCTTCGTCGATATCCATACGCACGGCGGCGGCGGGTATGATTTTATGGACGGGGATGCGGAGTCGATCTTAGGCGCCGCCCGCGCCCACTTGGAACACGGCACCACGGCGATCTTCCCCTCGACGGTCAGCTCCACCAACGAATCGCTCTATCCCGTGCTGGACGCTTATAAGGCCGCCAAAACGATGGAAAACACCGGCGCGGCGCTGTGCGGCCTGCACCTTGAAGGGCCGTACTTCAACATCGAGCAGAAGGGCGCGATGGACCCGCGCTATGTGCGAAATCCCGACATGAGCGAGATCGAAGACATCCTCTCCCGCTCCGACGATATTGTCCGCTGGAGCGTCGCGCCGGAGCTGCCCGGCGCGCTTGAAATGGGGCGCAGGCTGCGCGCGCTGGGCATCGTCGCATCCATGGGGCACACCATGGCCGTGTACGAGCAGGCCATCGAGGCGTTTGAAAACGGCTTTTCCCTCTGTACGCATTTGTATTCGGCGATGGCCGGCGTGCGGCGCATCAACGCCTTCCGCCATGCGGGGCCGGTTGAGACGGCGTTTATCCTCGACGATATGGACGTGGAAATCATCGCCGACGGCGTGCATCTGCCGCAGACGCTTCTGAAGCTGATTTACAAAAACAAAGGCCCGGGGCGTATCGCTCTGATTACCGACTCCATGCGCGCCGCCGGACAGACGAGCGGCACCTCGATGCTCGGCGACAAGGTCAAGGGGACGCGCGTCATCATCGAGGACGGCGTCGCCAAGCTTGCCGACCGCAGCGCCTTTGCCGGCAGCATTGCGACGACCGACCGGCTCGTCCGCGTCATGCGCGACGTGGCCGGCGCGCCGGTGGAGGACGCGGTGCGCATGGTGAGCGCGACGCCGGCGCGCATCATGGGCCTGAAAAACAAGGGCCGCCTCGCGCCCGCCTTTGACGCCGATATCACCGTTTTCGACGGCGGCGTCAACATGCGGTACGTTTACCGCGGCGGCAGCCGCCTGTTCGACAGCGCCGAGGCGAAAAAAGCGGAATGAACATCCGCTTTATGACCTACAATATCCAGCACGGGATGGATCACGCGCGCTACCTGAAAGACCGCGTCCATGTCATCGATCTCGGACTGACGGCCAAAGTGATCAGCCGCTACAAGCCGGATATTGTCGGTCTCAACGAGGTCCGCGACCGCGGCGCGCACGCGGAGTACCGTGAGCAGACCCGGGAAATGGCCGACCGTCTCGGCTACGAACACTGTTACTTTGCCAAAGCGGTCGATATGGGCGACGGTCCGTACGGCAATGCGATCCTTTCAAGGTTTCCGATGCGGAGCGCGGTGACCGTGCCGATACCCGACCCGATGTTCCGGCCCGAAAAACGCGGCTTTGAGACCCGCTGTATCCTCAAAGCCGAATTTGAGGCGCCGGCGCGCTTCGACGTGCTGATTTCGCATTTCGGCCTTAACCCTGCGGAGCAGCGCAGCGCCGTTGCCACGCTGCTGGAACTGACGGAAACGCGGCAGGCGCCCGTCGTCTTTATGGGCGATCTGAATATGGAGCCGGACGATCCGACGCTGGCCCCCGTATTCCGCGCGCTACACGATGCGGCGGCGCTGTTGCCGCCGGATACCAAGAGCTTTCCGTCAGAAAAACCGCAGATCAAGATCGACTATATTTTTGCGTCGGACGAGTTTCGGGCCGCCGCCGCGGAGATCCCGCAGGCTGTCGCCTCCGACCACTGTCCGCACATCGCCGACCTGAGCCTGTAACCGGCCGGAGCCGTATCCCAACCGCGGATACGGCTCCTTTTTTTAAGGAAAGGCCGATCTGAAACGGACGAGCCGGAGATCTCCTCGCTCGCCTGATACCGGACAACGGTTCGAGACAGCGCGCCGAATCGGGCCGGAGCGGAACGCCGGACCGGCAAAAGAACGGAGCGCCGCTATATCTAAATTCTGCCAGCCGCTTTGGGTTTACAAAACAGAAAAACGGTGTTATAATCAGTACAGGTTTGTCATATCGGCTGTTTATATACTTGGGGAGGTGCCGTCCGTGCGGAAAAGGATCTGTTTGTTGCTGCTTGCCGCTGCGCTGCTGATGCCGCTGGCGTCCTGCGTTTTGGGGCGGCACGGCGGCGAAACGTCGACGCCTGCCGCACAGACAAGCGGGGTGGAAGCGCCGCCGGATCCGCTCGGAGATATTTTGCAGGAGAAGGCGGTGCATTCGACGCAGCTTTACAGCGGCGACAGCTATATGATCTTTGTCTCCCCGCGGGAAAACGAGCTGGTGCGCGTCGATACGGAGACGGGCCGATCTCTGGCGCTGTGCGGCATGCCGGTATACCGGGAATTTTTGGTGATTGAAGAGCGTATTTTTTTCCGCGATCTGGATTCGGGGCGAATCTGCGCGGTGAATACGGACGGGGAAAATCTGATATCCTATTACAGTATGCCGTTTTGTCACGGCGTTATGAAAAACGGCGTGATGTACTTTCTCAATACCGAGGATAATTTTAGCAATGAGGCGGTTCTTTACATCTATGACCCGCTGAAAGGGATATGGTCGACAAATCTCCTGTCGGGATGCCGCTTGTCTCCGGTGCGGCGGACGGCGGTGTTCGGCGACGACTCGCTCTACTATATTTCCGGCGACGCGGGCGCGGAGCGGGTCGTCTGCCAATCGCTGGAAACCGGCGAACGAACCGTCGTATATACCGCGGAAGCGGCGCGCGAGGGCTGCCTGACGGAGCTTTCTTTCAGCGGCGGCGCGCTGTATTTTCACGATGCCGCGGCAGATGCGGCGTTTCGCTACGCCGCATCTGCCGGCGGCGTTCAACGCCTGGAAATCGACGGAGACCGGATCTGTGAAGTGCTGCCCGAGGGGATTCTGTTCAGCTCGTCCGAGGCCGGCGGCTCTAAGTTGTTTTTCGGCAACGCCTCCGGTCAGACTGCGGAATATCAGGGCGGGGTCGTCATGGCGGCGGGCGGTTCGCGGGCGCTGCTGCGCCGAACGGGAGAGGATGGGTCGGATGTGCTCGCCGTTGTCAAATATCCGGAGGACGAGGTGCAGGAGCAGATGAGCGGCATGATGAACCGCGTCGTCACGGACAATAGCGGCAACGCCGTCGTCTTTTTCTACGGCTCCCATACCTGCTATCACGTCGATCTGAACAGCGGCCGCGTCTGTGAATACTCGGTCAGACCGCTCTATTTGGATAGACTGCCGATCCCGCGCTATCTGTCCGAGGGAACAGCGGAGTCAACGGTCCTTTCGGGCTTTGACCGCACGGAAGTCACGCCGCAGCAATTTACGCGGGCGCTGGCGGCCGCGGTAGCGGGCGGCGACAGGCTCTCGATTGCGCGGCTGCTGACGGGGATGGCGGAGCTCAGCGCCTTCCCGCCGATTGAAATGAAGAGCTGGACGGTCAGCAGAGACGAGGCGGAGAGCGGGGATAACCGGGTCGTTTACCGAATTGAGTACACGCCGTACGCGGCGGCGGATCTGCTTTGCCTCCGCTCGGCGCCGGCAATTATTCGGGAATGCAAACTGACGTTTGAGCTGAACGAAGGCGCTTGGCGCCTCGTACAGCCGTAGAAATGGGGCAAAATAATGGAGCCGATGGCTTTGATTGAAAACGCAAAACAGGCGATGGAGGCGGCCTATGCGCCGTATTCGGGCTTCCGCGTCGGCGCGGCGCTGTTATCCGTCGGCGGGAAACTGTATACCGGCTGCAACGTGGAAAACGAGTCGTTCGGCGCGACGATCTGCGCCGAACGGACGGCGGCCGTCAAAGCGGTCAGCGACGGAGAGCGCAGGTTTGTACAGCTGGCGATCGTCAGCTCCTCGGGGCGGGCGACGCCGCCGTGCGGCATGTGCAGACAGGTGCTGGCTGAGTTTTCCGATGGGCTGAGAATTTATCTGGCTGCGGGGGATGGCTATGAGGAATATACGCTTGACGCGCTCTTCCCGCAGGCAAAGCTCCCGATGGAACGGAGAAAATGAAAGAAAACGGACTGTCAGCCGCCGGTTGTGCGCTGTTTCCGGCTCGGAATGCCGTGAAGCGGCAAGATTTTCAAAGGAAAACGCCAAAAAAGGCTTGCATAAATATGGGGCATGTGATATAATAACAAAGTAGACGATTGTCGCGCCCCCGAAGTGTTTTGGCATGGCTTCCGGTTGATGTGTTGTTTTGACGGACTGTATTGGACGGATTGTTTGGATGGAGCGGGTTTCCCGCTCTTTCTTGTTGAATAGGAGAAAATCGACTCATAGGTGGGTTCACAATGAATGCAAAAGAGATTGCCGCGCTCGTCGCGGCGGCGGCCGCGCCGTTTGCGGAACAGGCGGGCTGCACCATATGGGACGTCAAATTTGTGCGCGAAGCAGGAGAATGGGTCCTTCGCGTCTTGATTGATACTGAGCCGCCCGGCGGCGTGACCATCGATATGTGCGAGCAGGTGAACCGTTCGCTCGACGCATATCTCGACGAGGTCGATCCGATCGAACAGAGCTATTGCCTGGAAGTCAGTTCGCCGGGGATCAACCGCGAATTATACCGGGACGGCGACTTTGACAAATTCGCCGGCAGCATGGTCGATATCAAGCTGTATAAGCCGGATGCGTCCGGCAGAAAAAGCTTTACGGCGCGGCTGCTCAGGCGTGAGGGCGAAACGCTGATTATGGAAGAAAACGGCGCGGAGACGAGCCGGGCGCGCAGCGATATCGCGCAGTGCCGCGTGCATTTTGACTTTTAGCCGTTTCCCGCGCGGCGGATTGACGCCGCCTGAGCCGGCGGCCGTATTCACAGATCAAAACGGCTGAGACGTATTGAAAATCAAAGGGACGCCGGAACGGCGGAGTATATTGAATCCTGAAAAGGATTTTTCCGAGAGGGGTTTTATCAGTTCATGGACAAATCGGGAGACAATTTGTTTCTGGCGCTGGAAGCGCTTGAAAAAGAAAAGAACATACCGAAAGACTATATGATCGAAAAGATCCAGCAGGCGCTGACCGCGGCGTATCACCGCGAGTATTCGGCGGCCGGAGAGGTCAATTTCGTCATGGACCCGAAAACGATGATGATGCGCATGTTCGCGCTGAAAACGGTCGCCGATCCCGTGACTGATCCGGCGCTGGAAATCAGCCCGGAAGAGGCGCAGACAGTTTCGGAGTCCAGAGCGCCGGTCGCTGTCGGCGACGTCGTGCGCGTGGAGCTGAATACCAAGCAATTCGGCCGCATCGCCGCGCAGACGGCGAAGCAGGTGATTATACAGGGAATCCGGGAATCCGAGCGCGGCGCGATCTACCGCGAATACGCCTCCAAGGAACAGGAGATCCTCACCGCGCAGGTCATCAAGATCGACAAACGCAGCGGCAACATGATTCTGACGCTGCCGGGGAGCCCCGAGGAGCAGACCTTTGTGCTGCCGCCGGCCGAACAGATCCGCAACGAGCCGATCCGCGAGGGCGACCGCATCAAGGTCTATCTGGTCGGCGTACAGCGGGCGGTCAAGGGTCCGCAGCTTCAAATCTCGCGTTCGCATCCGGGGCTTGTCAAGCGCCTGTTTGAAATGGAAGTCCCTGAAATTTACGACGGAGTCGTCGAAATCGTCTCCGTCGCGCGGGAGGCGGGCCTGCGCTCCAAGATCGCGGTCAAGGCCAACGATCCCAACGTCGATCCGGTCGGCGCCTGCGTCGGCCCGAAGGGAACGCGCGTCGCCAGCATCGTCAACGAACTGCGCGGGGAGAAGATCGACATCGTCAAATTTTCCGACGATCCGGCGCAGTATATCGCGGCGGCGCTTGCGCCCGCGACGGTGCTCGGCGTCGAAGTAGACGAGGACGGCAAAAGCTGTACGGTGGTCGTCGCCGACGAGCAGCTGTCCCTGGCGATCGGCCGTGAGGGTCAAAACGCGCGCCTTGCCGCCAAGCTGACGGGATACCGTATCGATATCAAGCCGCAGTCCGAGGCGGCGCCGGGCGGCGAAGAATAAATCGGTTTTCGGCCGAAGGATAGCGATCAAAGACGAAGGAAGCGTATAAAACGGAGGTGATACGTATGCCCCAGAAAAAGATCCCCATGAGAATGTGCGTCGGCTGCCGGACGATGCGGGAAAAGCGCGAACTGATCAGAATTGTGCTCCCGCCGGACGGCGACGCGAGCGGGATATGTATCGACTTCAAGGGCAAGAAGAATGGGAGAGGCGCATATCTCTGCCGCGACGAGGCCTGTCTCGCCAAGGCGAAAAAAACGCGGGCGCTGGAACGGGCGCTGTCGAGCGAAGCGAGGCCGAACATAAAGATAGACGACGCGATCTATGCGCTGCTCTCGGAGCAGATGAAATTTGGAGGTGACCCTGTTTGAGCAATTTGATTAAAACCAGGATCAGCGATGTGGCGAAGGATTTTGACGTCCGCAATAAGGTGATCATTCAGATCCTGTCTGAGCACGGCGAGGTTCCGAAGAGTCCGGCGAAGGTGCTCGAGGCGGAGGAATTAAATTTGATTTTCAACGTGATCACAAAGAATAACGAGGTCGGCGATATCGAAGAAGCGCTGAATCAGACGCGCGCCGCCGCCCCCGAAGCGCCTACTGCGGCCGAACAGCCCGCAGAGGTAGTTGCAGCGGAATCCGAGCCGGCTCAGGCAGAGGCGCCAAAAGCCGAAAGCGAAGAAAAACCGGCCGTTTCGCAGCCGGTTCAGCCTGCGCCCGCCGCAGCGCCGCAGCCGGCAAAGCCGAAGCAGAGCCAGCCGCAGAGAAAGCCGGAGCGCCGCTACGTCGATACGCGCAACTCCAACGTCGATATGTCGAAGTTTGACGAGCATGTCGACGCGCTCGTCCCCGAAAAGGTCGCAAACGTCGGAGCGGGCAAACAGAAGATCAAAAAGGCGCCCGACAAGAAGCCGGCCAATTTCAGCCAGAAGCGCCGCATTGAGGAGCAGGAAAAAATGCGCCGCCTTCAAATGGAGGTGCGCAAAAAGACGGTTCTCAAAGTTTCGATTCCCGATGAGATCTCGGTCGGCGAGCTCGCCTCGCGCCTGAAAAAGACCGGCGCGGAGGTCGTGAAGCAGCTCGTCAAGCTCGGCGTGATGGCTTCCGTCTCCGAGATCATCGACTTCGACACGGCCAGCCTCGTCGC
>QAMX01000027.1:11140-17081 GCA_003149835.1 Clostridiales bacterium
CTCTTCGACGACCATGCAGATCAGGAAGCCGATTTACAGCCGCGCGACCCTGTCGTCGTCGTGATGGGTCACGTCGACCACGGCAAGACCTCGCTGCTGGACGCCATCCGCAAAACGCACGTCGTCGCGGGCGAGGCGGGCGGCATCACACAGCACATCGGCGCTTATCAGATCGAGGCCAATAAACGGATCATCACCTTCCTCGATACGCCGGGACACGCGGCTTTCACCTCGATGCGCGCGCGCGGCGCCTCCGTCACCGACGTGGCGATTTTGGTCGTCGCGGCGGACGACGGCGTCATGCCGCAGACCGTTGAGGCGATTAACCACGCCAAGGCCGCCAACGTGCCGATTATCGTCGCGGTCAACAAGATGGATAAGCCGAGCGCCGACCCCGATAAGGTTCTGCGCCAGCTGACGGAGCATGACCTCCTTCCGGAAGAATGGGGCGGCGAGACCGTCGTCTGCAAGGTGTCCGCCGCCACGGGCGACGGGCTGCCGGAGCTGCTGGAAATGGTTCTGCTCGTCGCGGATATGCAGGAGCTCAAAGCGAACCCGAACCGGGCTGCGGCGGGCGCGGTCATTGAGGCGCGGCTGGACAAGACGCGCGGCGCAGTCGCCACGCTGCTGGTCCAGAACGGAACGCTGCACGTCGGCGATCTTCTGATCGCCGGGACGGCGGTCGGCCGCGTGCGGGCGATGACGAACGACAAGGGACAAAAGATCAGCGACGCCGGTCCGTCGATGCCGGTTGAGATCATCGGCCTTGACGAAGCGCCCGGAGCGGGCGACCATTTCCGCGCCGTCAGCGACGAGCGGATGGCGCGCGAGCTGGTGCTTGAACGCAAGCAGAAGGAGCGCGACGCCAACACCTCCGCGGCGCAGAAGATGACGTTGCAGGATCTTTTCGCCAATATCAAAGAGGGCACTCTCAAAGATCTCAATATCGTTTTGAAGGCCGACGTGCAGGGCTCGGCGGAGGCGCTGAAAGCCTCGCTCGAAGAGCTTTCCAACGAAGAGGTGCGGGTGCGGATCATCCACGCGGGCGTCGGCGCCATCAACGAAAACGACATTATGCTTGCCTCCGCCTCGAACGCCATCGTTGTCGGCTTCAACGTCCGACCGGATATCAATACGCGCGCTTCGGCCGAGCAGAAGGGCATCGATATGCGCATGTACCGCGTCATCTACGAGTGTATCGACGAGGTCAAGGCCGCGATCAAGGGTATGCTGGCGCCGAAGTTCAAGGAAGAAATCCTCGGAACGGCGGAGGTTCGGCAGGTCTTCAAGGTCACGGGCGTGGGCACGGTCGCCGGCTGTATGGTCAAGGACGGCAAGGTGCAGCGCTCCGCGAAGGTGCGGATTGTCCGCGACGGCGTGGTAATCCACGAAGGCGAGATTTCCAGCCTCAAACGCTTCAAGGACGACGTGCGCGAAGTGGCCACAGGCTTTGAATGCGGTATCGGCATCGAACGCTTCAATGATATCAAGGAAGGCGACATCATCGAAAACTATTTGATGGTTCAAATATAGGCTCAGGTGCGGCCCGCCGCGCGGCGGGGCGTATACCGTTCCACCGTACGATCCATACTACTGTCGCTTGCCTCCGTCCGGCGGAGGCAAGCGCGCAGCGGTTTAGGTTTTTCGGAAGGATACAGCCGGAATTCCTTGCGTACCGGGAAAATAGGATGCTAAAAAAATCCCGGCGCGCGCCGGGATTTTTTTGTCTTTTTACCCTTTGGGAAAAAACGCGTTCTTCCCGGGCGCAGTAAAGACGAAAGCGAAGCCCTTGCCGCCGTGCAGGATTGTGTTTTTTAGAAGGGAGTGCGGTGAAAAACATGGCAAATTACAGAGCCGTTCGCGTCGGAGACGAGATCAAAACGAAGATCAGCGAGATCATCCCGACGCTCAAAGACCCGCGGATCAACGGAATTGTCAGCGTGACCCGAGTGGAGGTTTCCAACGATTCAAAATATGCGCGCGTGTATATCAGCGCGCTGGGGGACGAGGCGCATCTCGCGGAAACCGTCAAAGGCTTTCAGTCCTCGGCGGGGTATATCCGCCGTGCGCTCGCGGCCTCCATGCAGCTCCGCAATACGCCGGAGCTGAAATTCGTCGCCGATAAGGGGCTGGTGCGCGGCCAGCGGACGATTGAACTGATGCGCGAACTTTCTGAGTCTGAACAGAAAAAGGAGATTTCGGCGGATGAACAAAGCGAACCGGCAGACGCTCGCGGAGATGGCGCGGCGCATGAAGGCCGATGACGATTTTTTGATTTTGACGCACCGCAGACCCGATGGGGATACCGTCGGTTCTGCGGTCGCGCTCTGTATCGCGCTGCGCCGGCTTGGAAAGCGCGCCTATGTCTGCGCCAATCCGGAGGCGCCGGAGCGGCTGCAACGCTATCTGGCGCCTTATGAGGCGCAGGGCGAGACACGGGATCAGACGGTCGTGACCGTCGATATTCCGTCCTATACGCAGATGGAGCCGCTTTCACGGCGGTACAGCGGAGAGATCGACTATATCATCGATCACCATGTTGCCAACCAGATGACGGCGCGCAAGGGAAAAGTCGACGATCCGTCGGCCGCCGCGACCGGCGAGATCGTTTACGAACTGATCTGCCAGCTCGGCGTCCCGCTTGACGCGGAGCTGGCGGCGCACCTGTATATTTCCATCTCCACGGACACGGGCTGTTTTCTCTATTCGAATACGACTGCCGCGACGCATGAGCTGGCTGCGGCCTGTATCCGCGCCGGGATCGATCTCGCGGCGCTGAACATGGAGTTTTTCGAGAAAAAGCGCCGCGCCCGCTTTGAGATGGAGCGGCTCGTCTACAATGGGCTGCGTTTTTACTGCGGCGGCCGTATCGCGGCGATCACCGTCACGCAGCAGATGCGGCGCGACACCGGCGCAACCGAGGACGATATCGACGATTTTTCCTCGATCCCGCGCAAAATCGAGGGCGTGCGCGCCGGAATCTCCGCATATGAGCAGCCGGACGGCTCGACGAAAATCTCCGTGCGCACATCGGGCGACATCGACGCGGCGGCGGTCTGCGCGGCCTTTCACGGCGGCGGCCATCTCTGCGCCGCCGGCTGCAACCTCGCGCTGCCGCCCGAGCAGGCGATTGAAGCGGTCTGTGCGGAGGTCGGAAAGCGGCTTTTCGACTGAGAGAGCATGGAGGGTTGAATTCTATGGAAAAGCCCGCGAGCGGGATTATCTTGGCCGACAAGCCTGAGGGGATGACCTCGCAGGCGCTTGTCTCGCGCGTCAAGCGGATGTTGCAGGTTCGTTCCGCCGGACATACGGGGACGTTGGATCCGATTGCCACGGGGCTGAATCTGATTTGCTACGGCCGCGCGACCAAGGTCTGTGAATACATAACCGGTTGCGATAAAGAGTATGTCGCCGCGCTCCGCCTCGGCGTCGAGACGGACACCGGCGACGTGACCGGCGCGGTCGTGAACACCTGCGAAAAAAACTTCCGAAGTAGCGAGGTCGCGGCGGCGCTGCCGCGTTTTCTGGGAACGCAGGGACAGATCCCGCCGATGTACTCGGCCATCAAGCGCGGCGGCAAAAAACTGTACGAGCTGGCCCGCGCGGGCGAAACCGTCGAGCTGGAACCGAGACAAATTACGATTTACGCCCTGGAACTGCTGGACGGCGACGAACCGAATCAGGAGTTTACGCTCCGCATCGCCTGCTCCAAAGGGACGTATATCCGCTCGCTCTGCCGGGATATCGGCCGCGCGCTCGGCTCGTTTGGAACGATGGCGGCGCTGCGGCGCACTGCGGTCGGCGGCTTCTCCGTCCGGCAGGCGCTGACGCCGGAAACGCTCGCGGAGCGATTGGCGCAGGGCGACTACGGCTTTGTTCTGCCGATGGACGCGGTGTTCGCGCCGCTCGGGAGCATGACGGTAGATGCGCGCGGCGAGGCGCTGCTGAAAAACGGCGCGGAGATTCCGGCAGACTGCGTGACGGCAAGCGCGGGGGCGGCCGGACGGCGGCGCATCTATAATGCAACCGGCGCGTTTCTGGCCGTCGGCACGCTGGACGGCAGTCAGATCGCGGTGGAAAAACGCTTTTTTGAATCGTGAACGGCGGTGGAACGATCAACGGCGCCGGCAGCCGGAAATCGTGCCGCAGGCGCCGCTATTCCGGACATGATTTCCGAAAAAAAGATCAAAAATCCGGCGGGTACAAACGGACGGGAGCTCCTTGCCGGACACAGCCGCCGCGCTTTTTCAGAAACCGCACGGCGAAAAGCACAGGAGCGATACGGGAGGACAAGACGGTATGGATGACCGCGGACAGAAAATTCGGCGCGTAACGGCGCTCGGCTTTTTCGACGGACTGCATCTTGGGCACCAGGCGGTGATTCGCCGCGCCGTTGAAATCGCGGCGGAGACAGGAGCCGCGCCGTGCATTCTGACCTTTGACCGGCGGCCGAAAAATGTAGCGCGGAACGAATCGGCGGAGCTGCTGACAGACCGGAGGGCAAAGGCGGTGCTGGCCGCCGCGCTGTTTCCCGGCGTCGAGCTGATCGAGCTGTCATTCGATGCGAATCTGAAATCGATGCAGTGGCAGGCGTTTGCCACGGAAATCCTTCAACAAAAACTGAATACGGTCTGCGCCGTTTCCGGCCGCAGTTTTCGCTTCGGACAGGGCGGCTGCGGAACGCCGCCGATGCTGCGGCGCATCCTTGCGGCGGAAACGGTCGGCGAGGTGCATTTCGGAGGCCGCTCCGTCAGCTCGACGCGAATCCGCGCCCTGATCCGGAACGGAGAGATTGAAGCGGCGAACCGTCTGCTGGGTCATCCTCATACGATCGTGGGACCGTCGGTCCGCGGCGACGGCCGCGGCCGGCAGCTCGGCTTTGCGACGCTGAACCTCGACCTCGCGGCCGGGCTGGTCAGGCCGCGCGCGGGCGTCTACGTCTCGGCGGTGCGCCTGAAAGGCAGGCTGTACCGCTCGATCACCAACTTCGGTACGCGGCCGACGTTTTATGAAAACGGCGTCTTCGACTGCGAGACGCATATTTTTGATTTCAACGGGCAGAGCTACGGGGAAGAAGCCGAGCTGCTGCTGTATGCGTTTATCAGAGAGGAACGGCGTTTTTCGGACAGGGACGCGCTCGTCCGCCAAATCACCGCGGACGTCGAAACCGCGAAGCGGTTTGAAATTTCAGACGGCGGAAGCGGAAAAGGGGAGAGCTTATGAGAAAGTTACTGGCGATCATCGTCTGCAAGCTCGCGGCCTTTGCAGGCCGCATCGTCAAAAAGGGTTCGTCAAAGCCCGGGCAGCTGGCGCTGAAAATCTGTCCGGATATCATCGCGCGCATCAAGCTGCCCTCCTGTGTCGTCGCAGTCACCGGTTCGAATGGCAAGACCTCGACGGTGGAGATGATCGTGCAGATTTTAGAGCGCGCGCACAAGCGGGTCTGCTGGAACAAGGAGGGCTCAAACCAGATCGAAGGCATCGCCACGATGCTGATTCGCGACGCCTCGCTTTCCGGCCGCGTCCGCAGCGACGTGATCGTCATGGAGTCGGACGAGCAGTATGCGCGGCATACCTTTCAGTATATGAAGCCGACGCATTTTGCCGTTTTAAACCTGTACCGCGATCAGATGACGCGGAACGGCCACCCGGAATTTGTCTTTCAGCGCATTCACGAGGCCGTGAAGCCGGACATGGAGCTGATCCTCAACGCCGACGACCCGCTGATCTCGCTGCTCGCCGTCGGTACGGAGCGTGTAAAATGGTTTGGCATCGAGCCGGAGGCCGGCCTCGCAGAGCAGTCCTCGGTCTACGACGACGGCTGCTACTGCCCGCAATGCGGGGCAAAACTGGCGTTTTCCTACCGGCTTCGCCCGGGCTTTGGCGACTATACGTGCCAAAAATGCGGGCATTACCGCCACCGCTGCGATTACGCGGTGAC
>QAMX01000141.1 GCA_003149835.1 Clostridiales bacterium
GTTTCGATCTCCATTCATTTGGAAGCGAAAACGGCGTATTTCGCGCATGTGCTCGCCGCAGCAGGTGCGGCCGTGCGCGTGACCGGCTGTAATCCGCTCTCCACGCAGGACGACGTGGCCGCGGCGCTGGCCGCCGACGGCTTCTGCGTCAACGCCTTTCACGGCGCGGCGGACGGCGATTACCGCCGTCACCTGGTGCGGACGCTGGAAAACACGCCGCAGATCATCGTCGACGACGGCGGCGACCTTGTCGAAATCCTGCACGACGCGCGCCCCGACCTCGCCGGCCGCCTCATTGCCGGCTGTGAAGAGACGACCACCGGCGTTCACCGCCTCCGCGCCCGCTCCGCCGCCGGAAAGCTGCGGTTTCCGATGATCGCCGTCAACGACGCCGGCAGCAAGCACCTGTTCGATAACCGCTACGGCACGGGACAGAGCGTCTGGGACGCGATCATGCACACCACAAACCGGATGATCACCGGCAAAACCGTCGTCGTCGCGGGCTACGGCTTCTGCGGCCGCGGTATCGCCAAAAACGCGCGCGGCTTGGGCGCCTCCGTCATCGTGACCGAGGTCGCGCCGCACGCCGCGCTTGAAGCCGTGATGGACGGAAACCGCGTCATGACGATGCGCGAGGCCGCGCCGCTCGGCGACATTTTCGTCACGGCGACAGGCTGCCGCGACGTCGTCACGCGCGAGCATTTTGAACGCATGAAAAACGACGTGCTGCTCTGCAACGCCGGGCATTTCGACGTCGAGGTCTCGGTGCGCGAGCTGCGTGAAATGGCGGACTCCGTCTTTGAGCGGCGCGCCAATATTACCGGCTACCGCCTGCCCGACGGCAGGGTGCTGAATGTGCTCGGCGAGGGCCGGCTCGTCAACCTCGCCGCCGGAAACGGGCATCCCGCAGAGATTATGGATATGAGCTTCGGCTTGCAGGCGCTCTGCGTCGAGTTCGCCGCCAGACACGGCGGCGGCCTGTCCGCCGGCGCGGTCATCGACGTGCCGCGCGAGCTGGATGAAGAAATCGCCCGTCTGAAACTGGCGTCGATGGGCGTTTCCATCGACGCGCTGACGGAAGCGCAGCGCTCCTACCTGAACGGCTGGACCGTCTGACCGGCCTTGCCGCTTTTCTGCCGGTCGGGTTCGCCGTCTCGCAGCAGCCGGCGAACCCGGCACAGACAACACCCGAAAGAAAGGACCGGGCATTTTCCCTATGACAACAGCCGTAAGAAAAAAGAAGCGGAAAAGGCTGCTGATTTTTCTGATTGTTCTGGCGATGCTCGCTGTCGCCGCTTTTTTCGCGCTCTGGCAGCGGCTGACCGTGTCGCGGTTCGAGCTGTCCTTTGCGGATCTGCCCGATGCGTTCGACGGGTTTCGGATCGTCCAGATTACCGACCTGCACTGCGAGCGCTTCGGCGAGGGACAGCGCGAACTGTGCGACAAAATCGCTTCGCTGGAACCGGATATCCTCGTGATCACCGGCGATATGCTTGACCAGGATCTGCTCGATCCGGAACCGACGCGCGAGCTGTGCGCGGCGTTTGCCGGAAAGATCCCCATGTACGCGGTGACCGGCAATCACGACCTCTGGGTGGCGCGCTCGGAATTCCGAAAGCTTCTGGACATTTACGAGGAGTACGGCGTCACGCTTCTGCGCGGCGGCGCGGCGGAAATCACGCGCGGCGGCGAAACGATTTACCTTCACGGCGAAGACGATCCCGCCCATTGGGGCAGCGACACCGTGGGCTATCTGACCGAGAACCCGATCTCCGTCACGCCGGTTGAAAACGCTTTCAACATCCTTCTCTATCACCGGGCAAACGCCTTTCCCGCGCTCTCCTCTCTCGGCTTTGACCTCGTGATCGCCGGACACATGCACGGCGGACAGGTTCGGCTTCCCTTTGTCGGCGGTCTGGTTTCGCCGACGCGCGAATATTTCCCCGATTACACGGCGGGATTGTATACGGAAAACGGAACGCAGATGATCGTCGGCCGCGGGCTCGGCAACGCCGTTTCCGTGCCGCGCGTCTTTAACCCGCCGGAGCTGGTGCTGATCACGCTGAACCGGAGTTAAAACTTTAAGCCCATGCAGCGCGGCGCTTTCGGACGCCGCGTTGACGGATTACGACGTGCCGCCCTCTTCGCGATTGGACGGCGAAAGGAGAACCGATTTATGAATGAGCTCTTTAACCTGAGACCCTATCTCGACGGACAGTACGAGGCCGCGCCGCGCGCAATGGCGCTTTCGCCCGACGGCGACCTGCCGTCGGCGCAGGTCAAGCTTCGCCAGGCGTTTTCAGAGGTTCTGAATCTGCGCCTTTACGGCCCTCGCGGCGCGGTCGCGGCCACGGTTCTGGAAAATGCCGACTGCGGCGGCTATACGCGCACGAAGCTGGCGCTGACGATCGCGCCGTCCCTCACCGTGCCGCTCTATATCCTCCGCCCCGCTGCTTCTGCGGGCAAGCTCCCCGCCGTGCTCGCGCTCAACGGCCACGGCCGCGGCGTCTGCGACATTTTGGGCATCGACGACGTGTTCGGCCGTCCGGAGGGGCGGGATTATCAAAAACAGTTCGCCGTCGAGCTGGTGAAGCGCGGCATGCTCGTCGCCGCCCCGGAGATCATCGGCTTTGGCGAATCGCGGATCTATGACCACATCAACGGAGAGGGCTACGGCGGCGACTGTTCTCCGCTCGCCGGGCAGACGCTTCTGACCGGCGGCAGCATCGGCGGCCTCCGCGTCTACGAAATGCAGCGCGTACTCGATTATGTCGTCTCGCTGCCGGAATTTGACGGCAAAAACCTCGGCTGTATCGGCATCTCCGGCGGCGGCACGGTCACGACAAACCTCGCCGCCGTCGATCTGCGGGTGACGGCCGCCGTCGTCAGCGGGTATGCCAATTTTTACAAAACCAGCATCTGCGCGGTCTCTCACTGTATCGACAACTATCTCCCGTCGATTCTGCGCTACGCCGAGATGCCTGATCTCCTCGGGCTCATCGCGCCGCGGCCGCTGATGATCTCCTCCGGTTCGGAGGACCGCATCTTTCCGGTTGCGGCGACGCGGCGCGCCGTTGAAAAGCTCTCCGCGCTCTACGCGGCCCTCGGCTGTCCCGAAAATCTCGAAACCGATTATTTTGAAGGCGGCCATATGATTTCCGGGCCGGTGCTGTTCGACTTTTTCACAAAAAGATTCGGGCTGTAAAGTGGGCGAACCGGCCTATACCGTCGTGCGCTCGCGGAGAAAGACGGCCGCTCTCAGCATCGACCGTTCAGGCGCGCTGACCGTGCGCGCGCCTGAACGCGCCGACAGCGCCTGGATTGACGCGCTGGTGCGCCGTCACGCGGACTGGATTGAGAAGAAGCAGGCGCTGATCGCCGCCGAAAACGCCGCTTTTCCGCCGTTTACGTTCCGCGAGGGCGCGCCGCTTCCCTATCTCGGCCAGACGCTCGCGCTGACTTTTGCAGACTGCCCCGCCGTCGCCGTCCGCTGCGGCGCGCTGCTCTTGCCGCTCGGAAGCGTTCCGGAGGAACTGATCGCTTGGCTGCGCGGACAGGCGCAGACACTGCTGGCGGAGCGGACGGCGTCTTTCGCAGAGGTCATGGGCGTTTCCTTTCAAAGCGTATCGGTGACAGGGGCGCGAACCCGCTGGGGCTCGTGCTCCGCTGCCGACCGGCTGAGCTTTACATGGCGGCTGATCTTTTGCGAGCCGGCGGCGATTGACTATGTCGTCGTTCACGAGCTGGCTCATATTGAGCACAAAAATCACGGCGCCGCGTTTTGGGCGCGGGTGCAAGGCGTTCTCCCCGGCTTTGCGGAACAGCGCGACTGGCTCAAACGGCACGGGCGGCTGCTGCAAATTCTGTAAGCAGGGCGGCTTTTCTTCCCATATCGGCCCCGTTTTCAAAGCCGGCGCAAATCGTTCACCCCGTCGAACCTCTTCGCAGCCGCATGCAGCGGTTCCGGCGAAGAGGTTCGACGGGGTGAACTTTATTTTGCATCATATAGAACCGGCTGCAAACGCTCTGTCTGCCATGTCGCGCCCATTGTCTGACCGGTGACCTCGGCGCCGGCCATATCGACAGTCTGTATGTGGCTGCATTTACCCGCATATTGCAGCAGACTCGTATCTAGCGGCGTATCCGCCTCGGAGCTGCAAAGCAAAAATTCCGATCGGTCGATCATCCATTTATAGGTCCCCAAAACCTTTGAACGCAGGACTTTGCTCCTGACCCCTGAACAGAAAATTTGATCGTATATGCCCTGATAGACCGATTCATACTTACAGAGACTCACCTCATCGTGTAAAATCAACGTCAGTTCAATGTCGCGGCAGACGGCCCTGAGCCGGCGGACCGCCCGAACGGCGGGCGAGTCGACGCCGAGCTGTTCGACCCAGAAGGCAGTGACGCCGCGGCGGCGAATCAAAAATTCCAGCGTTTGATCCAGCAGGCGTTCATGGGCGGGCGACTGGTCCAGCCAATATTTCCGAATACAGGCGATGGTGCAATGCCGTTTGCCGCCGGCCGATGCGCTTTCCGGATTTTCCAGCCGCAGTGAAGCGCCGCGCGGCTGAAACCGTATGTCCTCCAAATGCACAACCCGCTTGGCGCGGCGCTCCCCCTCATATTCGTTGAGCCACGCCGTCCTCCCGGGATCGCCCTCTATACAGGTAATCATCACATCGGCTTGTTCCATTCGGTAGCGCAGCGCCGAAGCGCCGCCGTTTTCCGCGCCGGGAAGCGTACACGGGTTGACGATTTTGTCATAGAAGAGAGACTGCACGGCGCGGTCGCGGTCACTGTCCGGCGCGTCGGCGACCAGATAAAGCGCGACGCTTTTGGCGCGGCAGCGTTTTCTCATCAGCTGCACCTCTTCGGCGCAAATCACATCAAACGGATCCTTGTCCCCGACCAGAAAAATCACCGAATCATCGCTGCGAATCACTTGCCGAATCGCCGACGCTACTTTGAAGCGCATCGCTGAACCGTCGGCCGCGTTTCCCAGAAAAGCGCACGTCGTCATTCTCCGCTTCCCCACTTCCCCTTTATTTACCCTTATACGGGTAATGCCATTATATCAAGAGCTGCAAAAGATGTCAACCCGTGCGCGGGTATAGGTAGCGTTATTCTTTGTTATTATATATAAAGTAACCGGTTTACGGGTATATGATAACGAGGATTGCATATGAAATATTACGAAGTGATCGTGCTGCGGATTCGGCAGCTTTGCAAGCAGCGCGGCTTTTCGATCAACAGGCTGGCCACCATGAGCGGCGTCAGTCAGTCTACGATTGACAATCTCGTCAGAGGAATTACCAAAAATCCGAAGATCATAACGCTGCATAAGCTCGCCATCGCTTTCAATATGACGCCGGCTGAATTTCT
>QAMX01000066.1 GCA_003149835.1 Clostridiales bacterium
TTTGAGAAGGGCGCGCCGGTGTCTCTGAACGGCGAAAAGCTCAGCGCGCTCGATATCATCCTCGCGCTCAACAAAATCGGCGGCGCCAACGGCATCGGCATCATCGATATCGTCGAGAACCGGCTGGTGGGCATGAAGTCCCGCGGCGTCTACGAGACCCCGGGCGGAACGATTCTGTACGCGGCGCATGAAATGCTGGAAATGCTCTGCCTCGACCGCGAGACCACGCATCTCAAACAGCAGCTCGCCGGAAAATTCGCCGATCTCGTCTATTTCGGCCAGTGGTACACGCCGGTGCGCGAAGCGCTCAGCGCTTTCGTCGAGTCCACGCAGAAGACCGTCACCGGCGAGGTGCGGCTGAAACTCTACAAGGGCAACGTCATCAACGCCGGCGTCCGGTCGCCGTATTCGCTGTACAGCGAGGAATTCGCCTCTTTCGGCGAGGACGAGGTCTATAATCAGTACGATTCGCAGGGCTTTATCAACCTCTTCGGTCTGCCCATCAAGATCAGCGCCCTGCTCGACAAGGCGCGCGGCAGCGCGGCGGAATAAGCCATGAAGCTCTGGAAGGGACGTTTTACCAAAGAGGTCGACGCGCAGGTCAACGACTTCAACTCGTCGATCTCGTTTGACAGCCGCCTCTACCGCGAGGACATCGAGGGCAGCGCCGCGCATGCGAAAATGCTCGCCGCCTGCGGCATCATCACGCCGGAGGAAGGAGACGCGCTGACAGCCGAGCTCGAAAAGCTGCGCGGACAGATTGAGAGCGGCGAGGTCGGGATCGACCCCGGCGCCGAGGACATCCATACCTTCGTCGAGCAGCGCCTGACCGAGCGGCTGGGCGTGACGGGCAAAAAGCTCCACACCGCGCGCAGCCGCAACGACCAGGTGGCGACGGATTTCAAGCTTTACGCGGTCGCGGCCGCAGGCCGTTTGCAGAAGCTGACCGCCGAGTTCGCGGCGGTATTGTTGGACATCGCGGAGCAGAACCTCGACACGGTGATGGCGGGCTATACGCATTTGCAGCGCGCGCAGCCGGTCACGTTTGCGCACGTTCTGCTGGCGTATGTCAACATGCTGCTGCGCGACATCGGCCGTCTCGGCGACGCGGCGGCGCGCATGGACGCCTGCCCGCTCGGCAGCGGGGCGCTGGCCTCGACGACCTATCCGATCGACCGCGCCATGACCGCGCGGCTGCTCGGCTTTGCCAGGCCGTGCGACAACAGCATGGACGGCGTATCCGACCGCGATTTCGCTTTGGAGCTGCTGGGCGCGCTGTCGATTCTGATGGTTCACCTCTCGCGCTTCTCCGAGGAGACGATCCTCTGGTGCTCGCACGAGTTTGGCTATATCGAGCTGGACGATGCGTTCGCCACCGGCTCGTCGATCATGCCGCAGAAGAAAAATCCCGACGTCTGCGAGCTGGTGCGCGGCAAGTCCGGCCGCGTTTTCGGCGATCTGACGGCGCTGCTGACGGCGATGAAGGGGCTGCCGCTCGCCTATAATAAGGACATGCAGGAGGACAAGGAGGCGCTTTTCGACGCGGTCGATACCGCCGAGCTATGCCTGAAAACGCTGAAACCGATGTGCGCGACCATGAAGGTGAAGCGCGAGCGCATGCGCCGCCTCGCCGCCGAGGGCTTTATCAACGCCACCGACTGCGCCGACTATCTCGTCGGAAAAGGGCTCGCCTTCCGCGACGCCTATCAGGTCACTGGCTCGATCATCCGCTTCTGCGTTGAGAACGGAAAGACGCTGGAAACGCTGACGCTCGACGAGTACCGGCAGTTTGACGCGCGCTTTGACGAGGGCGTCTACGCGGCCATCGCGCTGGAAAACTGCGTCGAGGGCCGGTCCGTCACCGGCGGCCCCGCGCCGCGCGAGGTCGCGCGCCAGATCGCCTGCGCCCGCGCGCAGCTGGAAGCGCTGGGCAGTTCGCAAGAAAAACGTTAAGACTCCGACGGAGACAGATTCCGCCCTGCATTCGTACAGGGCGGAATTTTTTGCCGTATGCGGAGAAGAGGTGCGCCGGAGGCGTCTTTTTCAGCCGCGGATTTGACAAACGCGGCAAAAAGAGGTATGATATATAGGAATATGAAAAAATCATAGGATGATTTACAGGAGAACGAGAAAGAATGGATGAAAACACCATGGAGCAGGCCAACGGCCTGACGGATGGGCTGCCGGAGCCGTCAGAGGAAGCGGCAGCGGGCCCGCTCGGCGTGGCGCTGTCGGCCGAAATGCAGAAGGCGATCGACGCCATCGGCTTTACCGAGCTGACCGAGGTGCAGCGGAAGACCATTCCGGTCATGCGCAGCGGCTGCGACCTTGTGGTCAAGGCGCCGACGGGCACGGGCAAGACCTTTGCCTTCGGCATCCCGATTATTGAAAAGATCGACCGCGACCTGCCGGAAATGCAGGCGCTGATTTTAGCGCCGACGCGCGAGCTCGCCGTGCAGATCAACACCGAGCTCTGCCGCCTCACCGCTTTTGCCAGCGGCATCCGCACGGCCGTGCTCTACGGCGGCCAGCCGATCGGGGCCCAGATCACGCTGCTCAAAAAGCGGCCGCAGATCGTCGTGGCGACGCCGGGGCGTCTGCTCGACCATATGGGCCGGCATACAATTAAACCGCAGAAGGTCAAAATCGCCGTGCTGGACGAGGCCGACAAGATGCTCGATATGGGCTTTTTCAAGGATGTGTCTAAGATCCTCGACAAGCTTCCCAAGGACAAACAGCTCGCCATGTTTTCGGCGACGATTACGCGCGAGGTCATGGACATCATGTGGCTGTACCAGCGCGACGCCGCGGAGATCACCGTCGAGCGCGCCGAGGAAAACGCGCCGAAGATCAAGCAGTATGCGATTCGCCTGTCGAGCGGAGAAAAGATCCCCGCGCTGGTGCGCCTGCTCGACATGTTTGACTACCGGCGGGTGATCATTTTCTGCAACACCAAGCGCATGACCGAGCGGCTCGTCAAGGACCTGCGCTCGCGCGGCTACGACGCGGACGGGCTGTCGAGCGACGTCAACCAGAGCATCCGCATGAAAATCATGGATCGCTTCAAAAAACACAAGCTGCGTATCCTCGTCGCGACCGACGTGGCCGCGCGCGGCATCGACGTCGAGGACGTGGACGCGGTGTTCAACTACGACGTGCCGCAGGACAACGCCTATTATATTCACCGCATCGGCCGTACCGGCCGCGCCAAGCGCGAGGGCGAGGCGTTTATGTTTTACGACATCGCCGAGTTCGGCCGCCTCAAAGACATCATCCGCTACACCCATTCCGATATCCGGCCGGTCAAGCTGAGCGCAGACGGGCTTACGGACGCGGAAGGGCTGTGAAAAAACTGCGGAGAGCGGTCATCGCCGAGGCGTGGCTGCGGGCGGTTTGAGGCGAAGAAGCGCTGCTCTGACGCGGGAAATCCGCGCCGTCTTTCGATTTTTTTGCGCAAAAAGCCGGAGAATCTTGAACTGCAATCAAAAATATGATATAATACAAGCTGTTTGAGGCCATGACCGGCGGCGCGGCGAAAGCGGCTCTCCGGTCCGGCGGGCAAACAAAACGACAGAAAAACAATCAATGATATAAAGGGGAACGCGACCCATGTCTGGACATTCCAAGTGGAACAACATCAAGCATAAAAAGGAAGCGGGAGACGCCAAACGCGCCAAAATCTTTACCAAGATTGGCCGCGAGATCGCTCTGGCCGTCAAAGAGGGGAGCGCCGACCCGGCGGCGAACGCGCGCCTGCGCGACATCATCGCCAAGGCCAAGACGGAAAACGTCCCCAACGACAACATCAACCGCATGATCGCCAAATACTCCGGCAATAACGACGGCGCGAATTTTGAGCCGATTACCTACGAGGGCTACGGGCCGGGCGGCGTGGCCGTGATCGTCGAAACGCTGACGGACAACCGCAACCGCACCGCCGCCGAAATGCGCCACTACTTCGATAAAAACGGCGGCAGCCTCGGCGTAGCCAACTGCGTTTCGTGGCAGTTTGACCGGCGCGGCGTGCTTGTCATTGAAAACGACGGCAAAGATGAGGACGAGATGATGATGGCCGCGCTCGACGCGGGCGCCGACGACTGCACGGCCGACGAGGAGATGTTTGAAATCGTCACCTCGCCCGACAGCTTCGGCGAGGTGCGCGAGGCGCTCGAAAAGGCGGGCTACGAATTCGTCGAGGCCGAGGTCAAGATGATCCCGCAGACAATGGTCGAGCTGACCGACGAGGACGCGCTGAAAAATATGCAGCGTCTGCTGGATATGCTCGACGACAACGACGACGTTCAGAACGTCTGGCACAACTGGGACGAATAACATTCAGGAGCGGACAAACGGCACCCTGAAAACGGATACGCGGACACTTTAAGCGTCTGTGTATCCGTTTTTTGGCAAAAGAGAGGGGTTACCAAGGGCGGTTGGAGCGCGCTGACCCCAAAAGCGCCCGTTTATGGGGCGACTGCGCGCCGGAAGACGAGCCAAACGCAATGGGCCCGTTTCCCTCTGAATCCCGCGGCGCCGCTTGCGCCGGGAAGGGCGGCAGCGGATCAAACAAACCAAAACAGGAAGGACGCATATGGAGCTTTTTGTAAAACGCTTTGAGGAGCTGACGGCCGGCGAACTGTATGAGATCCTCAGACTGAGGGTTTCCGTTTTCGTCGTCGAGCAGCAGTGCCCCTATCAGGAGATCGACGGTCTCGATTCGCAGTCGATTCACGTCTGGCTGAGCGACGCCGGGCAAATTCAGGCTTATCTGCGCATCGTCGACCGGGGGAAACCGGGCGAGGCGTGGCTCGGCAGAGTGATCGCGGTCAAACGGCGCTGCGGCCTCGGCAGTCAGATTCTCAAAGAGGGCGTCAGGCTCGCAAAGGCGCTGATGCAGGCGAAGGTCGTCTGCGTCGAGGCGCAGACCTATGCAAAGGCGTTTTATGAGAGCGCCGGATTCCGACAGACGTCCGAGGAATTTTTGGAGGACGGCATTCCTCATATCGAGATGAGGCTCGGCGGCTGAAAACCGCGGCCCGCCGCACGGCTTTGCCGGTCTTCCGGCCGCGGCGGGCACGGGGCGGCGGCTCTTTTCTGGACCGATTGAACCGCGCTGCGGCGCGAAACTCAAATTTCAGGGAGGAACAAAGACCTATGGAACGGATCATCGCAGACAACAGAACGGCTTTTTACCCCATTGTCACGGCGGCGGACGCGAGCGAACAGGAGCGCTACGCGGCGGATGAGCTCCGCTACTACCTCGAACGCATGACTTCGGCGGCCTTTTCCGTCGGTTCGGAGCCGCGGCCGGAGGGGATGCTCGCCGTCGGCCGCGGCGCGGCCGCGCTACTCGGCGTGGAGGACAGCGAGCTCGGCGACGACGGCTTTGTCGTCCGCACCGTCGGCGGCAGCCTCGCCGTCACCGGCGGCAAGCGCGGCGTGATCTACGGCGTCTATGAGCTGCTGGAACGCCTCGGCTGCCGGTTCTTTACGGCGACCTGCGAAAAAATTCCCACCAGCCCGCGTCTTCTGCTGCCCGATATCGACACGCGGCAGGTGCCTGCGCTCGAATACCGCGACCACAACTATTACGAATGCGCGCAGTATTCGCGCTTCGCCGTCAAGCTGCGCTTAAACGGCAACTGCGTGCCGATCCGCGAAAAGCACGGCGGCAACATCCGTTACGCGTGGTTCTGCCACACCTTCGACCTGCTCGTGCCGCCGGAAAAATACGCGGAGACGCACCCCGAATACTATTCGCTCATCGACGGCAAGCGCAAGACGCAGAGAAGCTGTACGCAGCTCTGCCTGACCAACCCCGAGGTTTTGGAAATCTCGATTGAAAGCGTGCGCGCGGCGCTGAAAGCGAACCCCGGCGCGCGGATTATCTCGATCACGCAGAACGACTGGGGCGACAACTGCCAGTGCGACGCCTGCCGCGCGGTCGACGAGGCCGAGCACAGCCCGTCCGGCACGCTGCTGCGCTTTGTCAACGCCATCGCCGAACGGCTCGGGCCGGAATTCCCCGACGTCGTCTTCGACACCTTCGCCTACCAGTACACGCGCCCCGTCCCGGCGATCACGCGCCCTGCGCCCAACGTCTGCGTGCGGCTCTGCTCGATTGAGGCGTGCTTTGCGCATCCGTTTGAGAGCTGCGACGACGAGCGCGGCGTCAAGCGCCCGGACGGATCGCGTTCGTCCTTTATCCGCGATTTGGAGGACTGGGGAAAATGCTGCGGCCGAGTCTATATCTGGGACTATACGACCTGCTTTGCCCATTACCCCGCGCCGCACCCGAACTGGCGCTGCTTGCAGCCGAACATGCGCGCCTTTGTCAAAAATAACGTCAAGGGCGTGTTCGAGCAGGCCAACGGCGCCAGCCGCGGCGGTACGGATTTCAACGAGCTGCGCGCCTATGTGCTCGCAAAGCTGCTCTGGGACGCCGAGACCGACGTGGAGCGGCACATCCGCGAATTTACCGACTATTTCTACGGCGACGCCGCGCCGTATGTCCGGCAGTATCTCGATTTTCTCTGCGACACCGCCGAGAAGGAAAACATCCACGTCGGCTTCAACGACAATACCGACAGCCCGCTGTTCCGCGAGGAGATTTTAGACCGGCTCGACGCCTATATGGATCAGGCGCAGGCGGCCGTCGCCGGAGATCCGCTGCGGCTGTGGCGCGTCGGCAAAGCGCGGCTGTCGGTGCGCTGGGTACGGCTGAAAAACCGCACCAAGCTCCAAAACGAGTATGACCCCGAGGCGATCAACCGCTTCTTCGCCGACTGGCAGGCTTACGGCCTGACGCGCATCGACGAGTGGGTCTCGCGCGAGACCACGCACAAGGCGATGATCCGCGGGCTGTGGCGCGGCACGGAGTTTTACAGCCACTGGTCGGGCGAGGGCGGCGAGGAGCTGTAAACGGCGGCAAGAGCGGCGTTGCGTCCGCCAAAGCGTGCAGTCACTGTCGGGTTCGATCATGCGGTTTTCGCCTGACCGGACAACGCTTAGCCTGCGGCGAAGGGGGAAACGATCATGACACACAGAAAACGGTTTTATGAAGCGGTCACGCACGGACAGCCCGACCGTGCGGTTTATGATTTGTGCGGCTCGCCGCAAACCAACGTGGACGAGGAGTCGACGCGGCGGGAGCTGGCGGAGCTGTTGGGCGCGGAAGGCGAAAAACAGGGGCTCTTCAATGTCGACGAGCGCGTTTTGAAAGCGCTTGATATCGATATCCGGCGGATCGGCGGGATGCCGACGCCGCCGACCGCCCATGCGCGCACGGAAAACGGGATATCCTATGACAACTGGGGCATCGGCTACCGCGTTGTTAACGGGCACGGGGAGATCTGCGTCAATCCGCTGAGGGATTCTACGATCGATGAAATGCTGGCGTATGAATTCCCGGATCCGGAGAAAATCGACCGGAAACTGATCGAAGCCTGGACGGAACAGGCGAAGGATCTGCATGAGCATACCGATTATGCCGTTGTCGCGGAGCATCCTGTGCTCGGCGTGTTTGAGCTGGGCTGCTGGCTGCTCGGATTTGACGATTATCTCTATCGCCTTGCGGGAGAGCCGGAATTTGTCCACGCTTTTTCGCAGCGCGTGCTGGACTATCAGAAACGAGTCATTGACGTCTATTACGGCTCGCTGGGAAAATATATCGACTGTACGACCTCGGGCGACGACTTCGGCACCCAGAAAGGTCCGTTTATGTCGACGGCGATGTTTGACGAATTCATCAAGCCCTATCTGAAAGAGCGGGTTCGCTATACAAAGCGGTATACCGACGCATTTTACAAGCACCACACCTGCGGCTCGGTCTACCATTTTATCCCGGCGCTGATTGACTGCGGCGTGGATATTCTCAACCCGATTCAGCCCGGCGTGTATATGATGGAATGCGAGCGCTTAAAAGCGGATTTCGGCGATAAAATCGCTTTTTGGGGCGGCATCGACACCCAGCATCTTCTGCCTGAGGGCAGCGAGCAGGAGGTGAAGGATGCGGTGAAGCATATTCTGTCGGTGATGGACAAAAACGGCGGCTATATCCTGTCGCCGGCTCATACGATTCAGTATGACGTTCCGGCCCGGAATGTGATTGCCATTTACCGCGGCGCGGATGAATTTTACAGAAAACAGATATAGTCGATTGTAAAACGTCGTTTTCCAATCGAGAGACTCGCGCTGATCGCCCTCGCTGCGCTCGTTTGGCCGGCGCGAGGGCTCGAATTTGAATGGGAAAGCCAGAGTTTTACAATCGCCGAAAAACAGATATAAAAGGAGGAAATGAAAATGAAAAAAAGGCTGCTTTTTCTGTCGGCGCTGTGCCTGCTGACGGGCTGCGCAGGGGGAGTCGCGGATCCGTCGACGGAGGCGGGTCCGCCGACCGCGGCGCCGACCGCGCCGGCTACGCTGCCGAAAACCGCCGCCGACGTCGAACCGGGGGAAAACGAATTTCTGTTCCGGCTCGACCTCTCGGAGCGCGGCGAAAAAATCAACAACAAGGTCAGCGATGTGAACGTCTGGATGTTCCAGTCCTCGTGCCTCGATGGCTGGGACGAGAACCACTTCCGGGAGGAGTTTCCGTTTGTGGAGCGCATCCAGTTCATGCAGGCGACGGGCGGAAACGCCGAGCGCGACCTCTTTCTCGACCCATATGACGCGTCTGTGCGCGACGACTACAAGTTTGACGAGCTGATCGCCGCCTGTAAAAACGTTCTGGCGCAGGGCGTCAAGCCGATGATCAAGACCGGCAACGTGCCGATGAAGTTTTCAACAGTCAATACGCCGGGCGTGTTCGGCGTCAATATGTATCCGCCGGACGATTATAACGAATATTACGGCTATATCTGCGACGTGGCCGCTTCCCTTGTCGCCGAATTCGGGCGCGAAGAGGTGGCTTCATGGCGCTGGGGCGTTCTGACCGAATATGAAAACAAGGACTGGTTCAGCTACGACGAATCGGAAGAAGCGACCTTTGAGGCCTACTGCCGCCTGTACGATACCACGGCCGCGGCGCTGCAAAGCGTGCTCGGCGAGGAGATCAACATCGGCGCGCACAGCATGACGGTCGCCGAGGGGCTGTGGGATGAGGAGCGCTTTATCGAGCACTGCGCCAGCGGCACAAATTTCTGGACCGGGGAGACCGGCTCGCCGCTCACCTATCTCGCCGTCTCGTTCTACGACACAACGATTCCAAACTCGCCGCGGGCGGCAAAGAGCCTGCCGGATACGATTCAAAAGGTCCGTGCCGCCGCCGAGGCTGCGGGGATGACGGAGCTCATTTACGGCGTCGACGAGGGCCGGATTTTAGTCGGGGTCAAGGGCTCGCAGGCGGCCGACCTGACCAGCCGCGTTGTCGGCGACACGGCGCAGGGCGCCTATGACGCGCGCCTGATTCTCCAAATGGTGGACAACGACATCGACTATTTCTCGGCCTGGGGCTATACGACGGCGGGGCTGCGCGACGGCATTCCCACGGTGTCGCTGCATGTGGCGCGCGAATTTTATAAGATGGTCGGCAGCGCGCGCGTCGGCGTGGAGAAGGCGTTTAAAACGCCGGGCGCGACGGAATATGAGGCGCTTGCTTCCGTCGGCGATGACGGGACGCTGCGGATGATGGCCTATACCTTCGGGCGCGGCGGGGAGGATACGGTTCCGCTCCGCTTTGCCGCCGATCTCGGCGCGGCGCGCGCGCAGGTCAGGCTGGTCCGCATCGACGACGACGCCAATTTCTTTGACGAGTGGCGCGCCGACTGCGAGGCGGCGGAAATCGGCGCAGAGCATTTTTCATGGTCGCCCGACAGCTCGGAGCCTCCGATCATCACCGACGAGGCGCGCGCGCTGTGGGAGGAAAACAGCGGAAAATACGCCGCGGCGGCGGAGCTGAAAGAGGAGGTCTATGTCGTCGAGACTGAGGGCGGGCTGTTGGATTTGACTGTTGAAATTCCGCGCTCCTCCGTGGTGTTTTTGACGGTCAAGCCGCTGTACTGAGCGGAGCGGCGGGCGTCCGTACGAGAGGCGGCCAAAGCCGTTCCCGAAACCCCGTTATCCGCACCATCAAATCTCTCACTCTTCATACAATGCCTTCCTCCGATAAAATTGTTTTTGCGCCGTTGCGTTTCCTGTTCGCTTCTAAACCCGCGCATTGCTTTTGAAATGAGTTCGCCTGCCGCTGACGGCGGCAGGCGTTTACTCTGTGCGGCTTCCGGATACGCTTGACGCAAAGATCGGCTTGGCGCCATAAATCCGCAATTCATCGAAAAAACGTCTGTTTTAATCGAAAAGACGGAGGTATTTTATGTTTTTTAGGGGCAAATACTGCGGCGGAGAAGGTTCTGAACAGTTTCTCCGTCATATCGACGACAGCCTGTCTATGCTTTGCCCGACGGCCGAGCGGCCGAACATCACCATGCTCTATCACCCCGACGGCGACTCGTTTAAAGAGGGGTTTATCTGGGGCAGCGGCTTCTGGATTCAGAACAGCTACGGCTTTGTGACCGGCGCAGCCCCATTTCTGTCAAAGCCGTGGGCAAAGGTGCTGCAAAATTCGCTCGATCTTCACTGGGACAACATGGGCGACGGCAAACGGATCGGAATGCACAATCAGCTCCCATCCGAAACGCACTGCTATAATCTGCGCGCGCCCGACGGCTCTCTCGGCGACTGCGCGGACGGTCAAGGCATTGTATATAAGCAAGGCGACGGCAACGTCGACGAGTACGACTGGTTCTACGAGGC
>QAMX01000173.1 GCA_003149835.1 Clostridiales bacterium
GCCGGAGCGATTGATTGAAGAAAGGGCCGCCCGAACGATACCGTTCGGGCGGCCTGAAAATATGACGTCGAAGCGTTTGGAAGGCGAGGCTTTAACAGGCAAAGCGGGATTTATCCGCCGGATTTGCGTCGGCCGCACAGATGCCCTGTTCCTGCGGGAGAAAGCCGGCGTGCGGAATTCAGGAGAGCTTCTGCTCTGCGAAAGATGCGTTTCTACCGTTCCCAAAAATGTTTTCGGCGGCCGCAGACTGGCGTTTTCGGCCATCAAAGGGCGGGCTCCATTATGCCTCCGGCACAGCAAAAGCCCCCTCGGAGCGGACAGAAAGGGTCCGCCGCTCCGAGGGGGCTTTGATTGGATTCGCCGTATGGCGTTCCGCCGGCAATCGTTTTTAGCCTCAGGCGCTCTGCCAGAGCTTTTTGACGGCGTAGATGAAGTGGGAGAAGACGATGCCGGCGTCTTCAAGCTCCCGATTCCAGCGCTTGGTCCATTCAAGGGAAATACAGCCGCCGAAACCGTCTTTTTTCAGCAGCGCAAACGCTTCTTTGAGCGGCAGCGTCCCATAGCCGAGCATTTTATAGGAGATATGGCCATTTTCGTCGACCTCTGTGTCCTTGACGTGGACGTGCCGGACATAGGGGCCGATGTTGGCGTAAGTTTCTGAGGGCGCTTCATGCGCGTAGCGCACGGGGTGGTTGATATCCCAGAGCGCGGCGACCGCCGGACTGCCGACCTGATCGAGCGTTTTGCGCAGCAGCGCGGAATTTGAGTAGACGCCGTTGGATTCCAGCAGCAGGGTCACGCCCTTGGCCGCCGCCTCGGGCGCCAAGGCGGCGAGCCGCGCCGCGACGCGCTCGGTATCGACGCCGGCGCCTGGCTCCGGCGCGGTGTCGCCGAGTACGCGGATATAGGGCGCATGGAGCCGCGCGGCGAGCTCGATGTACGCGCGCGTCTGGGCGAGCACGTCGTCGTCGGCGATTTGCAGCGTACAGTCGGTGGAGATGCAGGGGATAAACAACCCGCGCGCGGAAAGCTCATGGCTGACGCGGCTGCCGCCGTCAGTAAACAGCTTTGCGTCAGGCAGATAGATATCCTCGCCGAGTCCGCGCAGCTCAATGCCGTCATAGCCGAGATCCTTGGCCGCGGAGAGAATTTCGTTCAGCGTCCAATTCGGGCAGCCGAGCGTGGAAAAACTGATCTTCATCGATGCACCAGTCCTTTTGTCTGCAAATTTTTACGGGAGAAAGGCGGCAAACGGCGTTTTACCGGCCGCAGAGCCGCGACGCCGTTTCACCAGGGCGGTTAGGGGACAGCCGCGCTGTCCGCCGCCGTTACGGAAGAATGCTGTAATTGGGCGATTCCTTGGTGATATAGATATCGTGCGGGTGGCTCTCTTTCAGGCCGGCGCTGCTGATACGGACAAACTGAGCGTTTTGTTGCAGGCTCGGGATGTCCGGCGCGCCGCAATAGCCCATACCGGAGCGGAGGCCGCCGATCAGCTGATAAATCGTCTCGGACAGCGGCCCTTTGTGCGGCACGCGCCCCTCGACGCCCTCGGGGACGAGCTTTTTGTTGTTGGTCTGGAAATAGCGGTCTTTGCTGCCCTTGTTCATCGCGCCGATGGAGCCCATGCCGCGGTAGACCTTAAACTGCCGCCCCTGGAAAATCTCGCTGTCGCCCGGGCTCTCCTCGCAGCCGGCCAGCAGGCTGCCGAGCATAACGACGTCGCCGCCCGCGGCAAGCGCTTTGACCACGTCGCCGGAATACTTGATGCCGCCGTCGGCGATGACGGGGATGCCGCAGCCGGAGGCCACGCAGGCCGCGTCATAGATCGCGGTGATCTGCGGCACGCCGATACCGGCGACGACGCGCGTGGTACAGATCGAGCCGGGGCCGATGCCGACCTTGACCGCGTCGGCGCCGGCGTCGATGAGCGCGCGGGCGGCCTCGGCCGTGGCGATGTTGCCGGCGATGACCTGCGCGTTCGGAAACGCTTTCTTGACCTTTCTGAGGCAGTTGATGATATTGATGTTGTGTCCGTGCGCCGAATCGAGCACGAGCACGTCGGCGTGAACGTCAAGCAGCCGCTCGGCGCGTTCAAGCACGTCGGGCGAATCGCCGATCGCCGCGCCGACGACGAGGCGGCCGTCCGCGTCTCTGGCGGAGTTGGGGTATAGAAGCGCCTTTTCAATGTCCTTGATCGTAATCAGGCCTTTGAGAGCAAACTGCTCGTCGACGAGCGGGAGCTTTTCAATTTTATGGCGGCGCAGAATCGCCTTGGCCTCTTCAAGCGTCGTCCCCACCGGCGCGGTGATCAAGCCTTCCTTCGTCATGACCTCGCGGATCGGTTTAGACATATCGTCTTCGAATTTTAAGTCGCGGTTGGTGATAATGCCGACGAGGCGGTTATTTTCGCAGATCGGCACGCCGGAGATGCGGTATTTCGCCATCAGCTCGTCGGCGTCGGCGAGCGTTTTGTCGGGCGGGAGGAAAAAGGGATTGGTAATGACGCCGTTTTCAGAGCGCTTGACCTTGTCGACCTCGATGGCCTGCGCCTCAATGGACATATTTTTATGGATGATGCCGATGCCGCCCTCGCGCGCGATGGAGATAGCCATACGGGACTCCGTGACAGTGTCCATCGCGGCGCTCATCAGCGGAATATTGAGCCGGATCTTGCGCGTCAGATACGTCGAAACATTGACATTCTTCGGAAGAACGTCGCTGGCGGCGGGAATCAGCAGAACGTCGTCAAACGTGATTCCGTCTTTTGCAAACTTCTGGGAATAATCAGTGTTTACCAAAGCGCATCACTCCTTTGTACAAAAGTCTATATTTGATATATTATACTGAAAAACGCGCCGAATGTCAAGGGAAAACGGCGCGTTTTTTGCCGTCTGGATTTTTTGGGCAAATCCGACGCCATGCATTGACGGTTTGTTTTTTATGGTATATAATAAAGCCGGTCGGTAAAAACACGCGGCATTTGTGCGAAATATCTGAATCCTTTGGAAAGAGCGGGGGCGGGCCCCGCGGCTGCGCGCGTCCGTTTTTGCCAAATTCAGCCGCAAAAGGAAGATGGAATTATGGAAAAGAAATTTCCGCGCACCGTAGTCGGCGGCGTCTCCATGCCGCGCATCCTGATCGGGACGAACTGGCTGCTCGGTTACAGTCATACAGGCGCTGCCGCCGACAAGATCATCACCTCGAAATTTTCCTCTCCCGAGGCGTTTTTGCCCGTGTTTGAGGCGTATCTGCAATATGATATTGACGCGGTGATGGGGCCGGTCAGCACAACGCCCATCGCGCTCGACGCGGTTCGGTATGCGCAGGAAAAGCTCGGCCGCAAGCTCATCGTGATCGACACGCCGACGATGAATGTAGACGATACGCCGGAGGCGCGGCGCGAGGCCGACGCTGTGATCCGCCGCAGCGCCGAGATCGGTTCGACCTTTTGTCTGATCCACCATTCGAGCATGGAGGAGCTGGTCAACAAAAACCAGCGCACGATCACGCGCCTGCCCGACTATCTGGCGATGATGCGCGAACACGGGCTGATTCCCGGCCTGTCGGCCCACATGCCCGAGGCGATTCTGTATTCCGACGCTAACGGGTACGACGTGGAGACGTATATCCAGATCTTTAACTGCATGGGCTTTCTGATGCAGGTCGAGGTCGAGGGCGTGGCGCGGATCATCCGCAACGCCAAGAAGCCGGTGATGACGATCAAGCCGTTTGCAGCCGGCCGCGTCTCGCCGTTCGTCGGGCTGAACTTCAATTGGAGCGTACTGCGCGATCAGGATATGATCACCATGGGCGTCATGAGCGAGGCCGAAGTTCACGAGGACGTCGAGATCTCCTTCGCCGCGCTGGAACGCCGCTTCCCGGAACTGGCGGGCCGCAGCAGTCCGGCCAAAAATCAGGCGGTCTTGCAGGGATAGGAGACGAAAACGGCGCTTGCAAAACCGAAAAGAGGTTAAAAGATCCGGTATTGATTGGCATGAAGCTGCGGCCGCCCCTTTTCAAAAGGGGCGGCCGCAGCTTCATTTTGACGGAAATTCAACCGCAATGCGAGCGGAAAAGGCCGCTTGTAGTTAATGGGAGTGAGCACGGCAGAAAAACCGAAGTCCGGCGCTTTGCCTACGGCTGCTCGGTCACAGGTTTGGATTCGCTCTCGTGCTCGATGGAGAGGAAGTTGTTGCGCGGCGCGTAGGCCCAGCGCATTTCAAAGGCTTTGACCGCGTCGATCGGGGCGTAGAGCTGCCCGCGGTGGCCGCGGAACACCGCGGCGGGGAGCCTCAGCTCGCCGGCGTCGGTCAGGGCGAGGTCGCTGCCCTCGCTGATCCGCAGCGAATGCCCGTAGATTTCCATATACGCCTGTCCCTTGGTTTTCTCGACGAAACCGCCGATATAGGCGACGAGAATCGCCAGCGGCGCAAACCAAACTCCGCCGCGCTCGACGCACGGCGTGTCGGCCTGGCAGAGGCCCAGATCCATGCCCTTGAACATCATCCGCGTGCGGTTGAAGCGCGGCGCGACCGCATAGGGGAGAATGGTGTCGGCAGCCTTATCGATCACGCACTGGTCGACGATGCGTCCGTCGTCGAGCACGGAGGTCAGCGTCACCCGACTGCCGTCCACCTCGACGACGGCGACCATGGCGTTGAGCTCCTCCTGCGGGTAAAACGCCGCGTGCCAGACCTTAGAGAGCGTGCGCGAGCCGGGCGGGTTTTGGTTGGAGTTGCCGAGCATGTAGTGAATGGTCCCCTGCGAGGGGCGGTCGAACAGCTCCTCGTTTTTGAGCGGGAAGCTGCGGGCAAAGTTGTGCTCGTGGCCGGAGAAGACGAGGTCGAACATCTCGAAGCCCTCGCGCATGACCGGATAGGCGTCATAATTCTGACAGTCCTCGCCGGAATAGCAGATCGGAAAGTGATAGGCGCCGAATTTCCACGTCTGGCGGCAGCTTTTCAGGTCGGCGATCACCCAGTCGTTGACATCCTCCGGCCCGTTGACGCCGAGGACGTTGAAGTGAGCGTTGCCGTAGTCAAAGGCGTAGTTCTCGGTTTTCCAGCCGCCGGGGCCGTTATCGGGATACGAGCCCTCGAACTGCTTGCAGAAATACTCCGCCGGCTCGGCGTAATAGCGGCCGACGCCGTTGCGGTAGTCTTTGAAGCCGCGGTTGTCGTGGTTGCCGACGGTCATCATAAACGGCACGGATTCGGCGATCCCGACAAGCCCGCTGAACGCGCCGTTCCACTGCACCTCGTGCTGGCCGCAGTCGGTGTTGTCGCCGCCGGTGAGGATGAAGCGCGTGTCGGGGTGCTCGCTGAGCACTTTTTTGAGGAAACTGTTAAAATAAGAATAATCCGGACAGTCGAAAGGCTGGCCCTTCTGCTGGTCGGAGACGCAGAGAAATTTAAATTTGGTCAGATTTTCCGGCTCGGTGGAAAAGCTGTATTCGGCGCTGCGGCGTTCTGCCGAGCCGCAGGTATAGACATAGCGCGTTCCGGGTTTCAATCCCGTGAGCCGCGCCCAGAAAATGTGGCTGATATCGATGTCGCTCTCAAAAACCTTCATTCGCGCGGGCGCGCGGCGCGGCGCTCCGCCGTCCGCCTCGCGGTATTCGACATAGCCCTCGGGGACGTCGGCGCTGGTGCGCCATGTGACCGACATCGTCGTCTTGGCGTCCCCCGAAATACTGATCATGATGTGGTCGGGCTGCGGCGTTGAACCGCGCACGGGTTTCACATTGGACATAGTGACGCTCCTGTTTCTCGGCATAGATTTCCTCCGGGAGGATGGCGGACTGCGAAAGAGAGGATGCCGTAATCGCCGGCTGGGAACCGGTCGGACAGTTTTCTAAATTATTATAACATATCTCCGCAATTTTGTCATTACGCAAAAGGCGCTTGCAAAAACGCCGGGAACCGAAAACGCCGTATGACGCTTGGGGCAAGCATTTTACAGGATAGCGCCGCCCTCTTCCCGGCGGCAGAGCCCCGCAGCCGGGAAGAGGGCGGGCGTCGCACACCAGCCGCATGGCCGGACGGAGCGCGGATCAAGCGCCGAAAAAAACGGCGAACAGACAGAGGCGACGCCTCACGGACCGCTCTTTTTTTCTCAGCGCGGATGGGCCGAAAAAAGGACAGCCGAATGACTTCGGCTGTCCTTTCCCGTTGACGAAGAAAAACGATTGCCTGTAATGTTAGTACCAGATAAGAAAACATTGAAAAAGTCAGTAATATCAATGTTTTTCAAGGTACAAACACGGTGCGAAGTCGAAAAAATCAAATACTGACAGGCATTAAGGGCGCTGATACGCAAAATATCAGCGCCCTTTTCCTGTTCTTACGCCGTAGGTTAAAAATCCTATGGCGTTTTTTATGCCCTGTTTTCCTTGTGCCTTTGAAAAAATGTATGAATTAGGGTGGAAAAACCGCAGTTCTTTCCTCTGTAACCGTCGCTTTGTGATGGACGTGGGTGTTTTCCTTTGTAGAGGATAACGGAGGGATACAGACGGTAAAAACACCGAAAAACAACACTTTTCAATTTTACAGGAAGGAGGTACGGAAATGGCAGTATTCCGCATAGAAAAGACCCGTGATTACACGGTCATGTCGAACCATCATCTGCGTAACACGGGATTGTCCCTGAAAGCGAAGGGGCTGCTCTCTCTTATGCTCTCTCTGCCGGAGGAATGGGACTACACCACAAAAGGTCTCGCCCATATCTGCAAGGATGGCGTGGACAGTATATGCGCCGGAGTGCGTGAGCTTGAGGAACACGGGTATGTGATCCGTGAGCGCGTCCGCAACGAAAACGGTCAGCTCGGAGCCATCGAGTACACCATTTTGGAACAGCCCATAGAACCGTCACCTAAACGGGAAAAACCTAAACAGGAAAATCCAGTTCAGGTAAATCCAGTCTTGGATAACCCTGTCTTGGGAAAACCTGAACAGGAAAACCCCGCACAATTAAATATAGATATATCAAGTAACTATGAATCAAAAACAGATTTATCAATTACTGAACCATCAAATCCTATCCCATCAAATCCCCCAGCCCCCACGGGAGACGGTGAGCGCACACGCTCACGGATAGGAACGGATGGGATGGGAGCGAGAGAAACATACCGTGAGATCGTTTTGGAGAATATCGACTATGACATTCTCATCGAGGACCCGAAGATGGACCGTGAACAGCTTGACGAGATCGCGGAGCTTATCGTGGATACCGTATGTTCGGCAAGAAAGACGATCCGCATAGCCGGAGACGATTTCCCGGCGGAGGTGGTAAAATCCCGTTTCCTGAAGCTGGACAGCTCCCACGTTCAGTACGTGATGGATTGCATGAGGGACAACACCACCTATGTCCGCAATATCAAGAAATATCTCCTGGCAGCGCTCTACAATGCGCCCTCCACCATCAACAGCTATTATTCCTCCCTGGTACAGCACGATATGTACGGGAACGGACGAAGGGGGCGTGAGTAAATGCAGGAAGAAGTAACTGGCAAGGCAGTAGCCATTATCATCGATGGTGCCAAGATCAGCGAGCACACCCTTGAAAAAGCACTCAAAGCCTTTTTGGAGGCGCAGAAGAACAAAGGCGCAAAGATACACCGGGGCAAGCAAAGTTTGAAACAGCTTGCCGGGCAAAACGCGGGGCTGGCGAATATCGAGATCACCGACAAGAATATCAAGGCCTTTACCGCTGTTGCAAAAAAGTATCACGTGGATTTCGCCCTGAAGAAAGATACCACGGCCGAAAAGCCCCGGTATATGGTGTTCTTCAAAAGCCGGGACGCAGACGCGATCACGGCAGCCTTCCAGGAGTTCGCGGCAAAGAAAATGGCCCGTGAGGAAAAGCCGACCATCCGGGAGCGTCTGGCAAAGGCGAAGGAAAAGGCGGCGCAGAGGGCGGAACAAAGAACCATTGACCGGGAGAAAGTCAAGGTCAAAGATCGGAGCGTGCAGCTATGAACATAAAAAAACTGATCCTAACCAACCTCCCATATGTGCTGTTCGTGTATCCCTTCGACAAGGTATCCCAGGCCTTCCGTCTGGCACCGGGCGCGGACCTCTCCGCAAAGATACTCTCCATCGGGGACGGATTTGCAAGCGCCTTTTCCTCCCTTGCGCCCAGCTTCCAACTTCTTGACCTCCTGATCGGCATTGCGGGCGCAGTCATTATCCGCTTGATCGTGCATTTCAAGGGTAAGAACGCAAAGAAATACCGTCACGGTGTGGAGTACGGCAGCGCCCGATGGGGCACGCCTGCGGATATCGCCCCGTTTGTGGACGAGGACTTTTTCAACAATATCCCCATCACGCAGACGGAACGTATCACAATGTCGAGCAGGCCGAAACAGCCTAAATACGCGAGAAACAAAAACATTCTTGTAATTGGAGGCAGCGGCAGTGGTAAAACGCGCTTCTTCTGCAAGCCTTCTCTCCTTCAATGCCATTCCTCGTATGTCGTGACCGATCCGAAAGGCACGATCCTAAACGAGGTGGGACGGCTCCTGGAGCGAAAGAAATACCGTATCAAAAGTCTGAACCTCATAAATTTCAAAAAATCTATGCGATATAACCCTCTGGCGTATATCCGATCCGAAAAGGATATTTTGAAGTTGGTAAATGCCCTGATTATGAATACCAAAGGCGAGGGCGACAAATCCGGCGAAGATTTCTGGGTAAAGGCGGAACGCCTCTATTACTCGGCCCTGATCGGATATATCTGGTATGAGGCCACGGAGGACGAAAAAAACTTTATCACGCTGCTTGATCTTATCAATGCCAGTGAAGCCAGGGAGGATGACGAGGAATACCAAAGCCCCGTTGACCTCCTTTTTGC
>QAMX01000022.1 GCA_003149835.1 Clostridiales bacterium
TTGCGAACCCCGCCGCTCGGTGTGCATTTTTTTGTGAAAGGGGGCGGCGGCATGGAAGATCTGGTGCTGCGGCGTCAGCCGTACAGCGCGGAGGCGGAGCAATCGGTGCTCGGCAGCCTGCTGATCGATCCGGCCTGTATTTCCGAAGCGATCGAGATCGTCGCCGCCGACGACTTCTATATCCCTGAGAACAAAAAAATCTTTGAGACGATGACCTCGATGTATACGCTCGGGCAGAAAATCGACCCTGTGATTCTGCTTGACGAGCTGAAAAACCGCGAGATCTACGACGAGGCGGGCGGACGCGCGTACCTCTACAAGCTTGTGGAGATTACGCCGACGGCCGCCAACGTCAAGGCTTACGCACAGATTGTGCGCGCGAAGGCCAAGCTGCGCAAGCTCGCCAAAATTACCGGCGAGGCCAATGAACGCGCCCTTGCCGAGGCGGGCGAGGCCAACGAGCTGATCGAGTCGCTCGAACAGCAGCTTTTCGAAATGCGCGGCGAGAAGCAGGGGCAGGGCCTCGTCCATATCCGCTCCGCGATCATGGACTCCATCGAGCTGTTAAACGAGCTCTCCAAGACCAAGGGCGGTATGCCGGGGATTCCGACCGGCTTCTCCGACCTCGACTACTATATCACCGGCCTGAACAAGTCCGACCTGATTCTGCTGGCGGCGCGGCCGGGGATCGGAAAAACGTCGGTGGCGCTCAACATCGCGCGCAACGCTTCAAAATCCGGGAAAAATATCGCCGTTTTCAACCTCGAAATGAGCCGGACACAGCTTGTCCAGCGTATGCTGTCGAGCGAGGGCATGATCGACCTGAAAAAAATCAAGACCGCCGACCTCACCGACGACGAGTGGGACAGATTGGCCCGCGCCTCAAAGGCGCTTTCGTCGGCGTCGATCTATATCGACGACACGGCCAATATCACCGTCGCCGAGATCAAGGCGCGCTGCCGCCGCCTGCCCGACCTCGGGCTGGTGATCATCGACTATCTCCAACTGATCAGCGGGACGCGCAAGGACGGAAACCGTGTGCTCGAAGTTTCCGAGATTTCCCGCGCGCTGAAAATCATGGCCAAGGAGCTCAACATCCCCGTGCTCTGCCTATCGCAGCTCTCGCGCGCCTCCGACCAAAGAAAGGAGCGCCCGCGCCTCTCCGACCTGCGCGACTCCGGCGCCATTGAACAGGACGCGGATATCGTTCTGTTCCTGTACAAGGACGAGGATTATAACCCCGATACGGCGGACAAAAACGTCTGCGAATGCATCATCGCCAAAAACCGAAACGGCCAGACCAATACGGTCAAATTCCGCTGGCTCGGTCAGTTCACGCGCTTCGTCACACAGGACAACCGCCATGTCGAGTGAACGAAACGACCTGCTCCGGTACGAGGAGACTGTGGCTCGCTGGCTCGATAGAAACAGGATCGGGCTGCGCGGAAAGACCGTGCTCGCCGCCTTTTCCGGCGGCGCGGACTCTGCGGCGCTCCTGCTGCTTCTGAACGCGATGCGCGCCCGCGACGGCTTTTCGCTGTGCGCGGCGCACGTCAATCACAAAATCCGCGGCGCGGAGGCGGAGCGCGACGCGCGCTTCTGCGAGACCTTCTGCGCCCAGCGCGGAATCCCGTTCCGGCTTCTGACCGGCGACGCGCCGCGTCTGGCCGCCGAGCGGGGAACGGGCATGGAGGACGCCGCGCGCGTCCTGCGCTACCGCCTGCTGGATAAAGCGGCGGGCGAAATGCACGCGGACTGGATTGCGACCGCGCATACGGCCGACGACCATTTGGAAACGGTGCTTCTCAACCTTGCCCGCGGCGGCGCGGCGCGCGGCCTGAGCGGCATCCGCCCTGTCAACGGGCGGATCATCCGGCCTTTTCTGCCGCTGGAACGCGCCGACACCGAGCGGATCGTCTCGCTTTTCGGCGCATCGTATGTGACCGATTCGTCAAACGCCTCCGACTGCTATGCCCGAAACCGTCTGCGCCGCAGCGTTGTGCCGGTCTTGCGGGACTTAAACGCCGACGTCTGCCGCGGCGCGCTGGAAAACAGCCGCATTCTCCGCGAGGAAGACGAGTTTCTCGATTCGCTGGCGGCGGCCGCGCTGACCGAAGTGGAAGCGGCGGGCGCGCTGTCCGCGAGGGGGCTGACGGAGCTTCCCGCGCCCCTGCGCGCGCGCGCGGCGCGTCTCTGGGCGGAACAAGCGGGGATAACCCTCGACCGCAGAAAGACCGAGGCCGTGCTCGCGCTTGCCGGCGCGCAGTGCCCTTCGGCGGTCTGCGATTTGGGCGGCGGCCGCGTCTGCCGGAGAAACTACGACCGGCTCTTGCTTGAAAATGCGCGCAGGGAACCGGCGGAGGATTTCTGTGTTCCCCTCCGGCTTGGCGAATCGCTGGCCGTCGGCTCGCGTTTTACGGCAGAGGTGAGCTTTTTGCCCGCCAATCAACAGGAAAACAGGAGTGTTTATAAATTATTCAACCATTGTTTCGTCAACTGTGATACAATCAAAGGCGAAATAACGATTCGAAACCGCCGCGCGGGCGACCGTTTCGCGCGCAACGGCGGCTCCGGCGCAAAGCCGCTCAAACAGGTTTTTACCGACCTGAAAATCCCGCGCCATGCGAGGCCGTTGATTCCCGTCGTCGCCGACGAAGCGGGCGTAATCTGGGTATACGGAATCGGCTACCATTTTGCGCGCGCTCCGTATCAACCTGAAAAAGACGGGTATCGGATTCTGTTTCAGGACAATAATAAAACGGATGGCGCGCTTTTGTCCGGCAGACCGTTCGGCGCTTAAAAACATAGTCAGAGGATATCGCCGCCGCCCGCCGGCGCGGGCAGAACGCCGGGATGAATTCCGGCTCCAAACGCCAATGCCACATAACGCTGAGAGAGAACTCTTCCATCAGGGCGAAGGATGAACATAACCGCCCGATACGGGCCATATGAAATAAAAAGTATCTTGTTTCACGGAACTGCATGATAGAGAATACCTGCCGAAACGACCGGCATGATTTTCAAAAAAGGAGTACGGGGGATATGGATGAAAAAATCGCAAGGGTTTTGATTTCTCAGGAGGCGCTCGCCGCCAAGGTCGGCGAGATCGGCGCAAAAATCAGCGAGGACTACGCGGGCAAACGGCCGCTTTTGGTGAGCGTGCTGAAAGGCTCGATTGTCTTTATGGCCGATCTGATGCGGGCGATTACAATCGAGTGCGACATTGATTTTATGAGCTGCTCTTCCTACGGCAAGGGGCAGAAGAGCAGCGGCGTCGTGCGGATTTTAAAGGATCTCGACAGCGATATCACCAACCGTCATATCATTGTCGTCGAGGATATTTTAGACAGCGGGCTGACGCTCTCCTATATTTTGGAGCTGCTGCACGCGCGCAACGCCGCCTCCATCGCGCTCTGTACCCTGCTCGACAAGCCGGAACGGCGCAAGGTTGACGTGAAGGTCGATTATTCCGGTTTTGTCATCCCGGATGAATTTGTCGTCGGCTATGGGTTAGACTATGCCGATTTATATAGAAATATCCCGTATATCGGCGTTTTAAAGCCGGAAGTATACGCGCATCAAGCATAAACATTTCACGCATTCGTATTGGAGCGGATGCAGAAAGGCGTGAATTCATTGAAGAAAAATCTACGCGGCATTTTATTATACGCCGTGATGTTGGCGCTGCTGGTGCTGGCTCTGACTTATCTGTTTGATTCGCCGCGGCAGGGCGAGATCCTGACGTATTCCGACGTGCTCGAATACTACCGCGACGGCAAGGTCAAGGCCTATGTCGTCGATGGAAACGACCTGCGCATGCAGCTGTATGACGAGACGGTGGTGAAATACGAGGTGCCCTACCTCTCGCTGTTCATCGACGACGTCACGGAGATCATGGACAGCCGGCGCGAGGCGGGGCTGCCGACCGTCGAGGAATACGACTATATCACGCCCGCCGAAACGCCGTGGTGGGTGAGCTTCCTGCCGTATGTGGTGCTGTTCGGCATAGTGATCGTTCTCTGGTATTTTATGATGCGGCAGGCGGGCGGCGGCGGCAAGGCGATGTCGTTTGGCAAAGCGAAGACCCGCGTGCAGACCGACAACAAGAAAAAGATCACCTTTGCCGACGTAGCGGGCGCGGATGAAGAAAAGGAAGAGCTCTCCGAAATCGTCGATTTTCTCAAAGAGCCGCGTAAATACACCGATATCGGCGCGCGCGTGCCCAAGGGCGTGCTGCTCGTCGGCCCTCCGGGAACGGGTAAAACGTACCTGGCCAAGGCTGTCGCGGGCGAGGCGGGCGTGCCGTTTTTGTCAATTTCCGGCTCCGACTTTGTCGAGATGTACGTCGGCGTCGGCGCGTCGCGCGTGCGCGATTTGTTTGAACAGGCGAAGAAGAATCAGCCCGCCATCGTCTTTATCGACGAAATCGACGCGGTCGGCCGCCAGCGCGGCGCGGGTCTGGGCGGCGGTCACGACGAGCGCGAGCAGACGCTGAACCAGCTCCTCGTCGAGATGGACGGCTTTGCCACCAACGAGGGCGTCATCATTATCGCTGCGACCAACCGCCCCGACATCCTCGACACCGCGCTGCTGCGCCCAGGGCGCTTCGACCGGCAGATCTATATCGGGTTGCCGGACCAGAAGGCGCGCGAGGCGATTCTGAACATCCACGCGCGCGGCAAGCAGATCGGGCCGGACGTCGATATGGGCGTCGTCGCCCGTTCGACGGCGGGATTCAGCCCCGCCGACTTGGAAAATCTGCTCAACGAGGCGGCGCTGTTGTCGGCGCGCGCTAAGAAAAAGCAGATCTCCATGGAGATTCTCTCCGAAGCGATCATCAAGGTCATCGCCGGCCCGGAAAAGAAGAGCCGCGCGGTTTCCGAGAAGGAGCGGCGTCTCACGGCTTATCACGAGGCCGGTCATGCGGTCGTCACGCGCTTCCTGCCGACGCAGCCGCCGGTACACCAGATCTCCATCATCCCGCGCGGCATGGCGGGCGGCTATACGCTTTCGCTGCCGTATGAGGACAAATCGTTTGCATCCAAGAATCAGATGCTCGAAGATATCGTCTCGCTGCTCGGCGGGCGCGTCTCCGAAAAGCTGTTCTTAGACGACATCTCCACCGGCGCTTCCAACGATATCAGCCGCGCCACCGACACGGCGCGGAAGATGGTTATGAAGTACGGCATGAGCGACGAGCTCGGCCCGATTGCCTTCGGCTCTGATCACGACGAGGTTTTCATCGGCCGTGACTTTGGAACGATGCGCAATTATTCCGAGGAGATCGCCGCAAAAATTGACCGCGAGATCCGCGCGATCATTGAAAACGCCTTTGAGAAGGCAAGCGATATCCTGACGCGAAAGGCCGACAGGGTCCGCCAAGTCGCCGAATACCTGCTTGCGCACGAAAAGATGGAGGCCGAGGCCTTCAACGCGCTGTTCGGCGAGGGCGAGGGAACTGCGGCCGTCGTGTCGATGGATAAACTTGCCGCGCCGGAGGATCAGCCGCAGACCGAAGGACCGGCGTTCGACCGCGCGGAAGCGGGAGCCGACGCCGAGGCTGAGCCGGACAGCGGAGCCGGCGGCGAGACAGACTCGGATTTCAGCGGCGGGGACGGCGAATAGAATGTCGCGCCCTGTTTCTCTTGAAGTGCCCGCGCGGTACGACGGATGCAGGCTGAGCACGTTTCTGCGCCGGGAGCTCGGCGCAGGAACCGCTCTGCTCCATATACTCAAAAAGGACGACAGCGCCGTTTTGCGAAACGGCGTTCCGTCCTTTTTAAACGTTTTTATCCAATCGGGCGATCATATATCCGTGCGGCTGCCGGAGACCTTTGACGAATGCGGCCGGGAGGCGAAGGTCGCGCCCGTCGATCTGGGCGTCGGGCTCTTGTATGAGGACACGGATTTCGCCGTGATGTCAAAGCCGGCGGGAATGCCGGTGCATCCGTCCCGCGCCCATCTGTACGACACGCTGGCCAACGATTTTCTGTTCCGCTGTCCGTCCGTCGTGTTCCGCCCGCTGACGCGGCTCGACTGCGACACATCGGGGCTTGTCCTGATCGCCAAAAACAAGCTGGCGGCGCGCGTCGACCGCGAGCGGCTGGCGCGGATTTATTACGGCGTCACGGATCGGCCCGTCGCCGAAGCCGGCGGCGTGTGCCGGATGCCGATTGAGCGGGAATGCGAGGGCTCCTGCCGCCGGATCGTGCGGCCGGACGGAAAGAGCGCGGCGACGCACTGGCGCGTGGCCGCGCGGCTCGGGCGGTTCACGCTGCTGCGCTTTCGGCTGGAAACGGGCAGGACGCATCAGATCCGCGTCCACTGTGCGGCGATGGGCTTTCCGCTCTGCGGCGACGCGCTTTACGGCGGCAGCGCGGAAGGCATCGCCCGGCAGGCGCTGCACGCCGCCTATCTGAGCTTTGAAAATCCGCTCACCGGTATTGCCAGAACCGTCAAATCGCCGCTGCCGGCCGATATCCGCGCTCTGCTCGCCGTGGCCGCGGAGGCGTAGCGGCGAGACTCTTGCAAACGGGTATGCGGGAAACAGACCGTTCCGGCCGCGCCGGCCGGAACCCTGCGGCGGTGTCTGAAAAAAACGGATTTTTTTTGTCCGCGCTCAACAAAACGCGCTGCTGAGGTGTATTCCGTATAGAGGGGTCGGCAACGGAGGTGAACGGCTTGACAAGGGATTTGCCGCCGCGGGGCAAGGATTTGGAAGCGATATACGAGCGGCGCTTCGATATGGTATACCGCGTCTGCTTTCTATACATGCGCAACCAAAGCGACACGGAGGACGCCGTTTCCACCGTGTTTGTCAAGCTGCTCGAACAGGAACGGACCTTTGATTCGGAGGAGCATGAAAAGGCATGGCTGATCGTGACCGCGCAAAACGTCTGCAAGAACGAGCTGCGGAGGAAGCGGCGCAGACACCTGCCGATTGAATCGGCGGAGGGCGTCGCGGCGGAAACCGCTGTGGACGAGACGCTGCCGGTACTGCTGTCTCTGCCGGAAACGTACAAGACCGCGCTATATTTGTATTACTACGAGGGCTATACGTCGGCGCAGGCCGCGCGGGTCATGCGAAAAAACGAATCGACCGTCAGGACGTATCTTGCGAAAGGCAGAGCGATGTTGAAGCAAAGGCTTACGGAATGAGGAAGGATCAGGTGTTTTTATGACGGATCAGGATATCGGGGAAAAAATCCAACGGGCCGTAAACGGCATTCAGCCCGACGCGGCGGCAAAAGAACGCGTCCGCCGCAGAATCCAAACGCCGCGCGGTACGGAGGCCGCGCCGCGCGTGCGGGCCGCGCGCAGCCGCTTTCGCTGGCTGGCGCCTGTCTGTCTGTTCGTCGTGCTGACGGCGGCGAGCGCGGGCATTCTCGGCCGGGAGCTGCTGGGGGGCCGAGGAGAGATGCAGTCTGACACGTCTCCGGAGATCGAGATGGCCGACGTCGCGATGATACGGATCGACGTCAACGAGCGCATCACCGTCAACGGCAAGGTTTACCGACGGGTCATGCCGGACGTCGGCGTCACCGAAACGGTGATCGGCAGCGTGGAATTTGCAACGGACGCTGCGCTGGACGGACTGCCGGCGCGCGCGACCGACGCCCGCGACACGCTCGCTTTACAAACCGGGGACGGCGAGCTGCGCGCCTACGAATATTTCGGCGTTTCCGACGGGGCGGGCGGCGTTCTCGACGACAGCATGGGCGACTATTTCGCCGCGCGCGGCATCGACCTCGACAGCGTTTCGTCGGTCATCGTGCGCGAGCCGGACAAAGACGTGGTGACGCAGAGCGGGGAAGTCGTATCGTATACGGCGCATCGCCGCACCATCACGGAAAAGGAGCGTATCCGGCAGCTTCTCAGCGCGTTTTCCGCGCTCAAACGCGACGCGGCCGGCTATGAGACGGCGAAACTGACGGAACAGCCCTATGAGGGCTATATCAGTCTGACGCTGATTTTCGATACCGGGGACGGGCAGCGGACGGCCGAGCTGATCTGTTACCCCAAAATCGGCTATGCCTTCGGCGGCTACCGTTTTGAAGGCGCATTTTTTGAAACAGTCAGAGAACTGATTGAAACGGAGGAATCATAAAATGATGCGGAAAATCGCAAGGCGCTGGACTCTTCTGGCCGCCGCTCTGCTGCTGCTTTTGCAGGTCGCTGCGTGCGGGCGAACCGGCGAGAGCGACGGCGACCGCGTGTTTGTCTCGCAGATGTCGCTGGAAGAGATCGTCACATATATCTACGACAGAGCCAAAGCGGACGGGGGTTTCACCGCAACGGAGGGGCTTGTCAACACCGAGATCACGGCGGATCGGTGCGCCTACTATTTCGGCGCCGAGATCCCGTTTGAAGAGGCGCTCGCCTCCGAATATGAAATGCAGCCGCCGGCTTATTCGCTGTGCGTAGCCCGAATCGGGGAAGACGAGGACATCGAAGCGGTCAAGGAGACGGTTCGGCAGAACGCCAATCCGATGAAATGGGTCTGTACCGGCGTGAGCGCGGTGGAGGTCGAGCATGTAGAAGACGTTGTGCTGCTCGTCATGGCGGGCGAAGAAGAGGCGAAGTCGCTCGCCGAGGCATTTCTGAGCTTGCAGTAGGCCAAATGCTTTTGCCCGCCGAAGCCGCTGTGGGGAGACGCCCGCCTCGGCTCTGCGGCAAACGCCGTTCCCTCTGAGAGCCGCTGACGGGCCTCCCGC
>QAMX01000031.1 GCA_003149835.1 Clostridiales bacterium
CGGCGACGACAAGCGCCCCGTATGCGGGAAATTCCCGCATACGGGGCGCTTTCAAATTCGGCTGACCGCCTTACAGTTTGACGAATTTTTCCTCGTTTTTCGCGTTTTTGCGGAAATTCGGCATGTCCATCACGCGGCCGCGGTTGGTGACCGACAGCTCGCTCAGCAGGCCGACCGCCGTCCACTCGCAGGCGCGGTAGACGTTGACATCCGGCTCCTGACCTGTGACGATGGCATCCACAAAATCCTTGACGAGGTAGTAGTCGCCGCCGTTATGCCCCGCCTTTTTCGCCGCCTCGGTCGGGTTTTGATAGCGTTCGGGCAGATAGCGGTCAAAATCGTGCAGCGGCCGCCATTTGCATTTGCCGGAATCGTCAACCGGCTCGTCTTCCAGCCAGACCTGATAGCCGCCGCTGACGCCGCGCCCCTCGCAGCAGCCCTTGGTGCCCTGCAACAGATAGGAGTGCATGTTGTGCGGGCGCGGAGCCTTGCAGGCGACGGTGATCTTGGCGAGCGCGCCGCTCTCCATGCGGCACATCGTGACCGTCAGCTCATCCTGTTTCAGCTCCGGCGAGACGTAGCCGCCGCCCGTGCCGAAGCAGGAAATCTCGGTCACGCGGTCGCCCGCAAACCACTCCATGACCGGTCCGAGCGAATGCGTCGGATAGAACGAGCCGCGCTTGCCGAGCTGCCAGTAGGTGCGCCATGAGCGCTTGCCGTTGTCGTAGACCGTCATATCGCGTACATCGTGCAGGTATTCGCCCTCGGCGTAAAACGGCGTTCCGAATTTTCCGGCGGCGCGCAGGCCTTTCACAAGCTGCACCTCGGGCGTATAGATATAGTTTTCCGCCATCATGTAGGTCTTTCCGTATTTCTCTTTGGCCTCGATCAGCCACCAGAGCTCATCCATCGTGACGCCCGCCGTCACCTCGCTGAGCACATGCTTGCCCGCTTCCAGCGCCGCGACCGCCTGCGGCACATGGCACTGCATCGGCGTGGCGATGACGACCGCGTCGATATCGGATTCAAGCATGTCCTCGTACACGCGGAAGCGGTGCGGGATGTTGTACTCGTCTGCGATGCGGTTCATACACTCCTCGTTTAAATCGCAGACCGCGGTGACCTCGACGTTATCGAGCGCTGAAAAACCCGCCATTGTCGATTTCGCGCGGCTGCCGACAATCCCTACTTTGATCATGATTGTTTCCTCTTTTCTTAAAAATAAAGTTTATCATTCAGAGACGGCAGAGTTTGTCTCCCTGTCTCCTATCCGGTGCTGAGCGGTTCCTATGAATCCTTGTCGTCCCCAAACTGCTTTGGCGCGCCACGCCGGCGGACACATCCGCCGTCCGATACTCAGGCAAGGTGTCGATATCGTCAAAACAACGGCTGTAACCTCCGCCCGAACCGGCGGCGGCCGCAGGCAAAACGCCGAAAAAACGACTGTGCCGCCGAGAAACAGAAGCGCTGCAAAAAGCATTTTTTCAGAAGCTTTCCTTTTTTCCATATCGTTTTACATCCGCACGGCGGCAAATCCATGCAGAGCGGCAATCCAGCCCATTCGGCGGCCGTCCGCTTTATGCGCTCCGCCACTCCGCGATCGTCTGAACCAGCGCGGCAATGTTTTCAAAAGGGAAGCCGTTGTCCGGCTCGACATAAAACCACGAGCCGCCCTCCCACATGCGGAAGGTTTCATACTCCCGCCGAACCAGCTCGCAAACCTGTTTCGGTGTGCCGAAGGTCATTGTGTTGGCGCGGTCGGTGTGAATGGCGACGGCCAGACCGAGCGCACGGCACCGTCCGGCCAGTTCCCGCATGTCATAGGCGGGAAGCTGCGGCCACAGCGAGGTCGCTCCGACCTCGCGCAGGTCTTCGATGATGTCGGAAATCAGGCCGCAGCTGTGAAAATGGATCTTGACGCCGGCTCTGACGGCGGGTTCAAAGATATATCGAAGGCGCGGCTTAAAAAACGCGCGCCACATCGCCGGGCTCATCAGCAGGGAGCGCTCTGTCCCGTAGTCGTCGCCAAAGGCCACGGCGTCGGCGCCGAGCGCGACGGCCCGTTCCACCAGGGCGCGGTCGTAGCCGGCGATCAGGTCGGCCAGCCGGTGAATTTCCGGGCTGTCCTCCGCGAGGTCGCAGTAAAGCGCGGCATCCCCGCGCAGGGCGCTCATCCGTTCAAGCAGCGACCCGCAGCCGACGAGCGCAAAAAACGTCTCCTGATGCTTTTTCAGCCGCGCCTTTTCGGCCTCGAACGCCGGACCGGTTGGCGCAGGCAGCGCGGGAACCTGCAAATGCTCCAACGCAGCCCAGTCCGCGAGCGGATGACGGTATACGATTCCGGAAACGCCAAAAATCCGGTGTTCCCAGACCGCGCCCCACTCGTCCGTGCGGTATTCGTGATATCGGCCGCCGGCGTCAAAGCGCTCTTTTCCGAGCACGGGAATGGGCTGTCTGGAAAAAGGCGCAAAGTCTCCCGGCAGCGCGGCAAACAGCTCGTTGAGCTTTTCGCCGTGTTCATAGTAGCCGACCGGCGAATAGTAATATTGCAGCGGGGCCTGATCGACGGCGCGGTATTCCATCGCGGCTGTGACGCGTTCTCTCGCGTTCATACAGTTCACCTCTGAATGCTGATCGATGATTGACCTATGGCTGCGCATAAGACCCTTGGCGCGGTTTCGCTACAAACCGCCTGTTTTTTCACCAAGCCGGTTCGGCAGGAGGGGCTATCCCCTAACCTTCACCGGTATCAGCCGCAGAAACCGCCAAAAAAAAATCGAGCGTTTCGCTCTCAATCGGATCAGCTAAATCATAATGACAGGCCGTCGGCGCAGAAAAAAACGGTTCCGGCCTTTCTTTATGCCTGTCGTCCGCTTTCCGGTTTCTGCCGCGCCTGTTCCAGCAGACAGACGGCGTGCGCGGCGATGCCTTCGCCGCGGCCGGTAAAGCCCATGCCTTCCTCGGTCGTCGCCTTGACGCTGACAGAGCCAATCTCGGTCTGCAAAACCGCCGCCAGCTTTTCGCGCATGGCCAAAATGGACGGCGCAAGCTTCGGCCGCTGACAGAGAAGCGTCGCGTCGAGGTTCACAAGCGCATAACCGGCGCGCCGCACCGCCGCGTAAGCCGTTTCGAGCAGCCGCAGGCTGGAAATGCCCTTGTACTGCGGGTCGCTGTCAGGAAACATTTGGCCGATGTCCCCGAGCGCGGCGGCGCCGAGCAGGGCGTCAATGACGGCGTGGGTCAAAACGTCGGCGTCGCTGTGTCCGTCCAAGCCGAACGGGCAGTCGAGCGTCACGCCGCCGAGAACGAGCGGCCGCCCTTCTTTGATCCTGTGAACGTCATAGCCATGTCCAATTCTCAATGTGATGCAGCCTCCGTTTCAGGCCCCGTTATACGCGGCTCAAAGCCGCACGGGTAAAATGACCGGCTGCGGCCTATTGGCCGCATTGTATCCGCGCCGCGATCCTCTCGGCGGCCGGCAAATCCCCCGCAGCCGTAATTTTCAGGTTTTCTGCGCTTCCGGGCACAATCCTGCATGCGATCCCACAGCCGACCGCCGCTGAACACTCGTCTGTCAAAACGCAGGAGCTCTCTTTTTCATATTGCATCATCTTTTCAAACGCCGGCCGCGAAAACACCTGCGGCGTCTGCGCGGCGAACAGCGTTTTCCGGTCGGGCGTCGAGGCCGCAAAACCGTTTTCGGCGATATGAATCGTATCCGTCACGGGCAACGCCGGAATCGCCGCGCCGTATTGCAGCGCGGCGCGGCATACCGCATCGATCAGCTCCGCACCGACAAACGGCCGCGCGCCGTCATGTACCGCGATCAAGTCCGTTTGGCCGAGCAGAACGGCGGCTTTTTCGACCGTTTCCTGCCGCGCCGCGCCGCCGGCGCAGTAAACAATCCTCGGGTCGTCCGGTCCCTGAGCCGAAAACGCCGCAAGCTTTTCCGGCGGGACGGCGACGACAAGGCGCGCCGTATGGACGTAGGCGAGAAACGCATCGGCCGCCCATCGATACACCGGTTTGCCGCCGAGCGGATAATTGATTTTGTCTGTGCCGCCCATCCGCTCCGAGCGGCCGGCCGCGCAAAGGATAACGCCTAAGCTGAATGATTTCATCGTTGGCTGTTCCAATAGACTCTCCCGCTCCGTTTTTTGATACGCCCAAGCCCCGCTTCGCCGTCCCGCAGACGTCCGGGACGCTTCCGTCTCCCGATCCAACGCTATGTTGTCGCCGGCTTTCCTTTCGGCGTTTTTCCCAGCGCCGTATGGACGAGCGCTTCCGTCTCCTCATAGGGCAGATCTTTGGCCAGAGAAATTTCCGAAACGAGCATCTGCATCGCGCTGTGGAACATCTTTCGTTCCCCCATCGACAAGCCCTTGACGTTTTCACGCTCGGAAAGCGACCGAACGACCGCGACGACCGCGTCAGGGTCGCCGCTTTTGAGCCGTTCGAGGTTTTCCTTAAAGCGTTTTGTCCAGTTGTGTTCCCGCTCGAAGTCGAGCGAGGCGAGCTGTTTCAACAGCGAATCGGCTGTCGCGGCGTCGACGACGCGACGGACGCCGATCACCTCCGCCGACTCCACCGGTATGCTGACGGTCATTGAACCGACCGGCATTCTGAACACATAGTATTTGCCGTCGCCAACCGTATCGGCACGCAAAACAATGTCCTCGACAATGCCCGCGCCGAGCTTGGGATGAACGACTTTGTCGCCGATCAAATACGTCTCCGAGGCCATATCTCTCCATACCTTTCCGACGCCTGCGCGCTGTCGCGCCCGGGAAAGCGCCTTCTGCGGGACGGCGCCATATGATTCTATTTCAACAGGCTCTCTTTCATATGACTGACCGCCGCCATGATCTGCGGATCCTCCGTATATTCCATGCTGCCGATCTGAACCAGCTTTTCATAGGAGATCTCCGTCTCCATATCCGGCGTAATGCCGCCCATTTCGCCGATGCTCACGCCGTTAGGCGTATAATATTTGATCACGGAGAACGTGACGGCCGAGCCGTCGCTGAGCGTAAACGTCTGCTGTCCCTCGCCCTTGCCGGTCGTCGGCGTTCCGACGACGAAAGCCCGGCCCTGTTCCTGCATGACGGCCGCAAAGTACTCCGCGGCGCTGTAAGAATATTCGTTGACGAGGACGATCAGCGGCAGGTCATAGTATTCCTCGTCCACGCTCAGGCGGTTTTCATTGCCCGCCTTATCGCGCTCGATAAACACCTCGCCCGGCGGCATCAGCCGGTCGAGCATGGAAATCAGCGTCGTGAGCTGGCCGCCGGGATTGTTGCGCACGTCGATGATAAAGCCCTTGGCGCCGATGTCGACCAGATTGTCGAGCTTTTCGTCAAACTGCTCGGCGGCGGCGGCCGTAAATTCGGAAACCCGCAGCAATCCGATCTCGCCGTCGATCAGCTCCGAATAGACGCTGGTCTTCTTGACGACGCGGCGCTCCACGGTAAACTCCATTACCTCTCCGTCGCGCTGGATTCCGATACGCACCTGTGTGCCGACCTCGCCGCGCACCTTGGCGACCGTCGCGTCCATGCCGAGAACGGAGACAAGCTCGTCCTCAACCGAATAGAGCTTGTCAAAGCGCTGAATGCCTGCCTCGGCGGCCGGTGACTCGTCATAGACCTCCATGACCGTCAGCAGGCCGGTATCCGCGTCCTGCGTCACCGTCACGCCGATGCCGGCATAGCTGCCGGCCTTGTCCTCATACAGCGACTGCAAGCTCTCGGCGGTCGTATAATACGCCCATTTGTCGTTAATGCCGCTCATATAGCCGAGGGCGAGCATATCGAGAAGGTCTTCCTCCTCATATTCCCCGACATAATAGCGGTCGAGCAGCGTTTTAATCTCGTCCAGCTTCTTATAATCGCCCGAGGCGAGCGCGTCGGCGCGTTCATAGCGCGCAGAGAGGATATAGCCCGTCGCCAGCATCGTTACAGCCGCGACGAGCAGACAAATTGCAATGACCTGTACCCATGACGGGCGTTTGGAAACCTTATCGGATGCTCTCATTTTGATCTTTTCACTCTTTCATTTTGGCCGTTTCGGCGCCGCACGGCGCGCGAAGCCGGTTATTTCGGCGTCACATAACTGAGCGGGTCGACGGCCGTTCCGTTTTTATAAATGGTAAAATGGAGATGATAACCGCTCGACAGCCCCGTCGTACCGACGTAGCCGAGCACCGTCCCCTGTGAAACCGTATCGCCCACCTTGTATTTTGACCGCGCGTTCATATGCGCATACATGGAGATGATCCCGTTGCCGTGATCGACCTTAATCATATTGCCGTAAATACTGTCGTACTGGCTCGTCACAACCGTGCCCGCGGCAATGCTCTTGATCGGCGAACCGGCGTAAGCGCCGATATCAATGCCGTTGTGAAATTTGTTCGGCTGGCCGGTGACGGGGTGCGTGCGGTAACCAAATTCGGATGTCACCCACGTAAAGCCCGGGGTCGGCCATATAAAGGTGCGGTTCTGGTTTTGCTTTTCTTCCTCTTCTTCCCGCCGTTTTGCTTCCTCTTCCGCTTTTTTCCGCGCCTCTTCCTCCAACTGCTTCAAGCGCTCTTCCTCGGCCTTTTTGCGCGCCTCTTCTTCTTTGCGCTTTTGCTCCTCCAACTCTTTGGAGAGCCGTTCCTCGCGCGCCATCGCCTCCTGCCAGAGGCGCTCATATTCCTCCACCAGAGCGGCGTTCTCATACTCGCCCTCTTCAAAGCCGGCCAGCATGACCTCCGCCTCGGCCTGCTCGGCGAGCAGCTCCGTCCGCGCCGTATCGAGCGTCTGCCGCATGGCGACGGACTCCGCCCGGTCGTTTTCCAGCTCCGTCTGTTTCAGCTCAATTTCTTCCATGAGCGTCTCCAATTCGCTCATCAGCTCCTTGTCGCTGGCGAAGACGGCCGATACCAGCTCTACGCGGTCAAGAAAATCGGAAATACTGTCGGCGGACAGAACGACGCTCAGATAAGAGGTCGCTCCGTCCTCGTACATCACGCGCACGCGCTGCTTGAAGGTCTCGTATTTCTCCGCGCGCTCCGTTTCGAGCGAGGCGATCTCCGCCTCGCACTGCGCGATATCCGTGTCTAAACCGGCAATCGTCGTTTCCAGCAGCGCAATTTGGTCGTTATAGAGGTTGATTTTCTCGTCGAGAAGCTTTTTTTGCTCCAAAAGCGAGTTTTTATCGGAGCGGATGCCTTCGATCTCCTTTTCGGCGGCGGCGATCTTCTCCTTCAAAGCCTGAATCTCCGCGCGCGCCTGATCCACATCCGTCTGTGAAACGGCGCCGAGATTGAGCGAGACCAGCCCGATCACCGTCGGCAGAATCATCCCGACGATCAGCACCCAGATGAGGATACGGCGCAGGCGATCCCGCCTGTCTTTTTTCGTGATTTTTTTTTCGGTCATAACCTTTTTCCTTTCACAGGGAAATCAAAACGCCGATGAAATCTGCGGCGGCATCAGGCGTTGAGATAGCGACGCAGCGCCAGCGCGCTGCCCAGAAACCCCATCAGCAGTCCGGCCGCGCCAAACGCAATCGCGACGGGAACGGCAAACTCCGCAAACGGGATCGGAATCTCCGCAAAAAAGCCGATCGACTCTAAGGCGGATTCAAACAGCTTTGTATAGGCGAGGGCAATCAGCCCATAGGCCGCCGCCGCGCCGATCAGCCCCAGCAGCATGCCCTCAAAGGCAAACGAGGTGCGGATAAACCCGTTTGTGGCGCCGACGGTCTTCATCACGCCGATTTCTGTCCGGCGCGTGTATACCGACAAACGCACTGAATTCGAAATAATAAACAGCGAAACCAGGCCGAGGACGACGACAAAAGCGATGCCGATCATGGCGACGACGTTGCGGATCTGTAAAAACCGCTGCGCGACGTCGTTTCTGAAATTGACCTTGGCCACGCCGGGAACCTGTTCTGCCGCCTGCGCCGTCTGCGCCAAAAGCTCCTGCGAAGTCACGGTGAGGCGAAACATGTCGCGGATTGGGTTATCGTCTTCGAGGCCGTCGAGCAGCGAACCGAAGGTGTCGCGCATGGATTCCAAGCCTTCTTCTTTGGATACAAACGTACAGGATTCTACGGAAGCCAGCTCCGACAGACGCTGCTCCGCAGCGGCGCGCGCCTCTTCCGTACAGGCGTCGTCAAGGTAGACCGAGATCTCGTTGACCGCGCCGGCCTCGTCGATCACGGCGTTAATATTGAGCAGAACCAACGCGAAAGCGCCCGTCACGACCAGACAAGCGATCAGCATGCCGATCGCCGCGGTATTGACGAGCCTGTTTCTGAAAAGCCCTTTTACGCCTTCTTTAAAATGATAGCCGATACTGTTCATGTTCCCGCGTTTCTCCCCAAACCCTGCCCGCCGCAGGATTATACTGTCTCGCCGCCCTGATAGCCGCCGACGGCGTCGCCGACAATTTTTCCGCCCTCAATCGACACCACGCGCTTTCCAAAGGCGTTGACCAGCTCGCGCTCATGCGTGATGACAATGACGGTCGAGCCGAGCTCGTTAATCCGCGCGAGCAGCCCCATCAGCTCCATGGACTTGTCCGGATCCAGATTGCCGGTCGGCTCGTCGGCGATGATGATCCCGGGATTATTGACCAGCGCGCGCGCGATGGCGACGCGCTGCTGCTCGCCGCCGGAGAGCTCGCTCGGCATTCGATCCGCCTTTTCGGCGATTCCGACCAGTTCCAGCACATACATCACGCGCCTGCGAATCTTCTTAGCGTCGCTGATGCCGATCACCCGCATCGCAAACGCCACGTTGTCAAACACATTCATACGGTCGATGAGCCGGAAATCCTGATAGACCACGCCCAGCGTCCGCCGCAGCTTTGGCACGCCGCGCCTTTTTAACCGCGCGATTGAGAAAGAATTGACCAGGGCCAGCCCGGCGCTCGGCCGCAGCTCCGCGGTCAGCAGCTTAATCAGCGTCGATTTTCCCGCGCCCGACGGCCCGACGATAAAGACAAATTCCCCGTCCGCCACATCGAGGCTGACGCCGTTGAGCGCCTGTACGCCCGACGGGTATCGGACATATGTATCAGACAGCCGAATCAAGGAAAGTTTCACACCTTTCGTAAAGCCGGCGCGCCGCACAGAGCCATTCAAAGAATCGGGGCGCTTCGGCGGCGTCAAAAATTCAGGGGGGCATCAATCGGCTTTTCCTCAGAAAATCATCTGCCGAAAGCCGGAGAAGCGTATCGTTCGGCTTCAACCGCCCGGCGATCGCCCCCAGACGGCTGCGCAAGCTATATGTATGTCAGCTTCGGCCGTCATACGCATGACCGCGTCCGCCGTCTGAATCCGGCGGACGCAGTTTCACCGAAGCGGGATTAAATTTCGTCGTTGTCACGCGATTCGAGGTATTTCTTGACCATCAGCGCCACCTTGAAGATAATGGCGTGGTCAAACTCGCGCAGGTCGAGGCCGGTAATTTTCTTGATTTTTTCCAAGCGGTAGACGAGCGTATTTCTGTGGACGAAAAGCTTCCGCGACGTCTCCGAGACGTTGAGGTTATTTTCAAAGAACTTCTGGATCGTCATCATCGTCTCCTGGCCGAGCGAATCGACGCTGCCCTTTTTGAAGACCTCGCTTAAAAACATCCGGCAGAGCGTGGTCGGGAGCTGATAGATCAGCCGGCCGATGCCGAGATTTTCATAGTTAATAATCGTCTTGTCCGCGTCAAACACGCGGCCGACCTCGATAGCGACCTGCGCCTCTTTGAGAGAGCGCGAAAGGTCTTTGAGCTGCGGGACGACCGTACCGATGCCGATGACGCACTTGACGAGCAGCTCGGCGTTAATCGTGTCTTCGATGCCTTTGGCGACCTTGCGGAGCTCCTTGATGTCGCAGTTGGCTTTGACCTCCTTGACGATCGCCACGTCGCTCTCGTTGACGGTCATGATAAAATCCTTTTGCCGGTCGGGGAAGAGTCCGGCGATGACGTCGTTGGTGGCGATGTCGAGCTTGTCCATCATGCGGACGAGGAAAACCACGCGCGGCGTGTCGCCGCCGAAGTGCAGCTCCTTGGATTTGATATAGATATCGCCGGGAAGGACGTTGTCGAGCAGGATGTTTTTGATAAAGGTCGCCTTGTCATACTTTTCGTCGTAATACTGCTTGACTCCGTTCAGAGCTACGACGACCATCGAGCACATCGCGAGCGCTTCCTCGTCGGTCCCCTCAACGAACGCCGCATATTCCAGCCTGACGCCGCGCATGGCCAGCGACTTAAAGGTGAAAGAGCGGTATACCGTCGGCTCGGAGGTGTTGTTCAGCTCGTCCACCGCCAGCTCGTATACTTCGCCGATCCGCTTCAGCTCGCTGCACGCGATTACAGTTCCGTCTCCGTCGATCACGCCGACGGTTTTGCCCGTCGCCTCGTGCATTTGGAGCGCCATATTCTGAAACAATCTTCTTGACATGTTCTTTTTCCCCCATCAAAAATCCAATCGTCCGCGCGGCGAGCCGTTTTGTCTTCTGCAATGCGGTGCAATATACTTTATCGGATTATATAATACACTATTTTGCGCATTTTTACAAGCCTTTTATTTGAATTTTTTTGGAAGCGGTCTGTAAAATTTTTATCAAAACCAGATTTTCATGCGTCTTTTCGCTTTGATCAAACGAATTTTCCCGTCAAAACAGCCGTATGGGTCACAGGCGGCGAGAAAGAATTACAGCCGCGGAAATCTTTCCACGGCTGTAAATTTATCGTATCGGATTACGAATTCGCGGGGTTCGGCTGGTTCGACGACTGTCCGTGCATGCTTCCGCTCTGCGAGCCGGAGCCGCTCGGCGTCGACATGTCCGAAGTGCCGGAGCCGTCCGGCGTCGACATGCCCGAAGTATCCGAGACTCCCGGCGTGCTGTCGCTGTTGCTGGTCACGCGCGGCGTCGTACGATCCGCTGAATCCACTGTCGTTCTCGACGTGTTGCTCGTGCCGCCGTTGTTGCCGCCGTTGTCGTCGTCACAGGCGGCGAACAGGAACAGCGAAAGGCAAACGCACAGAGTCAACGCTATGATTTTTTTCATCGGTTCATTTCTCCTGAATCTTTATTATGCATAACATACCATGTGCACTGCACGGTATTATGGTTCTATCCGCCGCGGCTTTTTATTCAGCAAAAACCAACCAATATTTTCCTTTTTGATTTCAACTTTGATTTCAACGCGCGTCCGCCGTCGCGACAATGCGTACACCGGTTCCCGCGGCGTTTTCTATTACGGTCTGCCCGCGGACAACCGGCGCGCATACCGCCGCCGCCCTGATCTCGGCCATGACCGCGGCGATGCGCTCCTTTGGGATGGGCTCCGCCGTTTTGACCGGAAAGACCGGTTCCTCGCCGCCTGTCAGCCGCATGGTCGACGAAATCGAACGCACCGGATGCACCGCTTCGCTGCGGACATAGCGTTCGCCGCGCGCGCAGCGGTTGCCGGAAACGGAAACCAGCGCGCCCGAAGCGTCCGTCTCCGCGCGGATGGCGCATCCCTCCGGGCAGACGATACAGGTAAAATTTTTAACCGCCATAGTGTTCCCCTCCCAAAACGCCGGTAATACCGGTACATTTTTCCATTTTGAAAACCGTTTGACAGGCGCAGGCGCGATCGGCTCAGCAGACGCTTTCTTCAAGGCCGCGCCGACCCGTTTACGGCTCCGCCGCAACGATTTCAACGCAGACCGGCTCGACAGGCGCCGCGCCGCGCAGCCTGACCTTGACGCGCTGCATCTCTCCGGGCAGCATCACCGGACGTTTGATCTCCGCCAGCGTTTCCCCGCCGCAGCGCACGACGACGCGCGCGCGCCGGTAAACCGCTCTGACGCGGAAAAACAGCTCCGCCTCCTCCGTATCCGCGCCGATTCGCTCCGGCACGACGTAGGAGACGCCGTTTCCCGCCGCGGTTTCAAACGCCGCCCGGCTGCTGCCGGACGCCGCCCCCGTCAGATAACGCGCCGCGTTCTCGCCGGCAATCCTGCCCTCCTCGGCGACGAAATCGGCCAGATCATGCACCTGTACGACGTTTCCGCAGGCAAAGACCCCTTCGGCGGCCGTCTCGCGGCGTTCATTGACGGAAATGCCGCCGTTTGCGCCGAGCGCAATCCCCGCGTCCGCCGCCAATACCGTCTCCGGCAGCAGACCGACCGACAGCAGCAGCGTGTCGCACGGGATCAGCCGCTGCTGCGCGCGGATCGGGCTGCGGTTTTCGTCTACGGGCGCGATGTAGACGCCGGTCACGCGCTCCTTCCCTTCAATACCGGTCACAGTCGTCGAGAGATAGAGCGGAATGCCGTAGTCTTCGAGGCACTGTACGATGTTGCGCTGTAAACCGTTCGACCACGGCATCAGCTCGCAGACGCAGACGACCTCGGCGCCTTCCAGCGTCAGGCGGCGCGCCATGATCAGCCCGATATCGCCGGAGCCGAGGATGACGACGCGGCGGCCGACCATATAGCCGTCGATATTGATATAGCGCTGCGCCGTTCCCGCGGTCATCACGCCGGCAATCCGCGGTCCGTCGATGGTCAGCGCGCCCGCCGGCCGCTCCCGGCAGCCGACGGCGAGAACGACCGCGTCCGCCGCCAGCTCATACGCCCCGTCCGAGCCGGACATCACCGTCAGGTTTTTTCCACCGCCCAGCGAGGTGACGTAAGAGCCAAGCCGCACGTCGATGCCGCGACTTTTGACCTCATCCGCAAATTTCGCGGCATATTCTGGGCCGGTCAGCTCCTCCCCGAACGTGTGCAGCCCAAAGCCCGCATGGATACACTGCGGCAGAACGCCGCCGAGCCGCACATCCGTCTCCAATAAAACGATATCGCGGCAGCCCGCGTCAAACGCGGCGATCGCGGCGGCCATACCGCCCACGCCGCCGCCGACGACCGCCAGCGCATGCCGTTCGCTTCTCATCGCTCCCATGCTTATCCACGCGTCCTTTCCGTGAGAATTTGCGAACCTTCGCCGTCATATTCCACTTTGTCCATACCGATATTCAGCTCGCGCGCGAGGATTTTGACGATTTTCGGCGAGCAGAAGCCGCCCTGACAGCCGCCGAGCATAGCGCCGGTGCGCAGCTTCACGCCCTTCACGGTGCGCGCGCCGCAGTTTCGGCGAATCGCATCGACGACCTGCGCCTCGGTGACCGTCCCGCAGCGGCAGACGAGCGTCGTCGACGCGCCGCCCGACGCGCCGCCCTCGCCCAGCCGCAGCCGCGGCCGCCGCGTCGGGATGAAACGGCCTGCCCCAGCCCGCAGTTCCAGGTATGCGGCGACTTCGTCCCCAAGGGTTTCCGCAATAGCGGGAGCCGAGGCGAGCCCGGGCGACTCAATGCCCGCGGCCTCGAAAAACCCGGGGACGCCGCCGCAGGCGCCGACGATGAAATCGCCGCCGCTTCCGACAGGACGGACGCCGGCAAAGGTGCGGATCTGCAAATTGGCCGGCAGCGGCGCCGACAGGTACTGCGCCGCTGCGCTTTTGACATAGGCGAGAGCGTCCGCGGTCGTGCCGACGTCGTCCCGGTCGTCACAGCGGACGCTGTCGGGACCGATCATAACGCGGCCGTGTATCTCCGGCGTGATCAGCACGCCCTTGCCTTTTTCCGTCGGGCAGGCGAACAGCACGCTGTTCACCAGTCCCGCCGCGCGCTTGTCGAGCACGCAGTACTGGCCGCGTTTGCCTTCCATCGTATACGTTTTCGACGCCAGCATGGCGTGGATGTCGTCGGCGTGGACGCCGGCGGCATTGACGACGGCTCGGCCCAAAAACGATCTCTCTTCCCCGCCGCGGCATACGGCCGTCACCGCAAAGCCGTCGCCGACGCGGCGGACAGCGGCGACGCGGTGTCCGCAGAGAACAGCCGCGCCGTTGTCGCAGGCGTTTTCCGCGGCGGCAATCGCCACCGTCCACGGTTCGACGATGGCCGACGCGGCGCAGAGCGCGCCGCGGACGCGCTTCGACAGATTCGGTTCCTTTTCCAAAAGCTCCGCCCGCGTCAGCAGCCGCAGATTCTGAACGCCGTTTTCCCGTCCGCGGCGCAGGAGCGCATCCAGCGTACCGAGCTCCTCGTCGGAGTAGGCCGCGACAAGGGAATCAATGGGCCGGTAGGGAATATCGAGCGCCGCGACCAGCGCAGGGTACAGCGCCGCGCCGCGGACGTTAAAAAGCGCCTTTTTCGTCCCCGGTTCCGGATCATATCCGGCGTGGATGATGGCGCTGTTGGCCCGGCTGGCGCCGGAAGCGAGGTCGGCTCCGGCTTCTAAGAGCAGCCCTTTCGCGCCCTTGGCCGTCACGGCGCGCAGCGTCAGCGCGCCGACGGCGCCGCCGCCGATGACGATACAGTCGTAAATTCCGTCCGGCATCTCAAGATTCCCCCTATATTGACTGCGGAAAAAGAACAACAAAAAAACGCCCTCCAAGCCCGCCCGCCGTCTGGGACAGCGAACCGGCTCTCGCGCGTTCTCAAAACTCTGCCGCAATCTATTTCGTTATAATCATTATATGCGCAAACAATCGGTTTGTCAATGCGATTTTATAAAAAGCCGCGGAAAATAAAACCGCCGCCCGGATACACCTTCGGCGCGGCGGATGGGCGGCGCAGGTCGCTCCAAACGCTTTTCAGCGCCAGATACCCGCGGGAACGCGGCTGGGCGTCTTAGTCCA
>QAMX01000003.1:0-26584 GCA_003149835.1 Clostridiales bacterium
GCTTTGCTCGCCAAAGTCGAGTTTTTGAGGCGGCAAAGCCACCTCAAAAACGAATTGGAATGGGAAAGCAAGAGCCTATAAATCTCGTGATAGCGCCTCCGCCGCAGCCTCCGCGGCAGTCTGTATTCATAGGCTTCGGGAACTGGCCGAACGCAGGCGCGGGGCGGCAGGCGCAAAAAGAGTTCTTCGGCTCCTCCGCCGTCCGCTCCGTCCGCCCGTTTCCGCTATTTCCGGATCATCGTCCCGATTTTTTCGCCCTTGACAGCGCGGACGATGTTCATCGGGTCTTCCAGCGCAAACAGCAGCACGGGGATATCGTTGTCCATTGAGAGCGAGGTCGCCGTTGAATCGAGGGCGGCGAGCCCGCGGCTGAGGATCTCCTGATAGGTCAGCTCGTCGAATTTCTTCGCGGCCGGATTTTTGCGCGGATCGTCGTCATAGACGCCGTCGATGTTCTTGGCGAGCATAATGATCTCGGCGTTGATCTCCGCGCCGCGCAGAACCGCGACCGTATCGGTTGAAAAATACGGATTGCCCATGCCGCACCCGAAGATGACGACGCGGCCTTTTTCGAGGTGGCGCACCGCGCGCAGCCGGATATACGGCTCGGCGATGGCGCGCATTTCAATGGCGGTCTGCACGCGAACGTCGACGCCGCGCTTTTCAAGCGCGTCGGCGAGCGCGAGGCTGTTCATCGTCGTCGCCAGCATGCCCATATGGTCGGCGCGCGTCCGCTCCATGCCCGCGCCGTTTTTGACGCCGCGCCAGAAGTTGCCGCCGCCGACGACAATGCCGATCTCGCAGCCGAGCCGCGCCGTCTCGGCGATCGCCTCGACGACCCGGTCGATCACGGCGCGGTCAAGGCCGAAGCCCTCCGCACCGGCCAGCGCCTCGCCGCTGATTTTGATGAGCACGCGCTTATATTGAATTCCGTCCAAAACACCATCTCCGCTTCGTTTTCGCTCGGCGCGCCGTTCTATACCGCGCGCCCCTCTTATTTTACCTTAAAACCGCTGTTTTGCATAGCCCATTTTGTAAATTTTTCTTCCCGCCGCCTCTGCCGCGCTCCCGCCCGAAGCGTTTTCTGGATACCCTGCGGCCGGACGCGCCGCGCCGCTCCTACGGCTCCGAGGGCTGCTCCGCCGCTCCGCCGCCGGCCATGGCCAGCAGCTCCGCCTCGCCGATCACCGGCACGCCGAGCTTCACGGCCTTATCGAGCTTTCCGCCCGCTTCCTCTCCGGCGACGACAAAGCTCGTCTTTTTCGACACCGATCCGCTCACCTTGCCGCCGTTTTTCTCAATCAGCGCCGTCGCTTCGCCGCGCGTCATCGTCGGCAGCGTCCCGGTAAGAACAAACGTTTTATTCAAAAGCGCGCCGCCCGTTTCCGTTTCCGGCTCGGAGGTGTTGACGCCCGCCGCTTTCAGCCTTTCGATCAGCCGCTGAGAAGCCGGCTGTGCAAACCATTCGACGATGCTCTCCGCGGTGACCGCGCCGACGTCAAAGATCTGCGCCAACGTCTCGGCGCTGCTCGCGGCGACCGCGTCGAGGGTTTTCAGCGTCCGCGCGATGGTCACGGCCGCCTTTTGCCCGACCTGACGGATTCCAAGCCCGAACAGGAGCCTTGACAGCGGCCGCTGTTTGGACGCTTCCACCGCGGCGATCAGGTTCTCCGCCGATTTTTCAGCCATGCGGTCGAGCTTCGCCACCTCCTCCGCTCTCAGCGCGTACAGGTCGGCGGCTGACGCGACCATGCCGGCGTCGATGAGCTGCGCGGCGACGGCCGGACCGAGACCGTCGATATCCATGGCGTTTCGGGAGGCAAAATGCTCGATGCCGCGCAGGAGCTGAGCCGGACACTCGCAGGATACGCAGCGCGACGCCGCTTCGCCCTCCTCGCGCACGACCGCGCCGCCGCACACCGGACACGTCGCCGGCATTTGGAATATGCGCTCCGCGCCCACCCGCAGCTCCGGCACGGAGCCGACGATCTCCGGAATGATTTCGCCCGCCTTGCGGACGATCACCGTGTCGCCGATGCGGATGTCTTTGGCGGCGATCAGGTCGGCGTTGTGCAGCGTCGCGCGCGAGACCGTCGTCCCCGCCAGCGAGACCGGGTCGAGCACGGCGTTCGGCGTCAGCACGCCGGTGCGCCCCACCTGAATGACGATATCCCGCAGCTTGGTGCGCTTTTCCTCAGGCGGGAACTTATAAGCCACCGCCCAGCGCGGCGCTTTGACGGTGCTGCCCAGCTGCGCGCGCTGTGCAAGGCTGTCGACCTTGATGACCGCGCCGTCGATGGCGTAATCCAGCGTTCCCCGTTGACGGCCGATGGCCTCAACCGCCTCGACCGCGGCTTCCATCGTATCGCAGACGGTATAGCCCGGCGTGACCGCAAAGCCGAGCTTTTCCAGATAAGCGAGAGATTCCGAATGCGTTTCAAAGTCAAAATCGCCGATATTCTGCAAATTGAACACAAAAATATCCAGTCCGCGCGCCGCAGCCACGCGCGAGTCGAGCTGGCGCAGCGAGCCGGCCGCGGCGTTGCGGGGATTGGCGAACAGCGGCTCGCCCGCCTCCTCTCGGCGCGCGTTCAGCGCCGCGAAGCGCTTTGCCGACAGGTAAACCTCTCCGCGGACAACGAGCTTTTCCGCATTCCGCTCGTGAAGCGCCAGCGGCAGCGAGCGGATCGTTTTCAGGTTTTCGCTGACGTCCTCGCCGATTACGCCGTCGCCGCGCGTCAACCCCTGTTCAAACACGCCGTCGCGGTAGGTAACGGACACGCTGAGCCCGTCGAACTTCCGCTCGACGACATACCGCACCTCTCCCACCGCCTCGCGCACGCGCTTGTCAAAGGCGTAAAGCTCCTCATAGTCGAACACATCGTTGAGGCTCTGCATCGGGTATTCGTGCGCCCGCGTCTCAAAAAACGGCAGCACCTTGCCGCCGACCCGCCGCGTCGGCGAATCGGCGGCGGCCAGCGCGGGGTATTGCTCTTCCAACGCGCGAAGCCGCCGCGTCAATCCGTCATACTCCTCGTCGCTGATTTCCGGGGCGTCATACGTATAGTATTGTTCGGCGTGATGGTTGATGGTCTCGGTCAGCGCGCGCATTTCCTTTTGAATTTCCTGCAAGTTTTCTTCCATATATAATAAAGCCCCGTCCTGTTTCCAGTCAGCGTCCGTTTTTCATGGTCGTCTTGTTTGATCGAATTTTCTGTTCTCTATATTTTACCACATTCCGCCTCAAATGAAAAGGGGAATTTTTTCCATTCCTGCGGCGCCGCCGATTTGAATGTTTCACGTGAAACATTTCCCTTATGACGACGCGCGCTTTTTCACAGACCTCCCTTTCAGCCAAATCAAATGTTTCACGTGAAACATTTGATTTGGGCTTGAAATCGCGGAGAGATGTGCTATAATATAAAAAGCTTGTCTGCGCTTTTCGCGGCAGGCCCACTCTGCGCTTTTCCGCGTTCTCTGCGCCAAAAAATACGCCGTACAAATCACACTCATCTTTGAAGGGAGCGGACAGATGTCACAGGAACACACCGGAACGCTCGTCGTCGCCGTTGCGAATCAAAAGGGCGGCGTCGGCAAAACAACCACCGCGGTCAATCTGTCCGCCGGCCTGACGCTTGCAGGCTATCAAACGCTGCTCGTCGATTTTGACCCGCAGGGCAACGCCACGTCAAGCTTTGGCCTCGGCAAGCGCGACAGCGGCCCCAATATTTTTGACCTGATGGACGGCGGCACGGAAATCGCCTCCGCTGTGCGCAAAACCAAGTTCGGCGATATCATCCCCTCCTGTCTCGACCTCGCAGGCAGCGAAATCACGCTCGTCAACAAGGAAAACCGCGAGTTTTGCCTCAAAAACGCCTTAGAGCCGCTCCGGAACCGCTACGATGTCATTCTCATCGACTGCCCGCCCGGCCTTGGCCTGTTGATGATCAACGCTCTGACGGCGAGCGACAGCGTTATGATTCCCCTTCAATGCGAATACTTCGCGCTCGAAGGGCTTTCCATGATGGTCGATACGATTCGCTCCGTGCGCAAGCGCCTGAACCCGCGCCTTGAAATCGACGGATTTCTGTTCACGATGTTCGACGGGCGCACCAATCTGTCGGCGCAGGTCGTGCGCGAGGTCAAAAAATACTTTTCCGATAAGATCTATAAAACCGTCATTGCGCGCAACGTTCGCCTCAGCGAAGCGCCCAGCCATGGCAAGCCCGTGCAGTTTTACGACAAGCATTCCAAGGGCGCGCACAATTATAACGAGCTGACCGAAGAATTTATCAAGCGCAACCACCTGCGGAAAAAATAAAATTTACAGAGCCGGCGGAGAAGCGGTTTTCACCGGCGCAAGGCGGAAAACCGGCCGTTGAGAAACCCCTCGCGGCGCCGTTTGGCAAAGCCTCGCCTCATTTGATCTGATGTTTCCGCGGCTGTTTTCGTATAAAAAAGGGCAATGCTTTCATTTGCTGTCGCTAAGTTTTCAAATAGCCCGCCGTTTTTCCGCCGGAGACGGCGCGGGCAGAGATCATCACCGGCGGAGAAACGGAGCTCTACTATGGCAAAATCCGCCGGACTCGGGCGCGGGCTGGACGAGCTGTTCGGCTCATCGGCCGAGGAACAGAACGCCGGCCCCGTCACGACGCTGAATATCAGCGCCCTGGAACCAAACCGCGACCAGCCCCGCCGCTATTTCGACGAGGAGCGCCTGACCTCGCTCGCCGAAAGCATCGGCCGCCACGGCATCGTCACGCCGCTGACCGTGCGCAGGATTTCAGAGGGGCGCTATAAAATTATCGCCGGTGAACGGCGTTACCGCGCCGCGCGCCGCGCCGGCCTGACCGAGGTGCCCGTCATCGTCCTCGACGCCGACGAGCTGCGCGCCACGGAAATCGCGCTCGTCGAAAATTTACAGAGAGCCGATCTCAACCCCATCGAGGAGGCGGAGGGCTACCGCTCGCTGATTGAACGGTACGGTCTGCGGCAGGAGGACGTCGCGGAGCGCGTCGGCCGCTCGCGCAGCGCCGTCGCCAACGCGCTGCGGCTGCTCGACCTGCCGGAGGCCATCGCCGAGCACGTCGTCGACGGAGACCTGTCGGCGGGGCACGCGCGCGCGCTGCTCGCGCTCGACGACCCGAAAACCCAGGCGGCGGCAGCCGAAACCGTCATCGCCGAAGAGCTGTCGGTGCGGCAGACCGAGCAGCTCGTCAAACGGCTGAAAGCCGCGCAGGAGGCCGCCGCCGCGCCGCCGAAGCCGGCCGCGCCGGATTACGCCGGCGAGCTGGCGCGGGAGCTGTCGACTCTCCTCGGCCGCAGCGTAAAAATTACGCCGAAGGGAAAAAACAAAGGCCGGGTCGTTCTCGATTATTACAGCTTAGACGATCTGGACGAGCTTTTAAAGCTCCTGCGCGCTCAGAACCGCCTGCCGGAGCAGTGATTTTTCCCCATGCCCCGCATTCAGGGGCGGAAAAACCCGAAACAATCCAAAAATAAAGGAATTGAGAGAATATGCTGGACATCAGGCTGATCAAAGAAAATCCCGAAGAAATCAAGGCGCGGCTGCTGGCCAAGGGCCGCGACTGCGGCGAGGAAATCGACCGGATCCTCGCGCTCGACGAAAAGCGCCGCGACCTCATCCACGACGGCGAGCAGCTCAAAGCGCGGCAGAACAAGGCCTCGAAGGAGATTCCCATGCGCAAAAAGGCGGGCGAGGACGTCGCGCCGCTGCTCGCGGAGATGAAGGCGATTTCCGAAGAAATCAAAGCCTCCGACGCCGCGCTCAGAGAGGTGGACGCGGAATGGCGGAAGCTGATGCTCGCGCTGCCGAACCTGCCCGATCCCGACCTGAAACCGGGCGGCAAGGAGAACAACGAGCCGATCCGCTATTACGGCGAGCCGCACGTCTTTGATTTTGAGCCGAAAAACCATGTCGACCTCTGCACCGATCTGGGGCTGATCGATTATCCGCGCGGCGCCAAGCTGAGCGGCAGCGGCTTCTGGATCTACCGCGGGCTGGGCGCGCGGCTCGAATGGGCGCTTTTGAATTATTTCATCGACACCCACATTGGCGACGGCTACGAGCTCGTGCTCGTCCCGCATATGCTCGGATATGAGTGCGGCCTGACCGCCGGCCAGTTCCCGAAATTCGAAGACGACGTCTACTGGCTCGCCGAGGCCGAGGATCAGCAGCGCCGCTTCATGCTGCCGACCGCGGAGACGGCGCTGGTCAACCTGCACCGCGACGAGATTTTGACCGAGGCCGACCTGCCGCGCAAGTATATCTCCTACACGCCGTGCTTCCGCCGCGAGGCGGGCAGCTACCGCGCCGACGAACGCGGCATGGTGCGCGGCCACCAGTTCAACAAGGTGGAGATGGTCCAGTATACGCTGCCCGAGCGCTCCGACGAGGCCTTTGAAGAGCTGGTCGGCAAGGCCGAGGCGCTGGTCAAGGGGCTCGGCTTCCACTTCCGCACCGTCAAGCTCGCCGCCGCCGACTGCTCGGCCTCCATGGCGCGGACGTATGACATCGAGATCCACATCCCCTCGATGAATGGCTATAAGGAGGTCTCCTCCGTCTCCAACGCCCGCGAGTATCAGGCGCGGCGCGGCATGGTGCGCGTCCGGCGCGACGGCTCCAAGCAGACCGAGTTCGTCCACACGCTCAACGGCTCCGGCCTCGCCACCTCGCGGATTTTGCCGGCCGTCGTCGAACAGAATCAGCTCAAAAACGGCGACGTCGTCGTGCCCGAGGTGCTGCGCAAATATCTGGGCGGCATCGAGGTCATCACGCGGCAGGAAAAATGATCTTCACCATCAGGCATCTGGGGACCGCGCCGCTGAAAACGGCGCGTCTGACGCTGCGCCGCCTGACCGCAGACGACGCGGAGGCCATGCATAGAAACTGGGCCTCGGATCCCGAGGTATACCGTTATATGACCTCGCGCAGAATGCCCGAAATCGACGATGTGCGCCGCTTTATCGCCCAAAAGCTCGAAGCGTATGAAAGCGCCGACACCTATTACTGGGCCGTCGTCTGCGACGCCGACGGCGAGAACATCGGCATGGCGACGCTGACCGAGGTGCTGACCTACGCGCGCACAGCCAATCTCGCCTATTCGCTCGGCCGGCGCTGGTGGGGGCAGGGCTATGCGCATGAGGCGGCCGAGGCCGTGCTTGCGTTCGCGTTTGAGCAGGTCGGCTTCCGCAAAATTTACGGCTGCCACTTTGTCGGGAACGAACGTTCCGGTCTGGTGCTGCGCGCCTGCGGGATGCGCCATGTCGGGCGGAGCGGCTCGCCGATCTACCACCATGGCGAATATCTGTCCTTCGAGCGCTATGAGTTGACGGCCAAGCAGTACGAGCTGCGCCGCCATACCCAGGCGCGGCCGCGATTTCACAGCCTGCGGAAGCATGCCGAAACCGACTTTTTTGAATAAAAAAAGATTGATGCCAGAGAATTTTTACACAAAAACCCTGTTTTTTCGTTTTTAACCTGTTTGCCGAAAGCCGCCGGGAAGCTTTGATTCTTCCCGGCGGCTTTTTTTGAACGCGCTTTTTTTGCCTTCCCGCGTGACTCCCGCTCTGCTACGATTTGTCGCCGGGCTTGGCGACGAGGGCGATGATATAGCCCAGAAACACCGCCGCGGTCACGCCTGCCGCCGTGGCTTTGAGGCCGCCGGTCATCGCGCCGAGGAAGCCGCTCTCGGCGACGGCCTCGCGCACGCCCTTGGCCAGCGCGTATCCGAAGCCGACGATCGGCACCGTCGCGCCCGCGCCGGCAAAGTCGGCGATCTTGTCGTACAGCCCCACGGCCGTCAGCACCACGCCGACGACGACAAACAGCACGAGGATCCGCGCCGGCGTCAGCTTGGTCCTGTCGAGCAGGATTTGGCCGACGGCGCAGATGGCGCCGCCGACGAGAAACACCCATAGATAATCCAAAAACATCTTCATCGTCCTTTCTGATTCCTGGCGCGGCCGCCGTTATTTTGTGTTGGAAATCACGACCGCATGGCAGATGCTCGGGATGCTCTCGCCCTGCTGCGAGGACAGCGTTGACAGCAGCGCGCCCGTGCCCGCAAAGACGATTCTCTGCCAGCGTCCGGCGCGCATGCCGTTGAGAACATAGCCGCAGAGCACGGCCGCGGAGCACCCGCAGCCGGAACCGCCCATATGCACGTCCTGCCTGTCGATGTCGTAGATCATCTCGCCGCAGTCCATATAGCGGCTGCCAAGGTCTACGCCGTCGGATAAAAACATATCGCGCACGACGCCGGAGCCGAGCCGCGCCAGATCGCCGGTGAGGATCAAATCAAAGGTCTCCGGCCCGCCGCCGGATTCGTCGAACAGCGCTTTCAGCGTCTCATACGCCGCGGGCGCCATCGCCGCGCCCATGTTGTTGGCGTCCTTGATGCCCGCGTCGACGATTTGGCCGGTCGCCACATGCGTGATATACGGTCCGCCGCCGCTGGCTGAAAGGATGACGCAGCCCGCCGCCGTCGCCGTCCACTGCGCCGTCGGCGTGCGCTGGCCGCCGTATTCGAGCGGCATCCGGTACTGGCGTTCGGCCGAGCAGAAATGCGAGCTGGTGATCGCCGCGGTGTTGCCGGCAAAGCCGCCGTCGATCACCATCGCCGACAGCCCCAGCCCCTCGGCCATCGTCGAGCAGGCGCCGTAGAGCCCTAAAAACGGAAACCCCATGTCGCGCAGGGCAAAGCTCGACCCGACGCACTGGTTTAGGAGGTCGCCCGCAAAGACATAATCGAGCGCCTGCGTGCTCAGCGCCGCCTTCTGCATGGCCGCGTCGAGCGCGAGCGCCTGCATACGGCTCTCCGCCTTTTCCCAGCTCTTCTCGCCGAATTTCGTATCGACGTTGATGAGGTCGAAGCTGTCCTTCAACGGCCCTTCGCCCTCTTTTTTGCCTACGACGCACGCCGATCCGCTGACCGAAGGCGGGTTCGCCAGCTTGACCGTATTGCGCCCCAATCGTTTTTCCGCACCCATAATGGTTTTTTCCTTTCCTGATTATCGGAATATGAGCAGAAGCAGCCCGTAGATCACCGACGAGGCGATCCCGTAGACGAGCACCGGCCCGGCGACGACGAACATCTTCGCCGCCAAACCGAGCACCAGCCCTTCGCTCTTGAATTCCATGGCCGGCGAGACAATTGAGTTGGCAAAGCCGGTGATCGGCACGATGAGGCCGGCGCCGACGTGCTTGGCGATGTCGTCATACAGGCTCACCCCTGTCAAAATGGCCGAGATGGCGATCAGCGTGATCGTCGCGTACGTCGCGGCGTCGGGCTTGGCCGCGCCGAGCGAACGGTACAGCGCGCCCAAAAGCTCGCCGACCACGCAGACCATGCCGCCGAACACAAACGCGATGGCGACGTTTTTCACGCTGTTGGATCTCGGCGAGCGCGCGTCGATGTATTTTGAATATTCTTCCTTTGTCATCTTCATATGCTGTCATCCTTTATTGAGCCGTGTCTGCCCGTATCGGCCGGATTTGCCTGCCCGGCATACGGGATCTGAATCCGGCATGGTTTTCAAATTCGGAGCGGCAGGCATAAAAAAACGCCCGCGCCGTTATTATGCAGCGGCGCGGGCGGATTTATACGGCGCTCTCGGCGGCAGGAGGTTTCCGTGCCGTCATCGGCCGTCCAAAAGCTTTAAAATTTCAGGAAACGGTTCGAGGCTGCGGCGGAGAATGCCGTGCATCTGCGCGATGGCGATGCCGTAATTGGTGACCGGCACGCCGCATTCGGCGGCGCGGCGGAGGCGGCTCTGCATTTCCCTCTCGTTGAGCATACAGCCGCCGCAGTGGAGAATCAGCGCGTACTGCGACAGGTCCTCCGGAAATTCCGTCCCCGATGTGAAGCAAAATTCGGGGTTCCGGCCCGTATATTTCCGAATCCATGCCGGCAGCTTGACCGTCCCGATGTCCCCGCACTGGCGGTGGTGCGTACAGCCCTCGGAGATCAGCACCCTGTCGCCGTCTTTGAGGCGCGTTAGCTGCGCGACCCCGCGCACCAACTCCGGAAGATTGCCCTTATAGCGGGCAAAGAGAATGGAAAAAGAGGTCAGCAGAACGTCCGCGGGCGTTTCCGCCGATACTTTTCCAAAGACCTGCGAATCGGTGACGACGAGCTTCGGCGGCGCGCCGAGCCGGGCCAGCGTATCGCTGAATTCGCTGTCGCGGCAGACGACCGCCGCGGCGCCGGCTTCGAGGATATCGCGGATCGTCTGCTGCTGCGGCAGAATCAGCCGCCCCTTCGGCGCCGCCGAATCGATCGGCACGACGAGCACGGCGATCTCTCCCCCGCTCACCAGATCGGCGATGAGCCGCTTTTCGTTCCCGGCGCTCTTTGTCAGGCGCGCCAGCATTTCTTTCAACTCGCGGATATTTTGCCCTGTCGCCGCGCTCACATAGATCGAATTTTCCGTCGGCGGCGGGCAGTCGGCGAGCAGGTCGGCTTTGTTGTAGGCGACGACATAGGGCAGATTTTTTTCGGAAAACAGCGCGATGAGCGCGCGGTCGCCGGCTTCGAGCCCTCTGGCGGCGTCCACCACGAGGACGGCGATATCCGTATACTCCAACGCCTGCTTCGCCTTTTTGACGCGCAGCGCGCCGAGCGCGCCCTCGTCGTCCGTGCCCGGCGTGTCAACGATGACGACCGGGCCGAGCGGCAGAAGCTCCATCGATTTTTTCACGGGGTCGGTGGTCGTCCCCTTGACGTCGGAGACGACGGCGAGCTCCTGTCCGGTGACGGCGTTGACCACGCTGGACTTTCCCGCGTTTCTGAGCCCGAAAAAGCCGATATGCACGCGCTCCGCCGCCGGCGTGTCGTTCAGTCCCATACGTTCAAGCGCTCCTTTCCCAAGCTAAAAGCGGAAGTCGCGGCGGTTTGAGTTGCTGATGTCCGCGATGTTCTGCGCCGCGACGGCGCGCACCTTTTCCTTCGGGATCTTTTCAAGCTCTTTTTCGATCAGCGCAAAGCCGATTCGCTTTGTCTCCTCGGAGGCGTAATCGACCAGAAACTCCGCCAGCGTCATCAGCGCGTTCGGATGGCAGCAGTTGAGAATCTGCCCGCTTTTGCAGAGGCTCATAAAGCGGTCTCCGGTTCTTCCCTCGCGGTAGCACGCCGTGCAGAAGGAGGGGATGTGCCCGTTCTGCATCAGCCAGCGCACCACCTCGTCCAGCGAGCGCTGGTCGGACACGTCGAACTGCTCGGTGTCGTGCGGCCGCTCCGCCTCGGTATAGCCGCCGACCGACGTGCGGGAGCCGCCGCTGACCTGCGAGATGCCGAGCCGCAGCAGCTTTGTGCGCACCTGCTCCGACTCTCTTGTGGAGATGATCATGCCGGTATAGGGGACGGCCAGACGGATACAGGCCGTAATTTTGGCAAAGATCTCGTCGGAGATGGAGTTGTCAAAAGCGGTCGGGTCGATGTCGTCGGCGCGCTTGATCCGCGGGACGCTGATGGTGTGCGGCCCGACGCCGTGAACCGCTTCCAGATGCTCCGCGTGCATGATCAGGCCTGCGAATTCGTATTTGTACAGCTCCAAGCCGAACAGCACGCCGAGGCCGACGTCGTCTATGCCGCCCTCCATGGCCCGGTCCATGGCCTCGGTGTGATAGTCATAGTCGTGCTTCGGTCCGGTCGGGTGGAGTTCCAGATAGCTCTTTTTATGATACGTCTCCTGAAACAGAATATACGTGCCGATCCCCGCTTCTTTCAGGCGGCGGTAATTTTCCACCGTTGTCGCGGCGATGTTGACGTTGACTCTGCGGATCGCGCCGTTTTTGTGATTGACGCTGTAAATGGTTTTGATGCATTCGAGGATATATTCGATCGGGTTGTTGACGGGGTCCTCGCCGGCTTCAATCGCCAGCCGCTTGTGGCCCATGTCCTGCAAGGCCACGACCTCCCGCCGCACCTCCTCCTGCGTCAGCTTTTTTCTGGCGATGTGCTTGTTTTTGAGGTGGTAAGGACAGTATACACAGCCGTTGACGCAGTAATTCGAGAGGTAGAGCGGCGCGAACATGACAATGCGGTTGCCATAAAACGCCAGCTTGATTTCCTCGGCGATGCGGTAGATCTGCTCGATCTTTTCGGGGATGTCGCAGGCCAGCAGCACCGACGCCTCGCGGTGCGTCAGCCCGCTGCACGTCGCGCCGGCTTCCGTTTTCTTCGGCCGCGCTTTTTCAAGAATCGCGTCGATCAACGCCGTGTTGCGCTTGTTTTTTTCCGCGTATTCGAGTGTTTCGAGGATTTCTCCGTCGTTGATAAATTCCTCTGCTTTCAGAGATTTCGGATTGTAGACCGCCATTTGAACCTTTCCTTTCTTCTGGTCAGAAACTCTTCCCGTTTAGATGTTTGAATCCCTTTTGACGTCGCCGCGGTCCGTCACAAGCTCATAGCCGATCGCGCGCATCCGCGCCGCAAGGCTGTCCCTCTGCTGCGCCGATTCGCTGCCGTCCGAGAGCTTGCCGTCGTACAGCTCATATTTCCGCCGCACCGCCGCGGGCGACAGGTTCGGCATTACGACGTTTGCGCCCGCCAGAATTCCCTTTTCGCGCCCGTCGGCTTCCATTGTCCCCAGCGCCGTGGTGGCCGGGAGCAAAACCCACGGGAGGATCAGGCGTATGACGGACAGGAGATAACAGGTCAGCTCCACGCTGCCCGCCGGTTCGCCGCGGAACGGCGTCTCCCGGTGCGGGATAAACGGCCCGATGCCGCACATGTCGGGCTGAAACGTCTCGATCCATTTCAAGTCCTTTGCGAGCGCCGCCGCGGTCTGCCCCGGAGAGCCGACCATAAAGCCGCAGCCCGTCTGATAGCCGATCTCCCGCAAGTCGGACAGACACCGCATCCGCCGCTCAAACGACATTTCCGGCGGGTGAAGCGACCGGTAATGCGCCTCGTCGGCGGTTTCATGGCGCAGCAGATAGCGGTCCGCGCCCGCGTCAAAGAGCCGCTGATAGCTCTCCCGGCTCCGCTCGCCCAGCGAAAGCGTGACGGCGCAGTCGGGATGCCGCAGCTTGACGCGGCGGACTATGCCGCACACAACCTCGTCGGTAAAGAACGGGTCCTCGCCGCCCTGCATGACAAAGGTGCGGAAGCCAAGGGCATAGCCCTCGTCGCAGCAGGCAGCGATCTGTTCGGCGCTGAGCCTGTACCGCTCGCACGCGCGGTTGCTTCTGCGGATGCCGCAGTACAGACAGTCGTTTCGGCAGATGTTTGAGATCTCAATCAGTCCGCGGACAAAGACGGAACGGCCGTAAACCCGTTGCCGCTGCGCCGCCGCCTTTGCGGCCAGATAGGCGGCCGCTTCCCCGGTGCGCCCTTCGATCAGGGCTTCATATTCGCCGAGCGCCAGCGAGCGACGCTCTTCAAGCGTGTCGATCAGCGAAAACAGCTCGTTTTTCATGAGAAAATCTTGTTGGAATACGCCGTTTTGACGCTGACGCCGGCAATCTTCCCGATCTTTCCCGCCATGGCCGAGATCGTGTCCTGCGGCGCGTCCACGGCGACGCTGATGATATTGATCTTTTTCTCCCGATACGGAATCCCCATCCTGCCGACGATCGAGCTTCCGTACTCATGCAGAACCGCGTTCAGCGGTTCGACCGCGTCCATATGCTCGACAATGATCCCCATAACCGCCACGCGCGTCTCCATCATGCGAGACCTCCTACAAAAACCAAAAATTGCCGCCCTCCGTGAAAGAGGCGCGGCAATATACCCCGTATCATGCTCTCCATTTTACGAGATAAAGCGGCCGCCTTTCACCCGGATGGAAGGAAATTCCATCTTCATGTCAGGGGGTATCTGAGCTTGCAAAACTGCATATACAGTATACGCCCCGGCCGCAGAAAAGTCAACCCCGCCGCCGGCCTTTTCAAGCTTTTTCCCGGCCTGAAAACAAAAAAAGACGCCGGAATTTTCCAAATTCCGGCGTCTTTTCCGGTAAAAGCAGCGTTACCAGACGGCGACCTGCCCGTCGCAGCGGGGCTCGGTCGCGCCGGCGAGCGTGCCGTGCTCGGTGTTCCAGATGATTTCGCCGCGGCCCATAAAGCTCCCGCTTTTTAGAATCTCGACCTCGTGGCCGCGCGCGCGGAGGCCGGCGGCGATGCCGGGGGCCATCGCTTCCTCCAACTGAATTTTCAAGCCGCCCGCCCACTGAAAGCGGGGCGCGTCCAGGCATTCCTGCGGGTTCATGCCGTAATCGATGGCGTTGACGAGCACCTGCAAATGCCCCTGCGGCTGCATAAAGCCGCCCATGACGCCGAAGGGGCCGACCGCCTTGCCGTCCTTGCACAAAAAGCCGGGGATAATGGTATGATACGCCTTCTTGCCCGGCGCGTAGCAGTTGTCCGACGCCGGATCAAACGAGAAGCCGCAGCCGCGGTCCTGCAAGGAGATGCCAGTGCCCGGGATGACGATGCCGGAGCCGAAGTTTTTGTAGTTGCTCTGGATATAGGAGACCATGTTGCCCTCTCCGTCGGCCGTGCAGAGATAAACGGTGTCGCCGCAGCGCGGGTCGCCCGCATACGGCTGAATCGCCTCTTCGCCGATCAGAGCGCGGCGGCGGGCGGCGTAACCGGCCGAAAGGAGCTGCCCGACCGTGGTCTTCATCGCGGCGGGGTCGGCGACGTAGGTTCTCGCGTCGATAAAGGCGAGTTTCAGGGCCTCAATGAGCTTGTGATAGGTTTCGGGGTTCTCCTTTTCCGCAGGCAGTTCCATGCCCGACAGGATGTTGAGCGCCATCAGCACGGTGATGCCGTGGCCGTTGGGCGGCATTTCATAGACGTCATAGCCGCGGTAGTTCGCCGTGATCGGCTCGACCCATTCGGGGTGATAGCCGGTGAAGTCCTCCTCGCAGAGCCAGCCGCCCGTCTCGTCGGAAAAGGCGACGATTTTGCGCATCAGCTCGCCGCGGTAGTAGCTCTCCGCGCCCGTCGCGGCGATTTCGCGCAGGGTTCTCGCCATGTCGGCGCTGGCCCAGATCTCGCCGGCCGCCGGCGCGCGCCCCTTGGGCGCGAACGTGGCAAACCACGAGTCGAACAGCGGGTTTGCCAGCCTGGTATAGAGCGCGAAGGCCTTGCCCCAGTTGGCGGCGATGGTCGGGGAGACGGGATAGCCCGTTTCGGCGTAGGAGGCGGCGGGCTCCAAAGCGTCGGTCAAGGGCAGGCGGCCGAAGCGTTTCGACAGCTCGGCCCAGCCGCCCGGCGCGCCGGGGACCATGACGGGCTCCCAGCCCTCGGCGGGCATCTCGGTATAGCCCTTGGCCAAAAGCTGTTCCAGCGTCAGGTTTTTCGGCGAATAGCCGCTGGCGTTGAGGCCGTAAAGCCTGCCGCCGTGCCAGACCAGGGCGAAGGCGTCGCTTCCGAGGCCGTTGGAGTTCGGTTCTAAAACGGTGAGGGCCGCGGCGGCTGCGACGGCCGCGTCAACGGCGTTGCCTCCCTTTTGCAGGACGGAGAGGCCGGCCTGGGCGGCCAGCGGCGTCGAGGTGCAGACCATGCCGCGCGCGCCGTAGACGACGTTGCGGCGGGACGGATACGCATAGCGGTGCGGGTCAAAACGCATGGCGGTTTCCTCCTTACATCAGTTCGCCGACGACAATGCCGATCAAAGCGCCGGCGGCGATAAAGACCACCGGGTGCAGCTTTTTATACCTACGGATGAAAAAGAGCGCAATGCCGAAGATCACAAAGGCGGGGATGTTGACGATATTGAAAAAGCCCTTCGCGGAAAAATCGAACATGGAAACGCTGACGATGCCCCAGCAGGCGTTGGCAATCAGCCCGCAGACGGCGGGGCGCAGGCCGTAAAACGCCGAGTTGACCAAGGGGTTTTCGCGGAATTTTTGCAAAGCGCGCGCGACAAGGAGGGCGATGACGCACGAGGGCAGCACCATCGCCACAGAGGCGACGAGCGCCCCGGGGACGCCGCGCAGCGTAAAGCCCACATAGGTGGCCATGTTGATCCCGATCGGCCCCGGCGTCGACTCCGAAACGGCGACCATGTCGATGAGCTGGGCGTGGGTATACCAGCCGGTGCGCGTCGCGATATCGTAGAGAAAGGGCAGGGCGGCCAGCCCGCCGCCGACGGTGAAAAGGCCGGTTTTAAAAAACTCCCAGAAAAGCTGTAAGTAAAAGATCATTTGCCCTTCCTCCCTTTGCGGATTCGGCTGACGATCAGGCCGCACAGCGCCGCGCCGACGACATACCAGATGGGGGACAGCGGCAGCAGCGTCGCGCACAGAAAGACGGCGACAAAGATCGCGGCCGTCACCTTGTCGATCACGCCGGTTTTCAGCATGTTGATGATCACGCTGACAATGAGCGCCGCGACCACGACGCGGATGCCCCAAAACGCGTTCTGCACGATGGCGAGATGGGAGAAATTTTTCAAAAAAGCGGCGATGATCATAATGATCAGAATCGAGGGAGAGATCACGCCGATGGCGGCCGTCACGGCGCCTGAAACGCCTCTGGCCTTGTTGCCCACCATGATCGCCATGTTGCTGGCGATGATGCCGGGGATGCACTGGCTGACGGCAAAAAAGTCCAACAGCTCCTCTTTTGTCAGCCAGTGATAGCGGTCGATGGCTTCCTTTTCCAGCATGGGGATGATGGAATAGCCGCCGCCAAAGGTCAGCGCCCCGACGCGGAAAAAGGCGCAGTAAATCCGCAGTAATGCCCGCAAAGAAAACACCTCTCTGTTATCGAACCGCCGTTTCAGGCGGCTCTGTTTCCGTCTGAACATTATATCATAACCGCCGGCAAATGAAAAGGGCTTCGGGCGGCCGGAAAAGAAATTCCGCCTGCGCGAAAAAAGGCTGAATGAAAAAAAAGGGCGCGGAAAGCAAACGGAAAAATGTTTCTCCCCGCGCGCCGTTTTCTTTTCATATGGCTCCGCCGCGTCACAGCCCGCATCGTTTCAGCAGCGCGCCGACGGCCTGGTCATACTCCGCCGGATAATCGAGCGCGGTATGCGTATGCCCGCTGCCGCGGCCGTACAGCACATCCTTCGGCCCGCGATACGCCTGCAAAAGCCGCGCCGCCGCGCCGCATGGGACGACCGAATCGGCCGTGCCGTGCGCAAACAGGATCGGCAGCGGGCGTTCGATCTGCGCAAGCGCCTTTTCCGGACAGGCGTCGTCAAACGAAAAGCCCGCGCGCAGCTTCGCCATGCGGCTGCACAGCGGGATCAGCAGCCAGGCCAGCGGCCGCGCCCGCTTGCTCAGCGTATAGGCGAGCTGCTCGCGGCACGAGGCGTAGGCGCAGTCGGCGACGGCAAACGCGAGCCGCCCGTCGAGCGCGGCGTTCAGAAGCACCGTCGCGCCGCCCATGCTCTCGCCGTGGGTGCCGACGACCGCGTCTTCGCCGAAGCGCGCGAACACCGCGTCGGTCACGCGCAGCAGGTCATAGCGCTCCTTTGCGCCCATGGTCGTATAGCGCCCGCCGCTCGCGCCGGCGTGCCGCTGGTCGAAGAGGACGACGTGAAAGCCGCGTTTTCTGAAAAAGGGGATATATTTCACCTCTCCGGCGCGGTTAAAGCCAAATCCGTGCGCCATAATGACAATCCGCGGCGGCGAAGTCTCCGTTTCGGCGCGGATCAGCTCGCAGGAGAGCGCCGTCCCGTCGCCGGCGCAGACCGTAAACGCCTCGTGCGGCAGAGAGTCGTAGAGGCGGCGAAGCGCTTTCCCCCTTTCGCCGAAGGCGTCGAACGCTTCGTCAAAGCTGCGCACGCGCGGCCGGACGACGCGGCCGGTGAGGATGTAGACCGCCGCAGCGAGCAGCGCGGCCAGCAGTATTCCGGCGGCGCCGGCAATCCACAGCGCGCTCATCAGGGCCTGCACGCGCCTTCGCCGAGGCAAAGCCCCTCGTCGGCCGCATAGCGGCAGCCCAGCGCGCCGCGCGCGTAGTCCAAAAGCTCCATGACGCGCAGGGTGGCGCGCTGCGGCACGACCGAGCTCTCGGTTCTCCCCGCGAGAATATCCTCCGTGACGGAGGCCGCCTCATAGGCCAGAGCGCCCATTGTCAGCGGATAGCGCCGCTCCTCCGCCTCTTTGCCGCGCAGCTCGACGGAAAACGTTTCGGCTTTCCAGAACAAGGGCACGGAAATTTTCCCCAGAGACCCCGAGACAAACCCGTCCGGCCGCATCTGCGCCTTGATCGCGCAGCCGGCGACGCTCATCAGCCCGTTTGGATAGATCATCGTCAGAACCGACCGGTCATCCACGCCGGTGGCGGCAAAGCGCGTCCCGACGGCCGAAAGCCGCTCCGGCGCGGCGTCTCCGGCGAGCATGGAGAGAAACGACACCGCGTAAACGCCCATGTCGAGCAGCGCGCCGCCGCCGAGCAGCGGGTTATAAATGCGGTGCGTCAGCGGCCATTCGTCGGGGAAATAGTTTCCGAAAAAGGCGCTGGCCGTCGTGAGCTCGCCGAGCGCTCCGCCGGCGAGCAGCGCGGAAAGCGCGCGGTTGGCGGGCAGGAAGCGCGTCCACATCGCTTCGGCCGCAAAAAGCCCCTTTTTTCGCGCGAGGTCGAAAACGCGCCGCGCCTCGCCTGCGTTCAGTGTAAACGCCTTTTCGCACAAAACGTGCTTGCCCGCTTCGAGCATCTGCGTCATGTGTTCGGCGTGATGGCTGTGGGGGCTGGCGATATAGACGATGTCAACGTCCGGCGAGGCGGCCAGAGCCTCGTAGCTCCCGAAGCAATTTTCCGCGCCGATCCCGTGCGCCGCGCCGAAAGCCGCCGCCGTCTCCGGCGCGCGCGAGCCGACCGCCGCGAGGACTGCGCCGTCGTATGTTTTCAGGTCGTTTGCAAAGCGGTTGGCAATCGAGCCTGTGCCCAAAATTCCCCAGCGGAGTTTTTTCATATTCGTGCCTCCTTATAAAAAAAATCGCCGGCCGTTCAGACGGAACGGCCGGCAGGAAAAAACGGTTCCGTCCATGCTCAAACGCGGGAAAATTCTCTGAAACTGCAAGCGGTCAAAAAGCGAAAAGCCCGCCGCCGGCGCAAAAACCGAATCGGCCGGAAAAGAGCGGCTCAACACGCAAAGCCCCCTTAACCTTTTCCGAAACGTCTGTCCCAGTCGAACCGGCCATAGAACGGCCTTCAAAAACCGCGCCCATCCGCTTCCGTTTCCTCTGCCCGCGCGCCTTTACCCGTTTGCGATCTCGATCTGGCAGACCCGCATCGCTTCGAGCGCGCGGCAGTGGCTCTCCGGCGTCACGCCCGCGCAGCAGGCCGCGTCGACAATGAGCGGCGTCTCGGGCAGAAAGGCTTTGAGCAGCAGGGCGTTTGAGATCACGCAGATATCGGTGCAAAGTCCGACGAGCGTAATGCTCTCGATTTTTTCGCCGCCGCGCTGCTGCGCGCGCAGCGCCTCGCCAAGCTCAGCGCTGCCGAAGGCGGCCTTGTCGATCGGCGGCTCCTTTCTCAGCGCCTCGATCTCCGGATGCAGGCGCCAGCCCTCGGTGCCGCGGATACAGTGCGGCACCGGCAGATTCCGCCCCTCCTGCGTTTCGGCGTAATCCGCTTCGTGGGTGTCGCGGGTGAAAAGCACCCGGCCGTCAAACTCCCGGATTCTTTGCGCGACCGCCGGGACGATCGCCTCGGCCTCTTTGGTTCCGAGGCTGCCGGTGATAAAATCGTTCTGCATGTCGACGACGACGAGAATTTTCATCCTGAAACCTCCTGATTTCCGCGCCGCAGGCTCTTCCCCCGCGGCGCGCTCTGCAAAAAATCGTTTTCACGCCTTTTCGCCCGCGCCGCGCGCCGGCATGATTCGCCTTTTTTCAGACGTCCGGCCCCTTTATCCTTCCAGCAGCTTTCTCACCGCGTCGGCGTTTTCAGAGCCGGCCGGCGGCGCAAAGGCGCGGTCTTTTTCCCGCAGGGTGTACTCCGCCGCGGCGCACAGGCCGTCGGCCGTGGCTCCGTAGTAGTCCACGCAGGCGGGGCTGCCGGAATCCTTCATAAACGAGCTGATCTTGACGTCATAGGAGACGCCGACGAACGGAACCCGCGCGATGCTCGCGGCGATCAGCGCGTGCAGCCGCATACTGACGACGAGCGCCGCGCCGCCGACGGCGGCAAACGCGTCCTCAAACGTCATCGGCCCGTCCAGCAGCACAGACGGGGCGCGAACCGCTTCGGCGATACGGCGGGAAAGCGGCAGATCGCGCGGCGGCTCCATGGGCAGAAAGACCGGCGTCAGCCCGCGTTCGCGCCAGAGCCGCTCGGCGGCCGCCGCCAGCTCCGGCGCAAACGCCTCGTCGCCGCTCCACGGCCGCACGGCGTAGACGGCGTATTTTCCGGCGGCGGCGAGCTTTTTCCGCACAGCCGGAGAGGCTTCGGCGCGCATATCCTCCGCGCGCAGGGAAAAGGCGGCGTCGCGCGAGCGAATCAGCTCCGGCTTTGTCACGCCGAGCTCGGCCAGCAGCGCCAGCGAAGCGCCGTCGCGCACGGCGACGATGTCCGCGCTGCGGTTCAGAACCGCGGCGGTTCCGCGGCGGTTCTGCTCGCCGGTGATCGGGCCGATCCCGCAGCCGTAGAGCAGCACGCGCGCGCCCAGCCGGTGCGCCATGCGGATCGTCAGCAGATAGTAGCGCAGCGAGCGCGTGCTCGTCAGGTCGGTGAGCAGCGTGCCGCCGCCGCTGATAAAAAGCCGCGCCCGCCGCAGCCGCGCCGCCAATGCCGGCAGCGCAAACGAATGCACCGCGTCCACACAGTGCGCAAGGCGCGTCTCCTCGGGGTTGCGGGAGACGACCGTGATCCGACGGTCGGGCGCTGTCCGGCGCAGCTCGGAGAGAATCGAGGCGAGCATGGCCTCGTCGCCGAGGTTGCCGAGCCCATAGGAGCCGCAGACGACGATCCCCTTCGGCTCGGCTCCGGCCCATTTGCGCCGCGCCGCGGCGTTCAGCGCCGCGGCCGCTTCGCCGGCCGGAAACATCCGGTAAGGGTCGGCGCCGTGCCGGAGCGCGGCCGTCCGGTCTTCGCCGCAGAGGAAGAGCAGCGCGTCAAACCCGCAAAGCCGCGCGGATTTCCCCTGTGCGCCCGCGTATACCGCGAGGACGGGCACAGGCGTTTTCCGAAAAAAGCGCAACGCAAAAAGGCCGGCTTGAAGACCGGCCTCACCGACACAAAAAATTCCCTCGGCGCCCGCCCCGGCTGCGCGCCACGCCAAGCGCTTTCCCCGCGCCTTGGCCCCGCGCGCGGAGGAGGAGATCAGAGCGTCCGCCTCAAACAGCTCGGCGAACGCGATCCCCGCGCGCCGCAGCGACGCGAGCGCCTCGGCCGCCCCGGCGCCGCCGGAAATACAGACAAGCTTCATGCCGTCATCCGCCTAACATGTAAAATCAAAAACGCCCGGCCACAGGCGCCTGTCAACAAAGTTCAAAACCTTCCGGCCGCGAAGCGCCCTCCGGTTTCCGGCTCTCCGCCGCCGCTTTCTCCGTGACTGCAATTCCGCGCCGGCAAAAGCGCAGCGCGGCGGAGAGGGGATGGAGAGCTCGCTTTGTCCCCCGCGATAAGGCCGTGTCTGCCGAAAATAACCTGCACATATTGTCCAGGTGGGCAACCTGTCTCTCGTTTTACCGCTTCCAACTTCCGCCCGCAAAAGGCAGGCGGGAGGCCTGCGAACCGCGAGAGAACGCGGAATCCCTTTTCGTCGTTTTGTGGGTTAAAAACAAACAGATCACGAACCACGCAGGGGGAGGTAAAAAACAAATCGCTGTCCGCCCGCCTGTCTGCGGCCGGGCGGCAACGGCTTTCTGCCTGCCGGCATAGGCGGAGCGCAGAAATTTCCAGCCGGACGCGCCGCGGCCGGCGGCGTCGCAGCCTACGCCTCGTCGTCGCTGAAATCGGCCTCTTCGCCGGCTTCCTCGCCGTCTTCGGCTTCCAGCCGCTCGACAAACAGATCGAATATCGTTTCCAGCAAGTCGTCGTCTTCGAGCGTGACAAGCATTTCCTCGCCGTCCGCCTCCGTCTCGACTTTCAGAATAATCAGCTCGGCCGATTCCTCGTCGAGCACCTCTTCGGGCGTTTCGTTGGCGGCGACAAAAGCCATATAGGTCTCGCCTTCATACTCTAAGGTATCCAGATGCTCCAGCTCGACCTCGTTGCCGTCCTCGTCGGTCAGGGTGATGAAATCGTTCCCGTATTCCTCGCTCATAGGGGTTGCCTCCTGTCGGTTGTATCTCAAAAATGCCGGATATCGGTCGTTTTTCCGGTTTTTCCCGCGGGAATGGATCCGTGCTTTCCCGCCGGTGCGTCTTTATTATACCATATCTCCCGAGTGAATTCAAACATAATCGAAAAAAACCTTTCGACGCGCGCCGCACAATCTACGGCAGAATCGCCGTATTCCGGCAGGGAGCGGCTTTCTTTGATTTCCGGCCCTGTTTTTCGGCAGGTTCGGTCAGCAGGCAAAAAGCCCCTGCGCGGCCAGCGCGGCCTTGCAGCGCTCGATTCGCTCTGCCGGAGGCGGTTCAAGCCCGTCCGCCTGATACGCCGCGCCGAGCGCCGCGTATTTGCCGCCGCCGAGGGCGTGAAACGGCATCAGCTCCGCCTTTTCCGGCAGCGCTCCGCCGCGGCAGGCGTTCGCGATCGCCGCGCCGATCGCGGAGACGCACGCTTCGCCGTCGTTTACCCCGGGGATGACGGGGATCCTCACCCAGAAGCGCGCGCCGCGCCGGGACAGCCGCCGCAGATTTTCCAACACAAGCTCCAACCGTCCGCCTGTGCAGCGCGCGAACGCGGCCGCGTCATGGTGCTTGACGTCGAGAATCACCAGCGGCTCCGCCGCCAGCGCCTGTTCAAAAGACTCCCACGGCACGCAGCCCGCCGTCTCGATTGCGCCGCCAACGCCGTTCGCCGCCAGCCGCTCCATGCACGCGGCCACGAACGCCGCCTGCAACAGCGGCTCGCCGCCCGAAAAGGTGACGCCGCCGTCCCGCCCGTAAAACACGGCGTCGCGCAGAACCAGCTCAGCGACCTCCTCGTCGCTCTTTTCCTCCCCCGCCGTCACCCGCGCGCCGGCCGGACAGACCGCCGCGCAGCGCAGGCAGCCGGCGCACGCGGCCGCGTCAAGGCCGTTTTCACAGACCGCCGCGCAGCGCCCGCAGCCGACGCACTTGTCGGGATAGCGCAGCAACTGCGGCCGGACGGACAGCCCCTCGGGATTGTGGCACCAGAAGCAGCGCAGGTTGCAGCCTTTCAGAAAGACCGTCGTGCGGATGCCCGGGCCGTCGTGCAGGGAAAAGCGCTGAATGTTAAAAACCGTTCCCTTCAAGCGGATCCTTCCTCCTTTTGCCGGCGCAGCCGCCGCAGGGCCCCGTGCACACAAGCCGCGGGGCGCGCATAGAATGAACAGACGGAAAGCTCCGGCGATGCGCCCGCCCGTTTGTTCGCGGGTGCGTTAGATGTTGCGCGGGCGGAGCGGCGCCGTTTCGATAGACGCTGCGGAACCCATTGGGTTCCGCAGCGTTCACTGTTTGATGCCTTTGGTTTGCCGGAAGCCGCCCGGGCTTTTTGTCAGCAGAGGATCTCCCGCAGCCGCTCGACGTGCGCGAACGTGTCCAGCGCGGCCAGCGTATGCGCGTCGGTTCCGAAATGAAAATACGTCCCCGCCTCGCGGCCGATGTTCCAGAGCCGCCGGAACAGCTCCGGATCGCCGTAGACCGCGCCGGCGTTCAGCTCCCACGCCACATGCGCCTCGCGCCCCAGCTCCGACAGCTCGCCAAGCTCGTTGTCGGTGATCGTTTTGGTGACCTCGGCCGGCTCGCAGATTTTGACAAAGCGGCCGATCAGCGGGTGCGCGATACAGTCGGCGCGGCGCGCCTCCATGAGCGCGCGGATGCAGTCGAGCTGGAACTGCGCGTAGCCGCGCGGCGACTTGTCCTCGGGGTGTTCCCAGACGGGGAGATGGAAATGGTTGCAGGTATAGAGCCGGTAGTCAAGCGCCGCGACGGTCTCGGCCGATTCCAGCTGCTTGCCGACGCCGTAATTGGAGAGCTCGCCGGAAAACAGGATGCGCAGCTTCGTGCCGAGCGCCGCGGCCTGCCGTTTCAGAAGCCGGATCTGCGCGAGATAGCACTCGTCGTAGTCGTGGAAATTATAGTGGTCGGTCAGCGCGATCATCTCGACGCCCGCCGCCTCGGCCGTTGCGACGATGTCTTTCAGCAGCATCTCCGGCTTTGCGCAGCGCGAAAACACCGTATGGACGTGCAGGTTGTACCGCGCCAGCTCGTTGAGGTCATACACCGGCTCGTTGTAGATATGCATATTCTTTTCTCCTGTCCCTTGATTCGCAAAAGCGCTTGTCTCCGCTTCTGAAAACGGCTGCGCGGCGCTTTGCAGAAAGTATACTCCAAACGAAAAGCGCTGTCAAGGCAAAACGCCGCGGCGCGCCGGATTCGCCTCTGCGGTATCCCTTCGCGGCGGGCGCAAGCCAAAATAAAAAAGGCAAAAAAAGTGGAATTCCCTCTTGACAGACGGAGAAAGCTGTGCTATACTATTTGCTAATATCGAAATCCAGACAAACGCGACGACGGAGATGTCGGCGGGCAAGTCACGCCTCGAAACCAGAGAGCTTTCGGCCGGTGCGAGAAAGCATGAGGTCTGCGCCCTCCGCGCTCACTCCTGAGCGGCGCTGCTGAGAATCTGTACCCGCGCGTACGGCGGGCGGATGCGTAAGCGGCGACGGAGCAATGCACGTTACGGCATTCAATGAGGCGGCTTTTGCCGCAAAGTCAGGGTGGTACCGCGCAGGATCATTGCGCCCCTTTTGCCGAACTCGGCAAAAGGGGCTTTTTGTTTTGTACCGAACCTGTAACAACTTAAAAAAACGGGGAATAGCAGATGAAAAACGACATGTATTCGATCATGAAAGACGGCTTTTTGGACATCACCATCGGCGACTGGCTGCACCGCGTCTCCGAGTTTTATCCCGATCAGGACGCGGTCGTCAACGTCGACCGCGGCGTCCGCCTGAGCTGGAAGCAGCTCGACCGGCGCGCCTGCGAGGTGGCCAAGGGGCTTTTGGCGCTCGGCGTCCGCAGAGACGACAAGGTGGCGATCTGGGCGACGAACTATCCCGAATGGCTCTACCTGCTCTTTGGCTGCGCCAAGATCGGCGCCGTGCTCGTCACGGTCAACACCAACTACAAGGTCTTTGAGCTGGAATACCTGCTCCGCCAGTCCGACTCCAAGGTTCTCTGCTATATCAAGGGCACCAAGGATTCTGAATATACGCCGATCGTCAAGGCCTTGCTGCCGGAGATCGACGAGACCGGCTCCTCGGTCGGGCTTCATTCGGAAAAGCTGCCGTTTTTGGAAGACGTCGTCTACATCCCGTATGACGAGACCGACGCCGCGCCCGACGGGCTCTTCACATGGCAGGATCTGCTCGCCGGCGGCGAAGCGCTCGACGACGGCATCGTCGACGAGATCGGCGCCACCCTCTCGCCGCACGACGTCACCAACATGCAGTACACCTCCGGGACGACGGGCTTTCCCAAGGGCGTCATGCTGACGCATTACAACATCCTCAACAACGGCTATTACATCGGCGAAAACATGCGCTTTTCCCCGAAGGACCGGCTCTGCATCACCGTGCCGCTGTTCCACTGCTTCGGCCTCGTGCTGGCGACGATGGCGAGCCTGACGCACGCGACGACGCTGGTGCTCGTCGACTATTTCAGCCCCGTCAAGGTGCTCACCTCGATTGAAAAGGAGCGCTGCACCGCCGTTCACGGCGTGCCGACGATGTATATCTTTATGCTCGACCATCCGGATTTCCCGAAATTCGATCTGTCGAGCCTGCGCACCGGCATTATGGCCGGCTCGCCCTGCCCCATCAACGTCATGCGCCAGGTCATCGACCGCATGGGCATGAAGGAGATCACCATCACCTACGGCCAGACCGAGGCCTCTCCCGCCACGACGATGACCAACACCGACGACCCGCTGGAGCTGCGCGTCTCCACCGTCGGCCGCAGCATGCCGTTTGTCGAGACGAAGATCGTCGACCCCGAAACCGGCGAGGAGCTGCCGGACGGACAGACCGGCGAATTTTGCAGCCGCGGCTACAACACCATGCGCGGCTACTATAAAATGGAGGAAGCGACCCGCGCCGTCATCGACAAGGACAACTGGCTTCACTCCGGCGACCTCGCCGTCCGCGACCCCAACGGCTATTACCGCATCACCGGCCGCATCAAGGACATGATTATCCGCGGCGGCGAAAACGTCTACCCGCGCGAGATCGAAGAGCTGATCTACACGCATCCGGCCGTGCAGGACGTTCAGGTCGTCGGCGTGCCGTCGAAGAAATTCGGCGAGGAGGTCATGGCGTTTATCATCCTGAAAAAAGGACAGACCGCGACCGAGGACGAAATCAAGGATTTCGTCCGGCAGAACATGTCGCGCCACAAGGTGCCGTCGTATGTCCGCTTTGTCGACGAGTTCCCCATGAACGCGGCGGGCAAGATCCTCAAATTCCAGCTCCGCGCCATGGCCGACGAGATGGTCAACGGCGCCGAAAAGCCGCAGGCGTAA
>QAMX01000003.1:28072-32826 GCA_003149835.1 Clostridiales bacterium
CAAAAAAAGTGGAATTCCCTCTTGACAGACGGAGAAAGCTGTGCTATACTATTTGCTAATATCGAAATCCAGACAAACGCGACGACGGAGATGTCGGCGGGCAAGTCACGCCTCGAAACCAGAGAGCTTTCGGCCGGTGCGAGAAAGCATGAGGTCTGCGCCCTCCGCGCTCACTCCTGAGCGGCGCTGCTGAGAATCTGTACCCGCGCGTACGGCGGGCGGATGCGTAAGCGGCGACGGAGCAATGCACGTTACGGCATTCAATGAGGCGGCTTTTGCCGCAAAGTCAGGGTGGTACCGCGCAGGATCATTGCGCCCCTTTTGCCGAACTCGGCAAAAGGGGCTTTTTGTTTTGTACCGAACCTGTAACAACTTAAAAAAACGGGGAATAGCAGATGAAAAACGACATGTATTCGATCATGAAAGACGGCTTTTTGGACATCACCATCGGCGACTGGCTGCACCGCGTCTCCGAGTTTTATCCCGATCAGGACGCGGTCGTCAACGTCGACCGCGGCGTCCGCCTGAGCTGGAAGCAGCTCGACCGGCGCGCCTGCGAGGTGGCCAAGGGGCTTTTGGCGCTCGGCGTCCGCAGAGACGACAAGGTGGCGATCTGGGCGACGAACTATCCCGAATGGCTCTACCTGCTCTTTGGCTGCGCCAAGATCGGCGCCGTGCTCGTCACGGTCAACACCAACTACAAGGTCTTTGAGCTGGAATACCTGCTCCGCCAGTCCGACTCCAAGGTTCTCTGCTATATCAAGGGCACCAAGGATTCTGAATATACGCCGATCGTCAAGGCCTTGCTGCCGGAGATCGACGAGACCGGCTCCTCGGTCGGGCTTCATTCGGAAAAGCTGCCGTTTTTGGAAGACGTCGTCTACATCCCGTATGACGAGACCGACGCCGCGCCCGACGGGCTCTTCACATGGCAGGATCTGCTCGCCGGCGGCGAAGCGCTCGACGACGGCATCGTCGACGAGATCGGCGCCACCCTCTCGCCGCACGACGTCACCAACATGCAGTACACCTCCGGGACGACGGGCTTTCCCAAGGGCGTCATGCTGACGCATTACAACATCCTCAACAACGGCTATTACATCGGCGAAAACATGCGCTTTTCCCCGAAGGACCGGCTCTGCATCACCGTGCCGCTGTTCCACTGCTTCGGCCTCGTGCTGGCGACGATGGCGAGCCTGACGCACGCGACGACGCTGGTGCTCGTCGACTATTTCAGCCCCGTCAAGGTGCTCACCTCGATTGAAAAGGAGCGCTGCACCGCCGTTCACGGCGTGCCGACGATGTATATCTTTATGCTCGACCATCCGGATTTCCCGAAATTCGATCTGTCGAGCCTGCGCACCGGCATTATGGCCGGCTCGCCCTGCCCCATCAACGTCATGCGCCAGGTCATCGACCGCATGGGCATGAAGGAGATCACCATCACCTACGGCCAGACCGAGGCCTCTCCCGCCACGACGATGACCAACACCGACGACCCGCTGGAGCTGCGCGTCTCCACCGTCGGCCGCAGCATGCCGTTTGTCGAGACGAAGATCGTCGACCCCGAAACCGGCGAGGAGCTGCCGGACGGACAGACCGGCGAATTTTGCAGCCGCGGCTACAACACCATGCGCGGCTACTATAAAATGGAGGAAGCGACCCGCGCCGTCATCGACAAGGACAACTGGCTTCACTCCGGCGACCTCGCCGTCCGCGACCCCAACGGCTATTACCGCATCACCGGCCGCATCAAGGACATGATTATCCGCGGCGGCGAAAACGTCTACCCGCGCGAGATCGAAGAGCTGATCTACACGCATCCGGCCGTGCAGGACGTTCAGGTCGTCGGCGTGCCGTCGAAGAAATTCGGCGAGGAGGTCATGGCGTTTATCATCCTGAAAAAAGGACAGACCGCGACCGAGGACGAAATCAAGGATTTCGTCCGGCAGAACATGTCGCGCCACAAGGTGCCGTCGTATGTCCGCTTTGTCGACGAGTTCCCCATGAACGCGGCGGGCAAGATCCTCAAATTCCAGCTCCGCGCCATGGCCGACGAGATGGTCAACGGCGCCGAAAAGCCGCAGGCGTAAGCCCGCAGAGGCGCGCCTATGTGTGCGCCCGCCCGTATCGCCCGCGGCGCACCCGAAATCCGTCTCTTTGTATCCGCCACTCCCGCACACACTGGGACCGACGTTCGACGTCCCTAAAAAAATAAGCCGGCCGGCGCGCAGGGAATCGCTTCCCGCGCGCCGGCCGGGTTTGTTTTCACGCAGCCCTATATAAAAAAGGCTCCGATCGTCTTCATGCATTGCCGTATTGTGGGCAGATTTTATTGTTCGATCCGTTTTTTTACTCTGTAACGGTCAATTACTGCGCCATACCGCGAAAACCCTTTGATTTCAAAGTAGTCCTCACCGTATCTTTGCACCGCATATCTGTCGGCTGCCCGCCATGCGGCGTCTATCCACTCCCTTGGGGTATTCTGTAAATCAGAGTGCGCCCCTGTTTTCAGCCGATGCAGGCGAAATTTCAGCTTGTCAGTGAAGATTTCAGAAAATCCGGGCACTGCCTCATTGCAGGGCTTTTCAAAATATTTCAGTATGACATCGGCAAAATGATTATCGAACCATATACTCTCATAGCCAAATCCTTTCAGCGTATCATAAAACACATCTGAAATATCAGAAAGAACGCTGTTGCAATATGCGTTTTGCTTTGCCTCGTCCTCGCTCAGCGGCTGAGCATATGAACCGTAGCGCACCAGCTGCCCCTCCGGCTTCAAGACGCGCACAATTTCTCGGATCACCTTTTCGGGATCGCTGACAAGATGAAGCATAGCATTCTCAATAACGATATCCACAGAATGATCGGTTAGGGGAATATCGTATGCGTTCATCCGCGCACAAATCAGGTTCGCGTATCTGCCGCCGGCTCGTTTTACAGCCGTAGCAAGCATAACGTTTGATATGTCCCCAGCTATCGTAAATATGCCGTTTTGCGCCAGCGGAATCGACGCCGTGCCAAGCCCCGCGCCGAGGTCAAGGGCGATGCCGTCGTGTCCCAATATTGCCGCAAGCCTATCGCCGCAGGATTCGTAAACGCCATAGCGTTCGGTATTATTGGCATCCCAATATTTCACGGCAGGCTCAAAATTCTCTCCGATATTGTCGTAGCCGATATATTTGTCGCCGCCGTCAAGCTGTATTGCGGGGGCATCGCAGAACTGCCATATCGAGTGGACTTGCGGAATTTCATAGCCGCATTTGGGGCAGCGAAATAAATCGAGAACGGTTTTGCATTTCGGGCAAGCAAATATGGCTTTCATTTCAATCCTCCGATTTTAGGCAGATTATCGAGGTAAAAATCTTCACAGCTCATATCTGATTTTTCGTAATCACGCAGAGCTCTAACAAAGCTGTCGATGTAAAGAAAGACTTCCTCTTCCTTCTGATTGTAAGTCATAAAAATGCTGTCTGTAAAATCTTCTTTGAATATCTCGATGTATCGACGTGTATACGCTCGGACATAATACTCGTTCATAACGGCGTAATTTACATTTGCCATCCATTTGAACGGCTTGTTTTGAATATCATCTGATTCGTCTGTAAAATAAATTATGGAACGCTACAAGGTGGAAATATCGGTTTTATACGGGATCATCTCCGTTGGTGCGGTTACGGAGGAGCCGCACGAATTGATCCCATGTCACACCTCTTTTCCGAATATGTATGCATGTATCATTTGCAATACTGCTTCGGGCAGCGCGCCTTCAAGCACCGCCGCTTCCATCTCTGTCATCATATATTCCGCATACGGCAGCAACGCCTTGATCAGACGCCAGTCCATCTCGCCGTCAAGGATTTTTTGGAATACCGCCGCTTTGGAGCGGTCGTTCAAAAACGGCATCAGCTTTTCAACCAGCTCGTCGCTGATCGTGTCAAAGGCTGCGTTTTCAAGCAGGGCGACAACGCTGTCTTCGTTCAAATACTCGGCAAGGCTGACGATATTCGATATATCGATTCCTTTTTTGGTCAGTCCCACAGACAGCTTATGAAGAACGCTTGGTTTGAGCAAGGGCGCGAGATTGACAATGTCCTCGATTTTCTCTGCAACCACATCGTCGCTGCCCACCGCTATATTACCGAGAATGATCGACTCTCCCCGCGTCGGCTCTCCGGAATTGATCAGATCATCGAGCGTAACGCCGAAAATATCAGCAATCAATACAAGGATAGAGACATCCGGGAAACTGTCGCCGCGCTCATAACTCGACACAGCCTGCCGGGTCAATCCCAGCTTTTCGGCAAGCTCAGATTGTGTCATGTCGGCGCTTTTGCGAAGTCGGGAAAAATATGCGCCAAATTTTTGCGTGTGAAACATAGCCTCACCTTTTTTGCTTTGACTAATGCCATTATACCAAGAGCAATGAATTTGTTCAAGCAAAGGTTGGTTGCGCGTGAAAAATAGCACCTCGTAAAATCGGATAACCGGCCGCTTTCTGCGGACAAAAAAGACGGATCGCTTTGGCTGTCCGTCGTCTTTGGCTCTGTCACGTTCTTATGATGAGATGATGGAAAAACGTAATGGGCTGGTTTTTCGCATTTTCAGTCGTACACCTCGCCGTACATCCACATCTGATATTCGCGCTTAGCCGGACCGGTCGTGACGTTGAGGCAGTTTTCGACCGTGATCCCCCGGTCGCGGTACCAGTCGAAATCCTTTTGGTAAAGCGTCGCCATGCAGTTTTCAAA
>QAMX01000004.1:0-8403 GCA_003149835.1 Clostridiales bacterium
GGAGCCGCTCTACATTTTCTGCGAACGCCGGTATTGACTCGGCGGCATACCGGTATGGCGTTTAAACAGCCGCGAAAAGTAGAGCGCGTCTTCGTAACCGACGGCGGCGGCGATCTGTTTGAGACTGAGATCGGTGCGGAGCATCAGCGCCCGCGCGTTTTCCAAACGCAGAGCGACGATATAGCTCTGCGGCGATAGGCCGGTTTCGGCTTTAAAAACGCTGCAATAGCGTCCAGCGCTCAGGTGGCACATTTCCGCGAGCGCGGCGACAGAAAGCTCCGAAGCGTAATGCGCGTTGATATACTGCAAAGAGGCGTCGAGCCATGCGGCGGGATCCTTCCGCGCGCCTGCGAGCCGGGCGCGGCGGCCGAGAGAGACGGCGATATCCGTCAGGTGCGCCGCCGCAGAGATTTCCCAACAGCCGTCGTGCAGAATAAAATCGCGGAAAAGCAGATGGAACAGCATCTGGACGTTGCCTCCGGCGCCGGTGGGGTAGACGCCGGTCTGCGGGAAGCCGCAGGCGCTGAGCAGCGCGCACGCGCCGCTGCCCGTGAAATGCGCCCAGTAATAGGCGAACGCATCGGCATTTGTTTTTGCATAGTGGTAAGGGGTGCCGGGATAATAGACGGTCAGGTCGCCGGAGGCTATGCGGACGGTTTCTCCGCCAAAGAAAACATCCATATGTCCGGTGTCGAGAAAGAGCAGATAAAAATCCTGCCGTCCCTGCTTGGACTGGGTTGTAAAGGGCGCGTTGTTGGCGTATACGCCGGCGCAGTTGACCACCAAATGGCGGGAAAGAATCGCCTCGTCGCTGTCCTGAGCGGCCGAAGCGCGGTAAAACGACTGACTGTTCATTCCAATACGGCCTCCGTGGTTTCGCCCGGAGTTTTCTTGCAAACGGCGCCTTGCCGCCGGATGAAAAAAATGAAAACAGGCGATTTGTCCATATGCGCGTCGGATTGATCTATTGTAGAGGGAACGAAAATAGTATACACTATCGGCATAGAAAACGCAATGCCGCGCGGCCGCGCCGGGCGGGAAGGGAGAAAACTGCATGAAAAAATCACTGAACGCATGGAGCGTTCCAGGCGGCGTTTCGTTTGCCGAGATGTTCCGGCAGCTCGCAGCCGCGGGCTTTGAAGGCGTGGAACTGAATCTGGAACAGGATAACGCCTCGCTGCATTCCCTGACGATGGAGACCACTGCCGCCGAGCTCAAAGAGATTCGGCTGCTTGCCGAAGCCAGCGGCTTAGCCGTCGCGGGGATTTCAACTGGCTTATGCGGCCGATTTCCCCTCGGTTCTCCTGAACCGCCGGTTCGGGAGAAGGGGAAGGATGTCATTCGCCGCCAGCTGGAGCTGGCGCAAAGCCTCGGCGCCGACGGCGTGCTGACCGCGCCCGGCGGACACGGAACGGAGGTATCGCTCAAACGGGCGCACGAAAACGTGACGGCCGCGCTGTCCGAGCTTGCCGGGGAGGTTCGCGCTTCCGGCATTCTCCTCGGCGTGGAAAACGTCTGGAACGGGTTTTTCCTGTCGCCGTTCGACATGGCGCGCCTGATCGACGATGTCGCCTGTCCGTCCATCGGCGCGTATTTTGACGCGGGAAACGTCGCCGTCTATTCCGACCCGGTTCACTGGGCGGAGATTCTCGGCCGGCGTATCAAAAAGGTCCACGTCAAGGACTTTCAGCGCGGCGGGCGCGTGCACAGCGGGGAGTTTGTCAATCTGCTGGAAGGCGGCATCCGCTGGGCGCCGCTGATGCGGGAGCTGCGCGCTGCCGGATACGACGGCTTTTTAACGGCGGAACTCAGCGTGATCGGGCAGTGCCCCGAGTTTCTCTATGAAATTACGGCGCGTGCGCTTGAACGCATTTTGGCGATGTAAACGGCTCTGTGCGGAAAAAACGGCAGAGGAAACGGTCATGACGAGGGCGCTGAGCCCCTTTGATCGCGTAACTGAGGATCAATCGACGATATGGAGGAGAAAACATGAAAAAATTAGCGATGATCGGCTGCGGCGGTATCGGCAGCTACCACCTTTCACACTTTTTACAGTTTCACGACATCGAGCTGGCAGGCTTCTGCGATCTGATCCGCGAGCGCGCCGAGGCTTTTGTAGAGCAGGCCGGCAGCGGCAAAGCCTTTACCGATTACAAAGCGATGTACGATGAGATCCGGCCGGATATGGTTTTTATCTGCATTCCGCCCTACTGCCACGGCGAGATTGAGCGGGAGACCATCGCGCGGCGCATTCCGTTTTTCGTTGAAAAGCCGGTCGCGCTCGACCTGAAACTGGCAAAGGAGATCCGCGACGAGGTGGCAGCCGCGGGGCTGATTACCGCTTCCGGGTTCCAGTGCCGCTATTCCAAGCTCGTCGAGCCGACGAACGCGTTTATCCGCGACAACGAAGTCGTTTATATCAACTGCGTGCGCATGGGCGGGATCCCGGGCGTCGAATGGTGGAAGCATAAGGATCTCTCGGGCGGTCAGGCCGTCGAGCAGACGATTCACCAGTTCGATATCATCCGCTACTGCTTCGGCGAGCCGGAGAGCGTCTTCACCTATACCACGCGCGGCTTCGTGCGCGGAGTGGAGGGCTACGACACCGACGACGTGAGCGTCACCGCCGTGAAATTTCAAAACGGCGCTCTGGCGACGATTTCGACCGGCTGTTACGCAGAGGACGGCGCATGTTATGACAGCAAGGTCATTTTCAGCGCCGCAAAGGCGCGCGCGGAGCTCTATATTCTCAACCGCTTCGATGTCTACGCGGCGAAAAAACAGGAGGAGACGGACGCTTCCGGCTTCCTTGTGAAAAACGACGGCGGCTTCAAGCCGACGGAAATGGACGGCTTCGTCCGCTACAAGGAGGAGGGAGATGCGGGCGTGCTCTGCGACCGGACGTTTATCGACGCGGTCATCAGCGGCGACGGTTCCAAAATCCGCTCCCCATATGCCGACGCGGTGAAATCGCTGGAATTTACTCTGGCGTGCAATCAATCAGCGGAAACGGGGCTTCCGGTTCGTATGGACTTCGACCGTTGAGGCGTGAGCGAAAAGGCCGCCGGAAACGGCGGCCTTTTGAGCGGCTGGATGGCCGTATGCCGGACTGAAAAGGGGGATTGAAACATGATTACAGGGATTGGACACCTCGCGCTGTCGGTTTCCGATATGGAGGCCTCTGTGCGTTTCTACTGCGGTGCGCTCGGGTTTTCCGAGGCGTTCCGCCTGACCGACGACAACGGCGCGCCATGGATCCGATATCTGCGGGTTGGGCGCCAGTTTATTGAGCTCTTTTACGAGCGCGCGGACAGGGAAAGAGGATATGCGTCCTTTCAGCACCTCTGCCTGACGGTCGACGATATCTGGGAAACGGTGGAACAGATCCGAAACGCCGGTATCGAGGCCGGCGAGCCGAAGCAGGGGAAGGACGGCAACTGGCAGGCTTGGGTCACTGACCCGGACGGCAATGCCGTGGAGCTGATGCAAATGAACCCCGAAAGCCCGCAGATGAAAGCAATCGGGCAGACGTAGGGCGCGGCTTTCTGGGCAAAAGCCGGTATGCCGCGATTGATGGCGCAGCGGCGTTTCCTTCGGAGCTGCAAAGCGTTTTATGTTTTCCCCAACGATAGCGGCAGGCTTTCATACGGCTCCGCGGTTTTTCGCTTAGAAAAAAGCCTCCGGTTTAAAACCGGAGGCTTTTTGATGCAAACCAATGCGATTACTGATTGTCCTTCATCTTCGCGAAGCAGTCGCTACAATAGACAGGACGGTCGGTTTTGGGCTCGAAAGGAACCTTCGCCTCGCCGCCGCAGTTGGCGCAGACCGCCGTAAAGAACTCTCTGGGGCCACGGGACGCCGCTTTGCGCGCGTCACGGCAGGCCTTACATCTCTGGGGCTCGTTCTGGAAGCCGCGCTCCGCGTAAAATTCCTGTTCGCCTGCGGTGAAGACGAAATCGGCTCCGCACTCTTTGCATTTCATGGTTTTGTCTTGGAACATTGGGTATTACCTCTCTTTTTTTGCCCCAGATTTGATTCGCTGCGCTCTTGGTGGTGCCAGATTGAAAGGGAGCTTGCAGAATGATAAAGGGCATTTTATATGCGAACAGGAGATTCCTGTTTACGCCGGTGGGTTTGCGCGGTAAATGACAGTTGCTTTGCGGCGGATACGCGTCACGGCGTTCTCTACCGACTTGCGCGGCCTGCGAAGAGCGCAGGCAATTTCCCTAATTCCAAAACCTTTCAGATATGCGGAGAGTACCTTTTTCTCAAACGGAGACAACGTTTTATTCAGCGCGAGGAGCAGGCTCGCAATTTCATCCTCAGATAAAATTTTGTCGATCATCTGCTCCGTGTCTTCACTCAACAGCTCGCTGAAACCGAGATTCGTCTCGGGCGGGGAGAGAGAAACGTAACCGGTAAGCGGAAAGTGCTTGGAACTCAGCGCCTTGCGAAGCGCCGAATGCAGTTCGGATTTAATACATAAAGCCGCATATGCGGAAAATGGCACATTTTTGTCAGCGTTATATTCACGGATCGCCCGAATCAGCCCAAACATACCTTCTTGGACAAAATCGGAACGCTCCCAACCGTCACGATAACAATTTCTGGTAAAGGCGTAGACCGTCGGAGTATAGCGATTAACGAGCTCTTCCTCGGCGAACGTATCGCCCGCCTGCGACCGGACGGCCAGCGTTTCGTCGCCGACGCCAGCCAACGGAGAAGAACTCTGTGGGGAAAAAGAGGTGTGATCTCCGGAAAACGACCGGAAAACGTCGTCCATTTGCAGGATAAACCTCGCTTCGACAGTACATAACGCAACAAACTGCTGACACTGCATATTAAACCACAATCATGCCGCGTTGTCAAGCATATTTTTCAAAAAAAATAAAGTTTTTTGCGTGCCGGAGGCTTGACCGATATTTTAACCGAAAAGCCTTGACAATCAAAAGCAATTGTGATACAATTATATTTCGGATTATAATGTGGGAATATGCGCGCCATAAGCTCATTTTTATAATACCATAACCGTTGTCAAAAATCAAGTGTTGTGGGCAAAAAATTATCATCCCTGCCGTGCGTTTCGCAAAAGCCTCCGCAGGACGGCAGCTATCATACTTTGAAAACGGGGAGTGTTTTTATGGTCAATGTAAAGGACGTTCTTTACGGAAAGACCCTGAGGAAGAGCTACACCAAGATCGACGAGCTCACCGAGATGCCGAACCTGATTCAGGTTCAGAAGGATTCGTTCAAGTGGTTCTGCAACGAGGGTCTTCACGAGGTGTTCGACGATATGGCTCCGATCACCGACTATTCGGGGAAGCTGGAGCTCAAATTTGTCGACTATACGCTGGAATACAAACCGAAGTATGATGTCGCGACCTGTAAAGAGCGCGACGCCACCTACGCGATTCCCATGAAGGTGCGCGTCCGGCTGCTGAACAAGGAGACGGGCGAGATCAAGGAGCAGGAGCTCTTCATGGGCGACCTGCCGATGATGACCGAAAACGGGACGTTTATGATTAACGGCGCCGAGCGCGTTATCATCTCCCAGATCGTCCGCTCGCCGGGCATGTACTTTAACGTCCAGACCGACAAGGTCGATAACGAGCTCTACCGGGGGACGGTCATTCCCAACCGCGGCACATGGCTGGAATATGAGTCCGACGCTTCCGACATCCTGTTTGTCCGGATTGATAAAAACAGAAAACTCCCCGTGACGTCTCTGATCCGCGCCATCGGCGTCGAGACGGACGATGAAATTCTCGAACTGTTCGGCGACGATATCCGCATTAAAACGACGCTGGAAAAGGATACCGCCAAGACCGCCGACGAGGCCTTTATCGAAATTTACCGCCGGCTGCGCCCGGGCGAGCCGCCGACGGTGGATTCCTCGCGCTCTCTTCTCTACTCGCTGTTTTTTGACCGGCGCTATGACCTTTCCAAGGTCGGCCGCTTCAAATATAATCAGAAGATGGATCTCGGGCCGCGCATCGCCGGCAAAACGCTGGCCGAGCCGGCTGTCTGCCCGATGACCGGAGAGATTCTTGCCGACGCCGGCGAAACGCTGACCGCGGAAAAGGCGGCGTTAATCGCGGCGAAAGGCGTTTCGCGCGTTCTGCTCGATGTGGACGGCAAGGAGGTCGTCTGCTTTGACAACGGCATGGTGGATCTCCATGATTTTGTTGATTTTGAGATCGACCCCGATCTGATTTGGGAAAAAGTGCGTTTCTCGGTTTTGAAGGAAATTCTGGAAAACTTTACCGAGGAAGCCGATATTAAAAAAGAGCTTGCCGACCGGCGGGACGAGCTGATTCCCCGAAATATTATTAAGGAAGACATTTTGGCTTCTATTAACTACCTAAACGGTCTCGCATACGGCATCGGCACCAAAGACGACATCGACCATCTCGGCAACCGCCGTCTCCGCTGCGTCGGAGAGCTGCTGCAAAACCATTTCCGCATCGGCTTTTCGCGGATGGAGCGCGTCATCAAAGAGCGCATGACGGTTCAGGACACCGATACGGTGACGCCGCAGTCGCTGATCAATATCCGCCCCGTAACGGCGGCAATCCGCGAATTTTTCGGCTCCTCGCCGCTGTCGCAGTTTATGGATCAGACCAACCCGCTTGCCGAGCTGACGCACAAGCGCCGCCTGTCCGCGCTCGGTCCCGGCGGTCTTTCCAGAGATCATACGAACTTTGAAGTGCGAGACGTTCATTACAGCCATTACGGCCGTATGTGTCCGATTGAGACGCCGGAGGGCCCGAATATCGGCCTGATCTCCTGTCTCGCCAGCTATGCGCGCATCAACGAGTACGGCTTTATTGAAGCGCCGTATCAGATCGTCGATCCGGAGACGCATCAGGTGACGGACAAAATCGTCTATCTGACCGCCGACAAGGAAGACGGCAACATCATCGCCCAGAAAAACGAGCCGCTCGACGAGAACGGCCGCATCAAGGCCGAGCGCGTCACCTGCCGCTACCGCGAGGAAATCATTTCCGTCGACCGCGACCGCGTGACGCTGATCGACGTTTCGCCGCGCGAAATGGTTTCCGTCGCGACAAGTATGATCCCGTTCTTGGAAAACGACGACGCGAACCGCGCTCTGATGGGCTCGAACATGCAGCGTCAGGCGGTGCCGCTGCTGGTGCCCGAACAGCCGTATGTCGGCACAGGTATGGAGTACCGCGCGGCCTGCGATTCCGGTATCTGCATCCTCGCCGAGGGCGACGGCACAGTCGCGCGCGTCACAGCCGACGAGATCATCGTCGCCTATGACGACGGCACGACGAAAACGTATAAGCCGATCAACTTTATCCGTTCCAACCAGGGCACCTGCCTGAACCAGCGCCCGATCGTCTCGGTCGGCGAGCGCGTCAAAGCGGGAGACGTATTGGCCGACGGCCCTTCCACCTGCAACGGCGAAATCTCGCTGGGCCGCAACGTGCTGATCGGCTTTATGAGCTGGGAAGGCTATAACTATGAGGACGCGGTGCTCATCAATGAAAAACTCGTGCGCGACGACGTGTTTACCTCGATTCATATCGAGGAATACGAGGTCGACGCGCGCGACACCAAGCTCGGCCCCGAAGAGATTACGCGCGGAATCCCCAACGTCGGCGACGACGGCCTCCGCGATCTCGACGAGGACGGCATCATCCGTATCGGCGCCGAAGTGCGCGCCGGGGACATCCTCGTCGGCAAGGTAACGCCGAAGGGCGAGACCGAGCTGACCGCAGAGGAACGGCTGCTGCGCGCGATCTTCGGCGAGAAGGCGCGCGAGGTGCGCGACACATCCCTGCGCGTTCCGCACGGCGAGAGCGGCATTGTCGTCGACGTCAAAACGTTTACGCGTGAAAACTGCGAGGAGCTTTCTCCGGGCGTCAACATCGTCGTCCGCGTCTATATCGCCCAGAAGCGCAAAATCTCCGTCGGCGACAAGATGGCCGGCCGTCACGGAAACAAGGGCGTTATTTCCCGTATTCTGCCGCAGGAGGATATGCCGTTTTTGCCGGACGGCACGCCGCTGGACATCGTTCTCAACCCGCTCGGTGTTCCGAGCCGAATGAATATCGGACAGGTATTGGAAGTTCACCTCGGTTACGCCGCCGCCGCGCTCGGCTGGCATGTGGCTACGCCGGTTTTCGACGGCGCGAAGGAATATGAAATTGAAGAGACGCTCCGCCTCGCCGGCCTGAACCCCGACGGAAAGAGCATCCTCTATGACGGAAGAACCGGTATGCCGTTCGACAACGCGGTTACGGTCGGTTATATGTACTTCTTAAAGCTGCTCCACTTGGTGGACGACAAGATCCACGCGCGCTCCACCGGGCCGTATTCGCTGGTCACGCAGCAGCCGCTCGGCGGCAAGGCGCAGTTCGGCGGCCAGCGCTTCGG
>QAMX01000004.1:11632-15845 GCA_003149835.1 Clostridiales bacterium
CGGCTGCTGCGCGCGATCTTCGGCGAGAAGGCGCGCGAGGTGCGCGACACATCCCTGCGCGTTCCGCACGGCGAGAGCGGCATTGTCGTCGACGTCAAAACGTTTACGCGTGAAAACTGCGAGGAGCTTTCTCCGGGCGTCAACATCGTCGTCCGCGTCTATATCGCCCAGAAGCGCAAAATCTCCGTCGGCGACAAGATGGCCGGCCGTCACGGAAACAAGGGCGTTATTTCCCGTATTCTGCCGCAGGAGGATATGCCGTTTTTGCCGGACGGCACGCCGCTGGACATCGTTCTCAACCCGCTCGGTGTTCCGAGCCGAATGAATATCGGACAGGTATTGGAAGTTCACCTCGGTTACGCCGCCGCCGCGCTCGGCTGGCATGTGGCTACGCCGGTTTTCGACGGCGCGAAGGAATATGAAATTGAAGAGACGCTCCGCCTCGCCGGCCTGAACCCCGACGGAAAGAGCATCCTCTATGACGGAAGAACCGGTATGCCGTTCGACAACGCGGTTACGGTCGGTTATATGTACTTCTTAAAGCTGCTCCACTTGGTGGACGACAAGATCCACGCGCGCTCCACCGGGCCGTATTCGCTGGTCACGCAGCAGCCGCTCGGCGGCAAGGCGCAGTTCGGCGGCCAGCGCTTCGGCGAGATGGAAGTTTGGGCGCTCGAAGCCTACGGCGCAGCCTATACGCTGCAAGAGATCCTGACGGTCAAGAGCGACGACATTGTCGGCCGCGTCAAAACCTATGAGGCCATTGTCAAAGGGCAGAACATCCCGACGCCGGGCATCCCCGAATCGTTTAAGGTGCTGGTCAAAGAGCTGCAATCGCTGTGTCTTGACATCTGCGTGCTCGATAAAAACGGCGAAGAGATCGATCTGCGCGCCGAGGATGATGAGGCGCCGGAGGGCGAGCTGGAAAGCGAATACATCGGCTCCGAACGCGATTTCTCCGTGGGCGGCTTCACGCTGGAAGACGACGACGGAAACCCGATCCCTGAGGACGAAAATCTGTTTGAAGAGGAAGAGGTTTTCCAGGAGGATGAATTTGCCGAAACGGAAGAGGACTTTTAACGGTTCGGCAGTGGGAAAAAAACGTTTCAACTGCGGATTAGACGCTGCAGCTGTGTGAAATAAATTGATATGGAGGCTGCTTATGAGCAAGTTGGCGTTCAATGCGATCAAGATCGGACTGGCATCCCCCGACATGATCCGAAAATGGTCATACGGCGAGGTCAAAAAACCGGAGACGATCAACTACCGGTCGCTGAAGCCTGAGACAGACGGATTATTCTGCGAGCGTATTTTCGGACCCACGAAGGACTGGGAATGCCACTGCGGAAAATATAAAAAGGTTCGCTTTAAGGGAAAAATCTGCGAGCGCTGCGGCGTCGAGGTCACAAAAAAATCCGTTCGCCGCGAGCGCATGGGGCATATCGAGCTCGCCGCGCCGGTTTCCCATATCTGGTACTTCCGCGGCATTCCCTCGCGTATGGGGCTGATTCTCGATATCGCGCCGAAGATTCTCGAACGCGTCCTCTATTTTTCTCTCTATATCGTCACGGAACCCGGCGATACGCCGTTGGTCAAAAAACAGACGCTGACGGAAAAAGAATACCGGGATTTCTATGAAAAGTATGAAAACGACTTCAAGGCGGAGATGGGCGCCGAGGCGATCCAGAAGCTGCTCGCGGAGATCGACGTCGAGAAGCTCTCGGAGGAGCTGCGCGAAGAGCTGAAAAGCGCGACAGGGCAGAAAAAAATGCGGATTATCAAGCGCCTCGAAGTGGTGGACGCGTTCCGCCTCTCCGGCAACCGCCCTGAATGGATGATTTTAAACGTCATCCCCGTAATCCCGCCGGAAATCCGCCCGATGGTTCAGATCGACGGCGGCCGCTTTGCGACCTCCGACTTAAACGATCTCTACCGCCGCGTAATCAACCGCAACAACCGCTTACAGCGGCTGTTGGAGCTGGACGCGCCGGAGATCATCGTCAAGAATGAAAAGCGCATGCTGCAAGAAGCGGTCGACGCGCTGATCAATAACGGCCGCCGCGGCAGGCCGGTGACGGGCCCGAACAACCGGGCGCTGAAAAGCCTTTCCGACATGCTGTCGGGCAAACAGGGGCGCTTCCGCCAGAACCTGCTCGGAAAGCGCGTCGACTATTCGGGGCGTTCCGTTATCGTCGTCGGGCCGGAGCTGAAAATTTATCAGTGCGGCCTGCCCAAGGAGATGGCGCTGGAACTCTTTAAGCCGTTCGTCATGAAATCCCTGGTCGAACGCGGTATCGCCAACAACATCAAGAGCGCCAAAAAAATGGTCGACCGCGCGCGCACCGAGGTATGGGACGCGCTCGAAGAGATCATCGAAGAACACCCGGTCATGCTGAACCGCGCACCGACGCTGCACAGGCTCGGCATTCAGGCCTTTGAGCCTGTATTGGTCGAGGGCAGGGCGATCAAGCTCCATCCGCTCGTCTGTACCGCGTTCAACGCCGACTTCGACGGCGACCAGATGGCGGTTCACGTGCCGCTTTCCGCGGAGGCGCAGGCGGAGGCGCGGTTCCTGATTCTCTCCGCCAATAACCTTTTGCGCCCGCAGGACGGCAACCCTGTCACGGTTCCGACCCAGGATATGATTCTCGGCTGTTACTGGCTGACGATGAACCGGGAGAGCGAGGATATCGCCGACGACGAGGCCATCAAGCGCTTTGTGGACGAAGACGAGGCGCGGCTGGCTTATGAATCGGGCGACATCACCATGCACGAGCCGATCTATATCCGCCGGGAAGGCGAATTCCAAGGCCGGCCCATTCGTAAAATGGTTCAGACGACCTACGGCCGTATGGTATTCAATGAAAAAATCCCGCAGGATCTCGGCTATGTGGACCGCAGCGACGAGGAGCATGCGCTCGACTTTGAAATCTCCATGGTCGTCGGCAAGAGCCAGCTCTCTTCGCTGATTGCCAAGTGCATCAAGAAACACGGACTTGCGGTCAGCGCGGAAGTGCTCGACGCGATCAAGCAGATGGGCTTCCATTACTCGACGCTCGGCGCGATTACGATCTCGGTCGCCGACATGATCATTCCGTCCGCGAAGAAGAGCTTGATCGATGAGACGGAGAAAAAGATCATCCGCATTGAGCAGCAGTTCCGGCGCGGCTATATTTCCGCCGACGAGCGCGTACGGCTTACGCTTGCGGAATGGGAACAGACGACGGAGGAAATCAGCGCCGCGCTGTTCAAAGGCTTGAAGGCCGACAACCCGATCAGCATTATGGCCGATTCCGGCGCCCGCGGTTCGCGCGCGCAGATTCGCCAGCTCGCCGGTATGCGCGGTCTCGTCCGCAATACGGCAGGTAAGATTATTGAAATTCCGATTAAGGCGAATTACCGCGAAGGTCTGACGGTTCTGGAATACTTTACCGCCTCGCGCGGCGCGAGAAAGGGCCTTGCCGATACGGCGCTTCGTACCGCCGACTCCGGCTATCTGACGCGCCGCCTCGTCGACGTCTCGCAGGATGTGATCATCCGCGAGGAGGACTGCGGAACGACCGATGGGATTGAGGTCTACGAGATCGTCGACAACGGACAGGTCATTGAAAAATTCGAGGACCGCCTGATCGGCCGTTATCTGGCCGACGACTTGGTCGACGAAGCCACCGGCGAGGTGCTGATCTCCAAGGAGAAATTGCTCACAGACGCCGACGCGGCGCTGATCAAAGGCCGCGGTATCGAGCGGATCAAGATCCGATCCGTCCTCGCCTGCGCCTGCAAGCACGGCGTGTGCGCGAAATGCTATGGTTCCAACCTCGCCACGGGTACGGCGATGAATCTCGGCGAGGCCGTCGGTATCATTGCGGCGCAGTCGATCGGCGAACCCGGCACACAGCTGACCATGCGTACCTTCCACAGCGGCGGCGTCGCCAGTAAAGACGCGGTCGATATCACACAGGGTCTCCCGCGCGTTGAGGAGATGTTTGAGGCGAGAAAGCCCAAGCGCGCCGCGGTGCTCGCGGAGATTTCCGGCACGGCGCATGTCGAGCTTTCCAAAAAGAGCTCGGTGAAAAACGTCACCATTCAGTCGGACGACGGCGAGGTGCGCCTCTACCCGCTGCCCATCAGCGCCGGCATTCTGGTCGAGGATGGACAGGAGGTCAAAAAGGGCGATATGCTGACGCAGGGCGTTTTGCACCCGCAGGACGTG
>QAMX01000020.1 GCA_003149835.1 Clostridiales bacterium
TTGGAGATCTTGCGGGCGACTTCGAGCATCATGTCGTAGTCCCATTCGCCGTCGCGGACGGCCTGATACAGCGTCTCGGCCGGGTAACCGGCGCTCTCGCACAGCTCCTTGTTGAACGCGTAGAAGTGGCCGAGGCGCGTGTTTTCGTACTTGCCGGTGATATCAAGGGCGTAAACGTGGTCTTCGATGGTGCTCATCAGGGTGTAGATCTGGTTGAAGTTGTTCTCGTTGTAGAGATCCAGACCGGCGTCGATCATCGTTTCAAGCGGACGGATGCCGCCCATCATCGCCAGCGGAATCCATGTCGACTGGCGGCAGGAGATAAAGTCCTGCAAAAAAACGCCGCCGACGGCCGCGGGGAGAAGCGTGTCGGTTTTGTTGTCGGAGCCTGTGGCCGTGATGACGCAGTTGAGATCGGCCTCGATCTGCGCATAGATCTGCTGAACCTCGTCGAATTCCGCTGTGACGGATTCGCCCTCGCCTAAAATGCTGTTAAGGCCGCCGCCGTACCCCTGCGTGTTCAAAACGAATTCATAGCCGTCCAGATCGATTTTGTTGGGATCGGCCGTGGTTTCACCTACGGCGTCGCCGGACGGTTCCGTGGCGGGATCGGTGGCGTCGCTGCCGGAGAGGGAAGGCGTGGCGGTTGTCGTGACGGCGGGGTCGTCGCCGGTCGAGCAGCCGGAGAGAGCCGCTGGGACAAGCATGAGCACCGCCAGCACGAGGGCCAGTAAACGAATTGTTTTACTCATGGGTTTCCTCCTATGTATAAAAATGTGGGTAAATATGGCCGCTGACATGTATGGTATCATCGACCGCCGCGGAAAGCAATGAGCGCGCGGAGAAAAGCAACATCAGACCACAAAACAGACAACATTAAACCATCACGGATTCGCGGCGGCGTAAAACTGGCTGAAAGCGTTTTGAAGGCGTGAGCGATGTCTGCGTCCAATGAAAATTTTAGGTCTGCCGGCATGGAGTTGGAGGCGGGGACTGCGGCCGGAACCTGCCGGCGCCGATGGCGGCTCCGCCGGGCTGGGATATGCGCCATGATTTGACAGTCAGAACGGCATGAGATATAATATATATATAATATAATGTGTATTGACGGGTGTTTGCGGGAACACCGGATGAGAGTTGCCGGTCGGCGAACGGGCCGGACAGACATGCTTGAAAAAGGAGTTGGATCAATATTGAAGAGAGCGATTTACACGGCGGCGTTGTTCGACCTGACCTATACGGCGGCGAGACCGTTATTTGAACATACCGTTTATCCGTGGGAAATTCTGCCCGATCTCTGCGCGTTTTTGACGGAGTACGGACAAAATCTGCCTGCGGAGGATTATGACAGAGCCGGCGACGGCGTGTGGATTGCAAAGAGCGCCGTCGTCGCGCCGACGGCCGAGATCCGCGGTCCCGCTGTGATAGGTCCGGGAGCCGAGGTGCGCCATTGCGCGTATATCCGCGGCGGCGCGCTCGTCGGCGAGGGCTGCGTCGTCGGCAACTCGTGCGAGCTGAAAAACTGCGTGCTCTTCGACGGGGCGAAGGCTCCGCATTACAACTATATCGGCGATTCCGTGCTTGGCCACGGCGCGCATATGGGCGCGGGCGCGGTCACATCGAACGTCAAAAGCGATAAAACCCCGGTCAGGGTCAAATGGGGCGGCGCAGAAGCGGGCGAGATTGTCACCGGACTGCGCAAGCTCGGCGCGATGGTCGGCGATTTTGTCGAGATCGGGTGCAACAGCGTGCTCTGCCCGGGCAGCGTCATTGGCCGCGGCACGATCGTATATCCGCTTTCCCGTGTGCGCGGGGTGATCGAGGCCGAGCGGATCTATAAAGGCGGAGCGGACGTGGTGGCGCGCGAACGGCGGAGCTAAGCGCGGGCTGCGCGGTATATGCGCGGCGAGTTGATTTAGGAAGGGAGAACGGATTCTCCGGCTGGATACCGGGGGATCGGATAAAACGATGGGCAGATTATTTGGAACAGACGGGATTCGCGGCATTGCCGGCAGCGAGCTGAACGGCGAACTGGCGATGAGCATCGGCAGAGCCGCGGCGGCGGTGCTGACGGAAGGCTGCCGCCGCAGGCCGGTCTTCGTCGTCGGCACGGATACGCGCATTTCCTCGGATATGCTTTCGGCGGCCGTCTCGGCAGGGCTTTGCTCGGTCGGCGCGGACGTGATCAGCCTCGGCGTGATCCCGACGCCTGCCGTGGCCTATCTCGTGGAAAAATACAAGGCCGACGCCGGCATCATGATTTCAGCGTCGCACAACACCTCGGAATACAACGGCATCAAGATTTTCAGCGGCGACGGTTATAAGCTGCCCGACGCGCTGGAAGAGCGCATGGAGGACATCGTGCTCGACCGCGTCGGCGAGCCGGCCGTCGTCACCGGCGACGGCATCGGCAAAATCACGCTGCGCCCATCCGCCGCGAAGGATTATATCGACCATTTGAAATCGAGCGTGCCGTATTCGCTCGACGGGCTTCGAGTCGCCGTGGACTGCGCCAACGGTTCGGCGAGCGTGACGGCGGAGCGGCTGTTTGCGTCATTGGGCGCAGAGGCGCATCTGCTGTTCAACGCGCCGGACGGGGTCAATATCAACCAAGGCTGCGGCTCGACGCATATGGAGGCTCTGTCGGCTTATGTGGCGGAGCACGGTCTTGACGCCGGCGTGGCGTTCGACGGCGACGCCGACCGCTGTCTCTGCGTCGACGAAACCGGCGCGCTGATCGACGGCGACGTCATCATGGCCATCTGCGCGGCCGATCTGGCCGAGCGCGGCAAGCTGTCGAAAAAAACCGTCGTCGGCACGATCATGAGCAACTTCGGCTTCGGCCGCTTCTGCGAGGAAAACGGGCTGCGCTTTATCCCCACAAAGGTCGGCGACCGGTTTGTGCTCGAAGAAATGCTGTTGGAGGACTATTCGTTCGGCGGCGAGCAGTCGGGCCATATCATCTTCCGCGACTTTGCAACGACGGGCGACGGGCAGCTTACGGCGATTCAGCTGCTCTCCATGCTCCGCCGCAAGGGTCGGAAGCTCTCCGAGCTGTCGGGCCTGATGACGAAGTACCCGCAGACGATGGTGAACGTCGCCGTTTCCGCCGAGGGCAAGCTGCTGTTCTATACCGACCGCGCCGTCAAGGAGCGCATCGACGAAGCGAAGCGCACGCTCGGCAAGGATGGGCGGATCGTCGTCCGTCCCTCGGGCACGGAGCCGCTGATCCGTGTGATGGCGGAGGGAAAGGACGTCGCCGAGATCGAACGGATTACCGCGGAGGTAGCGGCGGTGATCGCCGAACGCCTCGGCAAGCAATAACGCGGGGAGCCGCGGTTTGATTCCGACCGGCAGTTCATAGTGGGAAACGGCGGCCGGCGCATCGGACCAGGCATGGCTTTGCCTGAAAATCGCGGAGCGCGTCCGAAAAAGCGGTTTTGTGCGAATTCAGAGTTTATGAAAGGAAGGGCCGGCTGTGCTTGACAAAATATGCGCCGCCGTGCGCGCGGCGGGCGAAATCGTCCTGAGCGCGGAGACATACTGCGGCGACGGAATCCAGAAGAGCGGCGACGGCAATTATGTGACGGAGTACGATGTGCGCGTTCAGAACTGTCTGCGCGGCGCGCTCGCCTCGATCTGCCCCGGCGCGGCGTTCTGCGGCGAGGAAAACGGGGAACAGGGCGAGGGCGAGCTCGTGTGGATTGTCGATCCGATCGACGGCACGTCAAATTTCATTCACGGCACGGGCATGTGCGCGGTTTCGGTCGCGCTGTCGAGGCCCGCGGAAAACCGCACCGAGCTGGCGGCGGTTTACAATCCGTATACGGATGAGCTGTATACCGCGTCGCGGGGCGGCGGCGCGTTCCTGAACGGAAAGCGCCTGGCCGTTTCGGCGCGCGACTATGAGCACGCGCTGATCGGCTTTGGGACGACGCCGTATGACCGCGCCTTTGCCGGCGCGACGTTTGCGCTGGTCTCCAATGCGTTTGCGCGGGCGCTGGACGTGCGGCGGAGCGGCAGCGCGGCGCTTGATCTGGCCTATGTGGCCGCGGGCCGGCTCGACGGCTTTTTTGAAATGACCTTGCAGCCGTGGGACTATGCCGCCGGCGCTCTGCTCGTCGCCGAAGCCGGAGGGACGGTGACGCGCTTCCGCGGCGCGCCGCCGGATTTGAAGCGGCCGTCGAGCATTCTCGCAGGCAACGGAGAGGTATACGCCGCGCTGCGCGCCATAGCCGCGCCGTATGCGGACGGCGTGTACTGAGCGCAGTCCGGATGCCTGCGCAAACGTTCTCCGATCGGAAACGGATCCGGCGGGCAAAGGCTTCTGCCCTCAAATGAACCGCGCCTGCGGTGTGGCGCGCGCTCAGCAGAACGAAGAAATGGGGAATATGGATGGAGATTTTATCGGCGCTTGAATCGATTCGCACGCCGTTTTTGGACACGTTGTTTCTCTATATCACGCAGCTTGGCGAGGAGGTCGTTTTTACGGCGGTGATCCTCGGCTCGCTCTGGTGCTTGAACAAGCGCGCGGGCTTCTGGATGTTTTTTTCGTGGGGCTGCGGGACTGGCGTCAACCAGCTTGTGAAGGCGGTCTGCAAGGTGCCGCGCCCGTGGGCGCGCGACGCCGCCCTCACGACGGTCGAAGCGGCCAAGCCCGCCGCGACCGGCTATTCCTTCCCGAGCGGGCATACGCAGTCGGTGCTGGGGCTGTTCGGATCGCTGTCGGTCTTTGCGCGGCGGCGGTGGGTGACGGTGGTGAGCGCGTTCCTGGTGCTTCTGACCGGTTTTTCGCGGCTGTATCTCGGCGTCCACACGCTTGCCGACGTCGTCGGCGCCTTTGCCATCGGCTTGGCCATCGTGTTTTTTATGGCGTGGCTGTCCGACTTGGAGGCGGACAAGCCGTGGGTCACCTGGATTGCCTGCGGCCTGCTCGTCGGGATTTCCGCGGCGCTGCTGATCTACGCGCTGGCCTCCGACAGCGCGGATGAAAATATGGCGGAGGCCGTTGAAAACGGCTGGAAGCTGTTCGGCGCCTCTATCGGCCTGACGGCTGCGTGGCAGCTCGACCGCTATTGGCTGCGGTTCGATACGCGCGCGGTCTGGTATGTGCAGATCGTAAAATTCGCCGTTGGCGTCGGGCTGGCGCTGCTGATTCAGCAGGGCTTGAAGCAGCCGCTGCTGGATCTGTGCGGAGGCTCGCACGCGGCGGACGGCATCCGTTATCTGCTGATCGCGCTGTTCGCGGGTTTTCTCTATCCGCTGACCTTCCGCTTTTGGGCGAAGCTGGGGCGCGGCAAACCCGGGACGGAAGAACCGACGGACAAACCGTGAGGGAGGCGGCGGCATGTCGTTTGAACAGGTAAAGCGTTTTTTTGACGGCTGCGGGCTGGGCGGGCGCGTCATGCGTTTCGAGGTTTCCAGTGCGACCGTGGGGCTGGCCGCCGAAGCCGTTGGCTGCGAGCCGGCGCGGATTGCCAAGACCTTGTCGTTTCTCGTCGGCGAACAGCCGGTGCTGATCGTTACGGCCGGGGACGCCCGTGTCGACAATAAAAAATATAAACAACAGTTTCACGAAAAGGCGCGTATGCTCCCGCATGCGGAGGTTGAGGCGCGCGTCGGCCATGCGCCGGGCGGCGTCTGTCCGTTTGCGGTCCGAGAAGGGGTGACGGTTTACCTCGACGTGTCGCTGCGGCGCTTCCAAACCGTCTATCCGGCTGCCGGGAGCGCGGACAGCGCGGTGCGCCTGTCGGTTGACGAGCTGGAACAGTGCAGCTCCGGCTTTGCGGCATGGGTCGACGTCTGTAAGGATTGGGCCGGCGGCGCGGGAGCGCAAAACCGCTCTCCGGCTTAACGGCTTCTGAATACAAAATCACGGAAGGGACAAGGGAACTTTGCGACTTGACCGTATGCGTCCGCCGGGATTTGCACGGAGACTCCGTCTGCATTTATGCTCCGAAAGCCTTTTTTGAACAGTTTTGACAATAAGAGCGTCCGCTTTTTCTTGCAGAAAAAGCGGACGCTCTTGGTTTTACCGCCGGAGACGCGGGTTGCTGCGACGCTCAGAAAAACGCGGCCGCGGCAGTCCGGTCAGATGAGTTTGAGGAACATTCCGAGAATCCGTTTGACGCATACTTCGAGGTCGGCCCGCGTCAGCTCGCCTTTTTCAAGAGCGGCTTTGAGCTCCTGCGGATAGCCGCAGTGCATTTTCATATCGTTTCCGGCTCTGACCTCCTGGACAGGGTCGTTTTTAACGCCCCAGTCGGTAGTAACCATGCCGCCGAAGCCCCACTCGTTTCGGAGAATGCCGGTCAGAAGCTCATAGTTTTCGGAGGTGTGCTGGCCGTTGATGAGGTTGTAGGAGGACATCACCGTCCACGGATCCGCTTCCTTGACGCAGATCTCAAAGCCTTTGAGGTAAATTTCGCGCAGCGCCCGCTCGGACAGGCGGGCGTCGCAGATCGTGCGGCCGGCTTCCTTGCTGTTGCAGGCGAAGTGCTTCATGGAAACGGCGACCTTCTGGGATTGAATGCCCCGGATCTCCGCGGCGGCAATCTTGCCTGTGAGCAGGGGATCCTCCGAGAAATACTCGAAGTTGCGCCCGCAGAGCGGATCGCGGTGGATGTTGAGCGCCGGAGCCAGCCAGACGCCGAGGTTGTTTTCGCGAAGCTCCGCGGCGCTGGCCGCGCCGAAGCGCTCGACCAGGTCGGCGTCCCATGTGGCGGCGAACAGCGTCGCGCACGGCCACGCCGTGGTGTAGATGCCGACCTCCTCGGTGTTGAGGCGCAGACCGGCCGGACCGTCGGCCGTCGGGACCGCGGGCACGCCGAGCCGCGCCAGACCGCCGAAGCAGCCGGTGTTTGCAACGCCGGTCGGAGCATGGCCGCCGACAAAATCCATCAGCTCGTCGTCTGTGAACTGCGCCACAAATTCGTCCAGCGTAACGGTTTCTCCGACGGCGTCGAACCGCGCGGGCGGTTCGGGAGCTTGGGCGCCGGAGGGGGCGTTGAAGCCGTTTGAATGCCGCTCCGCGCCGGTGGGGAGCTTCTCGTAGCTCCCGTCGGAGAGCATACGTTTTTCAAGCTTGGAAGGCGCGCAGAGCGAGGTGAGCTGTTCGGCGACGGCGTCCTGCGCGACCTCGTATTCATAAGCGAGCTTTTCCGCAGCTCTGACGGAGCTGCCGAGATAAAACGCATACCGGCCCTTTTCGAGCACATAGGCCGCCTTGCGGACCTTGCCGGTGTCGTCGAAGCTCGCCATGTCCCGGACGTCAAAGCTCAACGCCACGACCTCCGAAGCGCCCGGCGCCAGCAGGGCGGTTTTTTTAAAGGCGGCGAGTTCTCTTGCGGGCTTGCCGAGCTTTCCCTGCGGCGCGCTGTAATAGAGCTCGACGACCTCTCTGCCGGCGCGGGAGCCGGTATTGGTCACGGTGACCGCGGCGGCGATTTTTCCGTCGCTTTCGCCGCAGACCGCCCCGCGCATGGAAAAGCTGGTATAGGAGAGGCCGTAGCCGAAGGGATAGCGCACCTGCTCCTGCGCGCCGGGAACGGTTTCAAAGTAGCGGTATCCCACATAAATGTCGTCGCTGTAATCCAGATAAGAGAAATCCTTGACAAAATCCTCCTTCGTCGGGTAGAAGTCATAGGATTTCGCTATCGTATCGGCCAGCTTGCCCGACGGGTTGACGTCGCCGCAGAGGATGTCTGCAATCGCCGCGCCGCCCTCCATGCCCGCCTGCCAGGCCATCAGCACAGCGGGAATCTTCGGGTTTTCGGCGAAAAATTCACAGTCGACGACGGCGCCGGCGTTCAGCACGATCACGACCTTTTTAAAAAGCGCGCAGGCTCTGTCGATCAGAGCCTTTTCGTTGTCCGAAAGATAGTAATCGCCGGCGACCGGACGGCGGTCGGTGCCCTCGGCGGAAAAGCGGCTGATCGTGATGACGGCCGTGTCGGCGTTCTGCGCCGCGGAGACGATCAGGCTGTCGGGGACGACGGCTTCGACGACATGCATGCTGTAAAAGGTATCGTAGGTGATGTCGTCGCGCTCCTGACAGTAGGGCATGGCGTTGACCTTGTCCCAGATTTTTCCGATCTGCTGTTCGGTCGGGATTTTTTTGCCCTCGGTCTCGACATATTTCCGGTAGAAATCAATCAGCGGGGCGTACAGGGATACCTTGCCGTCCAGCTCCTTTTCGCGGAAGCCGTCATAGACGTTCCGCACATATCTGGCGTTTACGTCGCTGCTGCCGCCGCCGCCCTTGATGTATTCAATGGTCGCCTTGCCGAAGAGCGCTACCGTTTCCCCTTTTTTCAGAGGAAGCGCGCCGGAATCGTTTTTGAGAAGGACCATACCCTCCGCCGCCGCTTTTCGCGCGAGGGCGGCGTGCTCGGCCGAACCGGTAACGCAGCGGCCGTCCTTTCCCAAGGGGATACAGGGTTGAAATCTGAATCTGGCAAATTTGTCCATAACAAAGCTCCGTTCTGCCGCCGGATGAATCCGCGCGGCTGCATATTGTCAGTCGGAAAGCTATTTTCCCCGCAAACCTTTCAATCTCTGTGCGCGGACGGCCGCGCGCAGAGGTCGACGGCGGAGCTGCGGAGCGTTCTCAGCCGAATACGGCGCGGAAGCGGTCGCAGTAATATTGAATGTTTTCCCACCTGGCGTCGGGCGGGATGCGGTGATCGGGGCAGGGGATATAGCCGCCGAGCTCGACGAGCGGGCGCAGGCGCTCGATCTCCGCGTCGATGGCGGCGTAGTCGCGCGCAAAGACGCGCTTATCCATGCCGCCCACGCCGCGCAGCTCCGGACCGAACTTCGCGCGCCACGGCGCCATCGACGCGCCCCATGTGCCGACCTCGATGGGAAACATGGTGTTGACGCCGTTTTCAAGCCATGTGGGGATGAGCGCGTCGATACAGCCGTCGCAGTCCAGGGAGACGATGTCGCACCCGTGCGCCCTGAACAGATCGGTAATTTTTTTGTAATGCGGTCCGCAGAATTCCTCAAAGACCTCGGGATTGACGAGCGGGCCGTTTTTAAAGCAGATATCCTCCCAGAAATGGCCGAAGTCCGGCCGGAGCCCCTGCGCGAGCAGCCCTTCGGTCACCCGGTAGCAGAGCTCGGCGATGGTGTCGATGATCTCCTTAAAGAGTCCCTCGTCGTCGGCGAGAATATAGCAGGCGCCGACGAGGCCGGCGTAATCGCGAAACTTTCCGTACAGCGAGCCGCAGGCGAGGCCGATGGGAAATTCGGAGCGTTCAAACGCTTCGAGCTGTTCTTTGGAAAAAACGGGGATGCGCTCGGGCGAAAATTGCAGCCGCGGCAGATATTCCTTTTCCCAGCTCTCGCGGTCGGTCAGCGTATGCCCGATCTCGGCCGGGATAGAGACGGCGCCGGGACGGACGAGCACGATGACGCCGTCGCCGTTCTGCTCATGGCGCGAGCCGTCCGGCAGGGTTTTGACGACCTGGTGCGGGAAACCAGGGCGCAGGCCGGTGTGCCCGCCCGCTGACGGATTCCAGCCGAAATCAAAGCCGAGCTGCTCGGCGACCGCGCGTTCGGAAAAACGCTGCGGCTGACCGTTTGAATCGAGCGGGCGGCGGATATGCCCTTCCGCCTCAAATTTGTCATAGGTCTGATCCCAGAAACCGAAATGAACCAGCGGAATCCGATCCGCGGGGCGATGATGCAGAATCTCGCGGACACGTTCGCGGTGTGTCATGTTATCACGCCTTTCCATATAAATCAATAAATCAGAAAAATAAGGGACAAGGTTTTTTTGATCCGATGAGCGACGATCTGTCGGGAAATATTGTAACATAGATTTTCCCGTCATGCAACAGCGATTTCCGTGAGGACCGCCATAAGCGCCGGTCGGTTCGCAACCCTTTTCTGTCCCGGGCGTTACAGCGCCGAGGGAGAGAACGCCGCAGTTTCAAAAAACGGCCGCGCCGTCTGAACAGAGGAGCCGCCGCGAATGGGCGGGGCCGATCTTTTTCTGACCTCGCAGCAGCGGCCGGCGCGCTCCTCGCGAACCAACCCGCGCCGCGCCGAATATACTGAAATGAAGTCTGATTGCCTGATGAAAGGGAGTCACGCGTATGAATTTTGCGATCATCGGCGGCGACATGCGCCAACTGTACGTCTGCGCCGCCTTGGAAAAGCGCGGTTGTACTGTGACCTTGTTTGGTTTTGAGCAGTGCGAAAACGCCAAGAGCCGCTATCGGTTCGCGGCCGCGCCGGAAGAAGCCGCCGCGGGCGCCGACTGCGTGCTGCTGCCGTTTCCGGCGGAAAACGAACGAAAGAATATCAACGCGCCGTTCTGCTGTACGGAGATCTATATGCCCGACGTTTTTTCGGCGGTCAAAGCGGGGACGCCCGTTCTCGGCGGAAAGCTCAGCGAGGGGATGATGGAGTGCGCGGCGCGGCACAAGATCCAGCTCTTTGACTACGCCGCGCGGGAGGAACTGATTATCAAAAACGCAATCCCAAGCGCGGAGGGCGCGATTCAGATCGCCATGGAGGAGCTGCCGATTACCCTGAACGGCTCGAACTGCCTCGTGACGGGCTACGGGCGTATCGGCAAGGTGCTGTCGGCCATGCTGTCGGCGCTCGGCGCCAGGGTGACGGTTTCGGCCCGCAAGGCGGCCGACATGGAATGGATTCGCTTTCACGGCTGTCAAGCGGTCGAGACCGGGGCGCTCAGCGGTCAAATCGGCGATTTCGACGCCGTATTCAATACGGTTCCGTCGCTGATTTTTACGCAGGAGCTGATCGAACAGCTTCCGGAGGCCTGTCTGATCATCGATCTGGCGAGTATGCCGGGCGGCGTGGATTTTTCCGCCGCGCGCCGCGCGCCGCGAAAGGCGATTCACGCCCTTTCCCTGCCGGGAAAGGTGGCGCCGGCGACGGCCGGAGAAGCCGTCGCGGAGACGGTGCTGAATCTGCTGAAAGAGACGGGGCTGGAGCCCTGAGAGCTCTACGGCGGCAGGGCCGGACGTCTGACGGACAGGATCGGCATGCCGATATCCGGCAGTTGGATGGCCGCCGGCCGTGGGACGGCGGCAAAAGCCCTGAATGGCAAAAAGGCGCAGCGGTTTTCAAAAAACGGATAAAGCCGCCGGGCGGGCTGGAATTTCCGCGGCGAACAGCTCCCGCCCGAACCGACAGACCGCCGCGGAGAAACGGAAATAAGAAAATATGGATACGGAAATCAAACGGAGAATGGGCTTTGCGCTGTGCGGCTCGTTCTGTACGTTTTCGCGCGTGATCGAAACGGTTGCGGCGCTGGCCGCAAGCGGCTGGTCGGTCACGCCGATCATGAGCTTTCACAGCGCCGCTACGGACACGCGCTTCGGCGCCGCGTCGCACTTTCGCGGCGCGCTGGAACAGATCTGCCGCTGCGCGGTCATCGACAGCATCGCGGCGGCCGAGCCGATCGGCCCGAAAAAACTGTTCGACGTCCTTGTCGTCGCGCCCGCCACGGGCAACACCATCGCCAAGCTCGCGGCAGGCATCGCCGATACGCCGCCGACGCTGGCGGTCAAATCGCATCTGCGCAACAACCGGCCGGTCGTCGTCGCGGTTTCGACCAACGACGGACTGGGCGCAAACGCAAAAAACATCGGCTGCCTGATGGCGCGCAAGCATATATATTTCGTCCCGTTCCGGCAGGACGACCCGACGGGCAAGCCCAATTCCGTCGTCGCGGATTTTCAGCTGATCGGGGCGGCGGCCGAGGCCGCGCTGCGGGGCGAGCAGCTTCAACCGGTTTTGCTGGCGCCGGAAAAAAGTGGTTGACAAGCGCATAAAATGTGATATGATAGAACAAACGACAGCGGAGCGGCCAACATGGCGGACCGCTTTGCGCCTGCTCCGCACCGTATAAAGGAGTGGTGACAGCCAATGAACGGAACATACCCTGTCAAAGAGCTTCGGATCGCCGGAACGGAGATCGGCCGTTTTGCCGTCTGCGTCGAGCCGGGCGCGGGAGAAACCGCCGCTTACGCCGCGGAGGAGCTGCGTCGATACATAGCGGAGGCGACGGGCGAGACGCTCGCTGCGACCGGCGGCGACAAGCAAATCCGTATCTTCAAATGCGGTGAAACCGCGGACGGCGGCTCCCTCGGCGAGGATGATTTTGAAATTTCCGTCGAAGCGGGCAACCTCCTGCTCAAAGGCGGCGGGAACCGCGGCGTGCTCTATGCGATCTATTCATTTTTAGAGGAGACCGTCGGCTGCCGCTGGTATACGGCCGAGGTGGAGCGGATTCTCCCGGCTGAACGGATCGATGTGGAAGAGGGCTACCGCCGCGTCGAGCGCGCCGTGTTTGAATACCGCGACAGCTTCTGGCACAATTTTATCAACGAGCCGGAATTCCGCGTCAAGCACAAGACTAACACCGACAGCGGCAAACCCATTCCCGAGCGCCTCGGCGGCCGGGTCGGCTACAACGGCTTTGTCCATACGCTGACGACGAGCCTCTGCGCCGCCGACAAATATTTTGAAACCCACCCCGAATACTTCGCGCTGCGCGAAGGCGTCCGCGTGCCCAAACAGCTCTGTCTGACAAATCCCGACGTGCTGAAAATCGTCACGGAGGATGTGCTCGAACGCCTCGCGGAGAACAAGCAGCGGATCATCTCTGTCTCGCAGCATGACAATCAGGAATTCTGCACCTGCGAACGCTGCCGCGCCGTCGACGAGGAGGAAGGGAGCCATATGGGCTCGCTGCTGCGTTTCGTTAACGCCGTGGCCGACGCGGTCGCGGAGCGCTATCCCGACGTGATGGTGGATACGCTCGCCTATCAGTACACGCGCAATATCCCGAAGCACACCGTCCCGCGCGACAACGTGATCATTCGCCTCTGCTCGATTGAATGCTGCTTCCGCCATCCGCTGACGGACGAAGCCTGCGAGGAGAACCGCCGCTTCAAAAAGGACATTGAGGATTGGAATACGATTTGCGATAACCTCTATATCTGGGACTACACGACGGATTTCTCGCACTACATCGCGCCGTTCCCGAATTTTGAGGCCATCGCGCCCAATGTCCGCTTCTTTGCCGAGCACCATGTCAAGGGGCTGTTTGAGCAGGGGACCTATAACGGAATCGGCGGCGAGCTCGGCGAGCTGCGCGGCTATCTTCTGGCGAAGCTGATCTGGAATCCCTACATGAGCGGGGAGGAATACCGCCGCCACCTGCTGGATTTCTGCGAGGGCTACTATGGCCCGGGCGGAAAGCAGATCGCGGATTATATCGGAATTTTACAGGAGACGACCCGCGACCAGCATGTCGGCTGTTTCGCCAATCCGGCGCATGTGCTGACCGAATATGCGGAGCGCCTCGACGAGATCAACGCCCTCTGGGATCAAGCCGAAGCCGCCGCGCGCTCGGAGGCCGAGCTGGGCAGGATTCAGAAATCGCGCATGTCGGTGATGTACGCCGATCTCCTGCTCCGCTGGGACGAGCGGATGGCAAACGGCGAAGCGGAAAAGCTGGCGGCGGAAAACAAAGCCTTCTACGAGCTGTACGTCAAACATAACGTCCGCCTCAACGAGTGGGGCGCGCTGAAAGAAGGGCCTGATTTTACAAAGCGGCTCGACGCTTGGGAAAAGGTCCGCTGAAAAACGCGCTGGAAAACGACAACATGAGGGCGGCTCCGGCGACAATGCGCCGGAGCCGCCCCGTCCGTCTGAGGATGTTTACACAATCACGCTTTACTTTTTCCGGCGGGGACGATATAATAGAGGCATCTGTTGGGCGTTTTGGAATTTTATGGTTCATATTTAGGGCTCAACACGGATGAAACGGGAACAACCGGTAAAAAATACAGAGGAAAAGGGGCTTGTCCGTATGAAAGCATATCTTCTCGCCGGCGGTATGGGCCGGCGGCTCTGGCCGTTCGCGGAATACAGAAACAAGGCGGCGCTGCCGATCGGGAATCTTCCGCTGGCCCGGCGCACCGCGGACGCGGCTTTCGCCGCCGGTATTGAGGAGCTGGTCGTCGCGGCGTCGCATATGGCCGCGGAGTTGAAAAAAATCTTTCTCTTCGACGCGCGCGTGACCGTCGTCGAGACGAAGCCGACGGCGGGCAGCGCCGAGACGCTGGAAGCCGCCGTGGCGGCGTCGCCGTTTATCGGCGACGCCATGGTGCTGTTCGGCGACTGTCTGTACAGCGAAGCCGATCTGTACGCGCTCGCGCAGACGCATGCGGAGACGCAGGCCGCCGTCACGGCGCTGCTGAGCCCGGTGATGGAAACGGGCGATTCGGGCGATCGGATCTGCGCGCAGACCGACGCGGACGGGCGGCTGCGCGGCTTTGCCGGGCATACCGAGGCGGAGCGCTATCAGGTGCTGGAAGCGTTCCTGTTCAAGAGCGCGCCGCCGGTCGGGTCGCCGTTTCTGCCGTATCTGTCCGCCGCCGGGGTATTCGAGGGCGCGGGCATCGGGGGCATGCCTCCGCGCGGCGAGCGCCATGTCGAGACGGCGCTGGCGCTCTACGCCGGCCGCGAGGGCTCGGTTCCCGCCTGCATAGGCGCGGCGCCGTTTGTCGATATCGATAAGCCGTGGCAGATTATGGAGGCCTGCTGGCTCACCGTCCGCGCCGAAACGTCGGCGCTGTCGAGAAACAAGCTCGCCGACGGCGCGGCAATCGACCCGACGGCGCGTCTCGCGGGTTTTGTGCAGCTCGGCCGGAACAGCCGGATCGGCAGAAACGTCACGGTCAACGGAAACATCATCGTCGGAGACGACACGCTGATCGATAACGGCGCGGTTCTCGACGGCGATATGATCATCGGCGACCACACGCGCATTGAGAACTACTGCTATATCGGCGGCGGCAGTACGGTCGGCTCGCGCTGCAAGATTCTGCACGCCGCGGAGTTCGACGGCGTGCTGCTTGACGGCGCGTATCTGTATCACTACATGGAGATCGACGGGCTGATCGGAAAAAACGTCGACATCGGCGCGTCCTGCGTCTGCGGAACGCTGCGCTTTGACAACAAAGCCAGCCGTCACGACGTCTGCGGCCGAAAGGAAACGCCGCGCAACTTCGCCAACGCCACCTATATCGGCGACTATTCGCGCACCGGCGTCAACTGCACATTTTATCCCGGCGTCACCATCGGCTGCAACTGCGCAATCGGCCCGGGCGTTGTCGTGACGGAGAACATCGAGTCGAACCAAATGGTGCTTGTGAAGCAGGAGCTGATCCGCAAGCCTTGGGGGCCGGAGAAATACGGCTGGTGACGGGCCGCCGCGCGGGACTTGCGCGCGGCGAGGAGACGGGGCGCGCCGGCCGCAGCGTGACAGGGCGAATCAGGCGGCTTCTGCGCCTGCGGCAATTTTGCGGCTGTTGCCAGACTTTGTGGCGCAGCCGGAGAAAAACAAATCGTTTTGCCGCTTCGCTTGATTGAAAAATAAGACGAAAACGCTTTTGGAAAAACAGTCTGTAAGGAAAAACGATGAAATATAGTGAACAAATCCATAAAATCGACCTCAACGCCGTCGGCGAACAGCTCCGGAGAGCGCCGGAGGACGTTGTCCTCGCGGCGGAGGAGCGCTATCATGAGCGCGTCGACGCGGTGAGCCGCGCCTGCGTCGAACGCGGCGCGCGCGTCATCCTGCTCTGCGGGCCGTCGGCGGCCGGAAAAACGACCTCGTCGGTCCGTTTGCAGGCGCGCCTGCGCTCCATGGGCCGCGGCGTCAACCGCATTTCCTTAGATAATTTTTATTTTCCGCGCGACCGGATGCCCTATTGGGAGGACGGCGCGGTCAACTATGAGAGCATCGAATGTCTTGATATCGGCTTGTTTACCCGCTTGGCCGGCGAGCTGCTTGAACGGGGAACGGCGGTCTTTCCGGT
>QAMX01000146.1 GCA_003149835.1 Clostridiales bacterium
GATCTGTTTCCGATTCTCGCCGTCGCCGCCTGCGGCGGCATGGGCGATACGGTATTGGAAAACGCGGCGCGGCTGAGGCTCAAAGAGAGCGACCGGATTACCTCGACCGCGCAGATGATCTCGGCGCTGGGCGGCTCTGTCTCGGAGCGGGCGGACGCGCTGATTGTCCACGGCTGCGGGCGGCTGCTGGGGGGAACGGTCGAGAGCTGCGGCGATCACCGGATTGCGATGGCGGCGGCCGCCGCGTCCGTGCTGTGCGCGGAACCGGTCGTTGTCCGCGGGGCAGAGGCCGTCCGCAAATCGTATCCGCGCTTTTTTGAGGATTTTCAACAGCTTGGAGGGATCGCAGATGTCGTCTGAATTCGGAAACCGCCTCAAAATCAACGTCTTTGGCGAATCGCACGGGGCGGCCGTCGGCGTGGTCGTCGACGGTCTGCCTGCCGGAGAGGCTGTCGACTTGGAACAGCTCGGCGCTTTTATGGCGCGCCGCGCCGGAGGCAAGCGCTTTTCCACGCCGCGCCGGGAGGCCGACGCGCCGGTTTTTCTGTCCGGCCTGCGCGAAGGCGTGACGACGGGATCGCCGCTCTGCGCGGTCATTGAGAATCAAAACGTGCGTTCCGGCGATTACAGCGCGCTGGCGGATACGCCGCGCCCCGCTCATGCCGACTATCCGGCGCGCGTGAAATACGGCGGCTTTGAGGACGCGCGCGGCGGCGGGCATTTTTCCGGCCGCCTGACCGCGCCGCTCTGCGCGGCGGGCGCGGTGTGCATGCAGATTCTGGCGCGCCGCGGCGTCCGGATCGGCGCGCATATCGCCGCAGTCGGCGGCGTCGCGGATACGCCGTTCGATCCGGTCGGCCTGAGCGACGAGCAGCTTTTTCTCGCCGCTTCGCGCGCATTCCCTGTGCTCGACGAGGCCGCCGGAGAAAAAATGCAGGAGGAAATCGCGGCGGCGGCCGCGGAAAAGGATTCGGTCGGCGGGATCGTCGAGTGCGGCGTCATTGGGCTGCCGGCGGGGCTCGGCGAGCCGCTGTTCGGAGGGATTGAGAACCGGATCAGCGCGGCGATTTTCGGCATCGGCGCCGTCAGAGGCATCGAGTTCGGCGCGGGCTTTGCCGCCGCGGCCATGCGCGGTTCGGCGCACAACGACGCGTATTGCATAGAAAACGGCGCCGTCCGCACCGTGTCCAACCGCCACGGCGGCGTGCTGGGCGGCATGACCACGGGGATGCCGCTTCTGTTCCGCGTCGCTTTCAAGCCGACTCCGTCGATCGGGCAGGAACAGCAGACGGTAAACCTGAAAACGATGAAGGAAGAGACCATCGCCGTCGCCGGACGGCACGACCCCTGTATCGTGCCGCGCGCCGTGCCGTGCGTCGAGGCGGCGGCTGCGATCGTAATGCTGGATTTTCTGTTGGACGGGTAGCGGAACCATTTATGATCGAATCGATTAAAACGACATCGGGAGGACGAGACACATGGAACTTGAAGAACTGAGAAAAAAACTGGACGGCGTAGACGACGGCCTGCTGCGGCTGTTTCAGGAGCGCATGGCTACGGTCAAAGAGATCGCCTCGTATAAAAAAGAACACGACATGCCCGTGCTCAGCCAGAAGCGCGAGCGGGCGATTCTGGAACGCGTTTCGGAGCAGGCGGGCGAAGAGATCGAGGATTACGCGCGGATTCTGTATACGACGCTGTTTGACCTCAGCCGTTCCTATCAGGCTCGGCTTTTGAACCCCAACGGCGGCGCGCTGTCGGCCAAAATTCAGCAGGCCCTCGACCACACGCCGAAGCTGTTTCCAAAACGCGGAATCGTCGCCTGCCAGGGCGTCGAGGGCGCTTACTCGCAGCTCGCCTGCGACAAGCTCTTTCCGTCGGCGAACATTCTCTATTTCAAAAACTTCGAGGGCGTGTTTAGCGCCGTCGAACGCGGGCTGTGCCAGTATGGGATGCTGCCGATTGAAAACAGCACCTACGGCACGGTCAACGCGGTCTATGATCTGATGCGGCACTTCCGCTTTTACATCGTGCGGAGCGTGAAGCTGAAAATCGACCACGCGCTGCTGACCCGGCCGGGCGTGCGCCTCGCCGACGTCCGCGAGATTTTCTCGCATGAGCAGGCCGTCGGGCAGTGTTCGGAATTTTTGAAAAAGTATCCCGACATCAAGGTGACGATCTGCGAAAACACGGCGATGGCGGCAAAGCAGGTCGCCGAGAGCGGCCGAAGCGACTGCGCGTCGATCTCCTCGCGCGACTGCGCCGCGCTCTACGGCTTGCAGATCGCCGAGGACGGGATCCAGAACAGCGACAGTAACTACACGCGCTTTATCTGCATCGCCAAGGACCTGGCGATCTATCCGGGCGCGAACCGCATCAGCCTGATGCTGTCCGTGCCGCATACGCCCGGCGCGCTCTACACGATGATTTCTAAATTCTCTGCGCTTGGGCTGAACCTGACCAAGCTGGAAAGCCGCCCCATCCCCGGGCGGGACTTTGAGTTCCTGTTCTATTTCGACATGGAGGCCTCGGTCTATTCGCAGGCGGTGCTCTCTCTGCTCGACGAACTCGCCGGGGGGCCGGAACAATTCGTATTCTTAGGGAGCTATTCGGAGGGCTGAGGCATGGAATACGGCTTGATCGGCGAACGGCTTGGGCACAGCTATTCGGCCGAGATCCACAGAGCCTTCGGCGCGTATGACTACGAGCTGGTGAGCCTGCCGCCCGAAAAACTGGAAGCGTTTATCCGGGGACGGGAATACCGCGGGCTGAACGTCACCATCCCGTATAAGCAGGCGGTGATGCCGTTTTGCGACGAGATCTCCGGCACGGCGCGGAAAATCGGCAGCGTGAACACCATCGTCAGGCGTCCGGACGGCTCGCTGTACGGCGACAACACCGATTACGCGGGCTTTGCGGCGATGGCGGCGCGCGCGGGCATTTCGTTTGACGGGAAAAAGGTCGCCGTGCTGGGCAGCGGCGGAACGTCGCTGACGGCGCGCGCAGTCGCCGCCGGCGCGGGTGCGGCCGAGATCGTCACAGTTTCCCGAAAGGGGGACGTGACCTATGACGATCTGTCAAAGGCGGCCGACAGCGATATTGTCGTCAACACTACGCCGGTCGGCATGTACCCGCACAACGGCGAAAGCCCCGTGTCGCTGGAACGCTTTCCGCGCTGCACAGGCGTCGTGGACGTGATCTATAACCCGCTGCGGACAGCCCTCGTCTCCGAGGCGGCGGAACGGGGCGTCGCCTGTACCGGCGGGCTGTATATGCTGACCGCGCAGGCGGCGCGCGCCTATGCGCTGTTTTGCGGCGCGCCGCTGCCGGAAGACAGGCTCGAAGCGGTCTACCGCTCTCTGCTTGCCTCCGTGGAAAATATCGTGCTGGTCGGAATGCCCGGCAGCGGCAAGACGACGGTGGGCCGTATCCTCGCGGAGAGGCTCGGCCGGACGTTTGTCGATCTCGACGCGGCCGTGGAGCAAAAGGCGGGCATGACGGTTCCGGAGATTTTTGCGCGGCGCGGCGAGGAGACGTTCCGCGGCTATGAGCGCGAGGCGGCCGCCGAATACGGCCGGCAGAAGGGATTGGTGATCGCGGGCGGCGGCGGGATTGTGCTTTCGGCGCAGAACCGCGCCGCGCTGCGGCAGAACGGGCGCGTCTATCTCCTGGAACGCCGGCTCGACCGATTGGAAACGGCGGGGCGGCCGCTCTCGGGAGATCTCTCCGCTCTGCGGGAGATGGCGGCGCGGAGACAGCCGCTGTACGCGCTGGCATGCGACACGGCGATCGATAACAACGCCGCGCCGGAAACGGCGGCGGAGCGGATACGGGAGGATTTTTATGAAGCTGCTTGTCATTAACGGGCCGAATCTGAACCTGCTCGGCGTGCGCGAGCCGGAAATTTACGGCAAAGCCGACTATGCCGCGCTCTGCGCGTTTGTCCGGGAGGCGGCGCAGGAGGCGGGCGTCGAGGCGGACATTGTGCAGTCTAACCATGAGGGTGTCCTCGTCGATTGGATTCAGCAGGCGCTCGGCTGCTACGACGGAATCGTCATCAACCCCGCCGCCTATACGCACACAAGCGTTGCGATTCTCGACGCGCTGAAAGCGGTCGCGCTCCCGGCTGTCGAGGTGCATCTGTCCGATATCGACCGGCGCGAGCCGTTCCGGCGCGTTTCCTATGCCGGCATGGCCTGCGTCAAGACGTTCTGCGGCATGGGCTTTGAGGGCTATCGGGCCGCGATTCGGTTTCTGGCGGAGAAACGATGACGGCGGGAATTCTGTCTGCACAGGAAAAGCGATATCGTATCTAACAATAAACAAACCGGCAGGCTATTTTAGCCTGCCGGTTTGTTCATTGCCGGACCCTTTGGGGAGAAAAAGCGCAAACGCTTATTCCGCCTCGTCTTCTGTAAAAAGGAACAGTTCGTTCGGCGTACATTCCAGCAGAAGACAGAGCGTTTCGATGTTTTCATAGCGGATCGAACGGGTTTCGTTGTTCATCATCTTATTAAAATTCTGATAGCTCATACCGAGCTGGCGGTAGAGCCAATATTTTGTGCGTCCTTTTTTCGCAAGCAATTCAAGAGCGTTTAATCGAATCATAGCCTATCTCCACATAACGTATTTATCAATCAGATGATACCGTATTTTTCCCCTTTACATATAGATTAAAACATTATATAATGAAAATATGAGATAGAGGAATATTCGGTCCGTTCCGTTCGTGTATAAAAACGATGTTTTAGGAGATAAATAATGTCAGAAACAACAAATGAAAACAGATTCAAGAAAAACGCGGCGAAATGGCGGCCGGCGGCCGGTCTGTCTGTTGCGTCGGTGAAAGAGGTTCGGATGGTTGACAGAAAAAAAGTGGAGGAAACGCTGCGCAAGCTCGCGGCACAGGAAGGGCGAAGCGTAGAGGCGATCCGCGCGGATATTCAAGAGGCGATTGACGCGGCCTATGACAACCCCGAGCCGAAGTATCGAAAGGAATGGGAAAAGGTGCCGTTTGAGGGCGAGCGCCCGACGGCGGAAGACGTGATCCTGTATCTCTCGCGGCAGATGGAAAAACGGAAAAAATAAGGCTGAAACAGACAATCGCGGACGAGAAGAACGGATGCCGCTTGGCCGAACGAATACGCCGGGCAGACGGGCGGCGGAAGTTTCGGAAATTTATGCATAGAAATGAAAGGCATAAACGGCTGCGGCGCGTGAATCACAAGGGGAAACAATCAGGCGCGGGGTTCTTTGAGCGTGAACGATAGCCGTGAAATCGCTGGAAGCTTTAAAAAAAGAGATTCTAAAAGAGATTCTAATGAGGCGTTTTGCCGATTTTTTGAAGATTTGAGCCTGTCAAAACGAAAAAACGCAGGAGATCCAGCGCAATGGGATCTCCCGCGTGAAAAGAAAAACAGATACAAAAAAAGCCGGACGAGCATGGATTGCCTGTCAGGCTTTTTTTGTGGTGGACCTTCAGGGACTCGAACCCCGGACCGACCGGTTATGAGCCGGTTGCTCTAACCAACTGAGCTAAAGGTCCGCAAAAAACAGGAGTATTATAGCATGAACAACACGATTTGTCAATTAAAAATCTCCGAAGAATGAAAAAATCCTTGAATCCGGTTGCATATTTTCGCCGATATGGTATAATTAACAGGAAAAATCATTTTTCATCAGTATGAGAAAGGGTCGGCTGCGGCCCGATACCAGGATGGTTGCCGACAGGCTGCGTCTGTGGCCGCCGGGAACGGTCGGGAAAACGGGGGCGCCGCTTTCGATGGAAACCATAGAGACGGCGCGTCCGTATTTTACGAGAGGATAAGAGACATATGGACAAAACAAGATACAGCGTAACGCTCGGCGAGCTGATCGACGAATTTGCATTTATGGTGGAAAACGCGCCGGAGGGCTACCGCGACATTGTCGTCTATTCAGACGACGTAAACCGCTGCGGCTTGCAGCTCGCGGGATTTTACGATTTTTTCGACAATGAGCGCTTGCAGATGATCGGAAAGGTTGAAACGACCTTTTTAGAGCACTTTACGCCGGAACGCCGCCTTTCTTCGTTTGAAAAGCTGTTTAAAACGAACATTCCCGCGCTGATCATTACCAGAGATATCCAGCCTTATCCTGAGTGTCTGGAAATGGCGCGCAAACACGGCGTGGCGCTTTTGAGGACGAAAGAGGACTCCTCGACGACGCTGAGCGCGCTCATCGCTTCGCTGAAACTGCATCTCGCGCCGCGCATCACGCGGCACGGCGTGCTGATTGAGGTATACGGCGAGGGGATTTTGATCTTGGGCGACAGCGGCGTCGGCAAGAGCGAAACGGCGATTGAGCTGGTCAAACGCGGTCACCGCCTGATCGCCGACGACGCCGTAGAGATCAAGCGCGTCTCGTCGAAAACGCTGGTCGGTAGCGCGCCGGAGATCATCCGTCACTTCGTGGAGCTGCGCGGCATCGGCATCATCGACGTCAAGCGCCTGTTCGGTATGGCCGCGGTCAAAATGACGGAGAAGGTCGATCTGATCGTCAACCTCGAACCGTGGAAGGAAGGAAAAATTTACGACCGCCTCGGCGAGGATACGGAGTATACCAGAATTTTAGGCATCGACGTTCCATCGCTGACCGTGCCGGTGAGGCCGGGCCGCAACCTCGCTATCATCATCGAGGTTGCCGCGATGAACGACCGCAACAAACGCATGGGCTACAACGCCACGCACGAGCTGACGGAGCGCCTGAACGCCGCAATGGGTCTTCAATAAGATTAACCTTCGTTAAAATAGATAAATAAAAAGAAAAAATGCGCCCGGAAAGCGAGAAAACCACACAAACTTTTTGCCTTTCGGCAAAAGGGAAGAGGTTTTGGCATTCCGGGCGCGTATTATACGATTAGAGATAAAAACAGACAGAAAACGCATTCGGGCGGGGAACAGGCCGGCGGGAGCGGTAACGGAATTCCGATGGAAACAGGTGAGGTTGTCGTATGGCTGTCAATCACGGGATCAACGACGTTTCAGATCATCGAGTTCGTCTGCAAAACGAGCGCAGGGAGCATGAGACGCTCTGCGCATACGCCGCGTTTGCCGACCGGTCGCTGGGGCGGCTCCGCCAGGAACCCGACTGTCCGGTTCGGACATGCTATCAGCGCGACCGCGACAGAATCCTTCATTCAAAGTCCTTCCGGCGTTTAAAGCACAAGACGCAGGTCTTTTTGTCGCCGGACGGAGATCATTACCGCACGCGCCTGACGCATACGCTGGAAGTGTCGCAGATCGCGCGGACAATCGCGCGGGCGCTCTGTCTGAATGAAGATCTGACCGAGGCCGTCGCGCTGGGACATGATCTGGGGCATACGCCGTTTGGACACGCCGGCGAGCGGGCGCTGGCGGAGATTTCGCAGCTCCCTTTCCGCCACAATGAAAACAGCCTTCGGATCGTCGATATCCTCGAAAACGGCGGGCAGGGGCTGAATCTGACCGACGAGGTGCGCGACGGGATTCTCTGCCATACGGGGTCGAAACGCGCCGATACGTTCGAGGGCGTGGTCGTCTCTCTGTCCGACCGGATCGCCTATATCAATCATGACATCGACGACGCCATCCGTGCCGGCGTGCTGCATGCGGAGGAAATTCCTGAAAAGTTTACGGATGTACTGGGCAGGACGACGCACGACAGGATTAACGCCATGGTGGTGGACGTGATCGAAAACAGCGGCAAAACCGGCGGCGGCTTTGCCGTCGCTATGTCGGCCGCCGTCGGAACCGCGACCAACGGCCTGCGGGATTTTATGTTTGAACACGTCTATAAAAATCCGACCGCCAAAAGCGAGGAATCCAAGGCGAGGCTGATTCTGGAAGAATTATATCGCTATTTCGAGCGCCGGCTGGAAGAACTGCCGCCGATGTACCTTTCGCTGCTCGCGGAGGCGAGTATCCCGCGCGTGCTCTGCGACTATCTTTCAAGTATGACCGACCGTTATGCGGTTGAAGTTTTTAAAGACATTTATATTCCAAAAAACTGGCATATATTTTAGAGAGCGCCGCCGCGCGATGCCGGTATCGATTCTGTCACGGGCGTTTTCAAAGCCCCGACCGATGGCTTTTGAGACGGGCTTTCCGGCCCGGAAACGCCCTGAAAGCGCCGGAGATACAGCGCGGGGCCGCCGGGAGGGCGAATTCACTGGAACGTAAGGTTTTCCAAACGCTGATTTTTTTGAGAGGAGACGTCTGCTGTGCCGCGTTTTTCGCCGCAATTTCTCGATGAGCTCACCGCGCGCGCCGACCTTGCGCAGGTCGTTTCCCGATATACGCAGCTCACAAGCCGCGGCGACCGGCTGTGGGCGCTCTGCCCGTTCCACGGTGAAAAAACGGCGTCGTTTACCGTCAACCCGGAAAAACAGCTCTATTACTGCTTCGGCTGCGGCAAGGGCGGCGGCGTCGTGCAGTTCGTCATGGATATCGAGCGGCTGGAATTCAAAGAGGCCGTCGAGTTCCTGGCGGAGATGTACAATATGGAGCTTCCGCAGGATGAGAACGAAAAAATGGTCAGCGTGCGGAAGAGGATTCTGGAAGCCAACCGGCTCGCCGCCCGCTTTTACTTTGACCAACTGGCCGCGCAGAACTCGCGCGAGGCTGTTGAATACGTCCGGCGGCGCGCGCTGACCGCCGCGACGGTACGGAAATTCGGCATCGGCTATGCGCCCGACACATGGGACGCGCTCACAAAGTTCCTCAAAAGCAAGGGCTTTGCCGAGCATGAGCTGGTGGAGGCCGGGCTCGCCAAAAAGGGCGAGCGCTCCGTTTACGACACGTTCCGCAACCGCCTGATGTTCCCGATTATCGACGTCAAGGGGAACGTCATCGGCTTTGGCGGCCGCGTACTGAGCGGGGAGAGCAAGGGACAGAAATATCTCAACACGGGCAACACGCCGGTCTTCTATAAAAAAAGCAACCTCTACGCCTATCAGCTCGCCAAAAAATCCGGTTCCGGCAAAATGATTCTGGCGGAAGGCTATATGGACGTCGTCTCGCTGCATCAGGCCGGCTTCGGCTACGCCGTCGCCTCGCTGGGAACGGCGCTGACCGAGGAGCAGGCGAGGATGCTGGCCAAGGCGGCCGACGAAATCATCATCGCTTACGATACCGACGCGGCCGGCGCCGCCGCAACGGAGCGGGCGGTCAAGGTTCTCTCGCAGGTGACGGATAAAACCGTGCGCATTCTGCGCGTGCCCGGCGGCAAAGACCCGGACGAGTTCATCCGCACCAACGGGGCGGAGGCGTTCGCGCGCGTGCTGGAACGCAGCGAGGAGCAGATGGAGTTCCGGCTCGCGGCGCTGAAAGCCGGAGCCGATCTGAAAAACGACGAGGAGCGGATCGCCTATATCCGCAGAGCGGCGGCGCTGCTTGCGGAGCTGGGCTCCAAGATCGAGACGGAGGTCTACGCCGGGCGCGTCGCCGAGGCCGCGGGCGTCAGCCGCGACGCGGTGATTACCGAGGTCGAGGCCGTCCGCAAAAAGCGGCTGCGCGCCGAGCAAAAGAAACGGCACGCCGAGGACATCGGC
>QAMX01000015.1 GCA_003149835.1 Clostridiales bacterium
AAACCGTTGCGCACAATACAATCAAATGCAAGGATAGAGAAGATGTTTGACGTTTGAGGGGCTTTCTGCTCGCCACATGCCGAAAGAGAAAAACAGAAAATGACCCCCGAAACGATTGCAAATTTCTTTATGAATGCTGTCTCCCCCTCTCTTTGTTTCTATGTTTGCATAGTATTGAGCCATAATGGGCAATAAAGATACAAAATCCCATAAGCGCGAGATAATCTATGGCAAACAAAATTTTTGATTCGTTGTAATCCAGAAACACAAATTCAGATTTCAGCAGCAGATAGGTCGAAAAATCTCTGCTGATAAAAGCCCACACACCATATCCGGCGATCATCAATCCGGCAATGAAAGCAATGATACCGCGTGTTTTTGACTTGTTCTTAATTCCCGCGGTCTTTCGGGCCATTCCCAAAATCATATCCCAGTGCAAACCTAAATGCAGGCTCATTAAGAGAAATCCCCAATACGCGCCGAGAATGTGCAGCCGCCGAGCCAGCGACATACCGCCGATCGACGGCAGAAAATCAAACACATAGCGTGACATCACAATGCCGCTATACATTTGAGCAAGCATAGAAACAAGCACGAGAATATCCATACAGAGCGTTAAAATACGCATTGCGCTGTATTTCCCCTTAAATAAGGTTTTGTACCAATATCCATTCAAAATGTGATGAGCAATAAAAAGGAGTAACATTCCTGCCCCCACCCATTCGTGGAGCGCTTCTCCCCACAAATGATAGCCCATTAAGAAAAGCAGCGCCAGCGTCATGAAAATATCAACGGATAATTTGATAACAGCTTTCAGCTTCATTCCTCCACCGCCTTATTGATACAGCAAATCGCATTTAGGCTGCGGGGATAACCGATATACGGCAAACACTGTGAAACGACTTTCATCAGAAACTCTCTGTCGTTTCCCATATTCAGATTCCCTTTGGAATGAGCGATAAGCTGCGGTTCACAACCGCCTTGCGCCATCAGAAAGCAAAAAGTAATGAGTTCACGCTCTGCAAGGGTTAAACCGTTTCGGGTGTAGTAATCGCCGAAGCAATTTGCCGCCAGCCAACGGTTGATATGTCCTGCCTTCCAAGCCTCTTTCATTTGTTCGCCGAAGTTTTCCACCTGCGCTTCAATTCCTTTTTGAAGCCGATTATCAAGGGCAGTCGTTGCCTGCCCGTCAAGGGGAAGCCGAATGCCTCGCTCTGCGAACACTTCATTGGTAACATTCAGAAAAGGGTACATTCTGCCATACCCCAAATAGTCGGTTGCTTGATAAACAATTTCCTTTGCAAGGATCGGCGTGATACCGTTTTCTAAGGCTTTCGGGAGCATTGCTTTGTATGCGTCTACACCGCCGCAACCGATCAGCGCCGCTAAAACCGCCATATAGCGTGTTTTTTCATCTAATTGCTGATTTTTTTCGCCCGGAACTTCGGTGAAGGCAAAATATTCAAAGCGCTCTGTAAATTCGGGATCGGTGATATGCCAATCCATTTTCATCTCTCCTTTCAGATTTTTTGACAGCCTACCGACCACACGTGTTTATCCTTTGCGGCGGCAGGCGTATTTTGCGCCATGACGCCCACTAATTTATGGGGAACATAGGCTTCTTCTAAATAGGTCAATTCGTCAGCGGTCAAGGTAAGCTCGACCGATTTTACGACACCCTCAATGTGGCGGAGCTTTGTTGCACCCGCGACAGGAGCAGTGACCTTTGTTAAGAGCCAGGCAAGGGATATTTCGGTCATAGATACGCCGTGCTTATCGGCCAGTTCCGCTACACGATGAATAATAACGCCGTCCTGTATAGCCGTGGAATCATATTTCAGACGGGCGTAACCGTCCTCCTGCAAGCGCTTGGAGGTTTCACCGGGGCGTCTGGAAAGCCGCCCGCCTGCAAGGGCGCTGTACGGCGTCATGGCGATGTTTTCTTCCTTGCAGAACTTCGCCATTTCCCGTTCTTCCTCACGGAAGATTAAATTATAATGCCCCTGCACCGATACGAATTTTGCAAATCCCTCTCTTTCAGCAAGTGCGTTTGCCTGTGCAAGCTGATAGGCGAAGCAGTTGGAAATCCCAATGTAACGGGCTTTGCCTGCTTTTACAGCGTTGTTCAGTCCCTCCATAACGTCGTAAAGGGGCGTATTGTAATCCCACATATGGTAAATGTATAAATCCACATAGTCCGTTCCGAGATTTTCAAGGCTCTTATCCAGCATTTTTTCAATATGCTGCTGACCTGTAATGCCTGCTTCTATTTCATCACTAGTGCGTGGCAGAAATTTTGTTGCGATGACGACCTCGTTACGCTTGGCAAAATCCCGAATCGCTCTGCCCAGATACCGCTCGCTTGTACCGCTTTGATAAGCGATGGCCGTATCAAAGAAATTAACGCCCAGCTCCAGCCCTCTCTGAATGATTTGACGGGAATGGGCTTCGTCGACCGTCCAACTGTGCTGACCGTTTCCGGCTTCACCGAACCCCATACACCCCATACAGATACGGGATATATTGAGATCTGAATTTCCTAATCTTGTGTACTCCATCAAAATCTCCTTATGCGCCCGGCTCTACAAACATCTTTTTGTCTTTCAAGCGTTCCATATGGGCAGGCCATTCTTCCTTTTCGATATCCTCAATCGACACCGAAACGAATTTTTCGTCAATGTTTAGTTCTTTTGCAAGAAATTGCTGCACCTTGACGGCAATTTCTTTTTTAACGGAATCGTCCCGTCCGGGCATCATCGTAATATCAATATGCGGCATAACGCCACCTCCTGATTTTCATTTGTGACTGAGCATTTTTTCTTTTTCCGCCATAAGTCCGTCCCTTTGCTTAAAGACCTTTTACCCAATTTTCCAGCTCACGATCAGAAACACGGTTCAGCATTTTGCCTTTCTCCCAATTTGCACTCGGACAAAGAGGTTTCAGCACCTCAACTGTTTTCCCCATTCCGCTGCCGCCGGAGGTTGCAAAGGGGATGATTGTTTTGCCCGAAAAATCGTAGCTTTCCACAAAGGCGTTGATAATGGTTGGCGCAACATACCACCAAACCGGGAAACCGATAAATACGGTGTCGTAGTCCTCCATATTGGAAAGCCGTTCTGCGATTTCGGGGCGGGAATCGGGATCGTTCATCTCAACAGAACTGCGGCTTTTTTTGTTCGTCCAGTCAAGATCGGCGCGGGTATAGGGAACGGCAGGCTTGATTTCAAAGAGGTCAGCGCCGGCCGCCTTGGCCAAACGTTCTGCGGCGTTCTTTGTGACGCCGCTTGCCGAAAAGTATGCAACCAATTTTTTCATCTTATTTTTCCTCCAGTTTGTTATATTCTTCATCGCTCACAGGCTCGCACCATTCATTCGAGGTGTCCTCGCCCGGAACCTCTACGGCAATATGCGAAAACCAACTATCCTTTTTCGCACCGTGCCAGTGTTTTCTCTCTGCCGGAATGGTGATGACCGCTCCGGCGGAGAGAGAAATAGGCGGTTTGTTTTCTTCTTGATACCAGCCCTCGCCGGCCGTGCAGATCAGAAGCTGACCGCCGCCGCTTTTGGCGTGGTGAATGTGCCAGTTGTTGCGGCAGCCCGGCTCAAAGGTCACATTGGCAAGAAACAATGCTGTTTCCTGGGGATTTGTCAGCGGGTTCAAAAAGGATTTGCCGATAAAATACTGTGCAAATGCCTCGTTAGGGCTCCCTGTTCCAAAAACATTGATTTCGTCAAACTGCTTTTTATCTGTCACTTTCATTGTTCAAATCCCCTCTCTTTCATTGAATTCCATTGCTGTCCAGCCAGTTAGCCACATCTCCCGAAAGCTCCGAGCCGCCCGAATAGTGAATAGAAAGAGCTTCGCCCATTGCAGCGTTTGGCGCAAGCTTGGCAATAGCCGTTAAACTCTGTCCGAAACGACCGCCGCCGTGAGAGCAGAACGGAAGTATCGTTTTACCCGAAAAATCGTATTCTTCAAGGAAAGACGCAACAGGCATAGGAATAGAAGCCCACCAGTTGGGATAACCGATCATAACAATATCGTATTCGTCCATATGATCTACGTGGTTTGCAAGTTCGGGCCGGGCCTGTGCGTTTTGATCCCGCTGCGCCTCGTCCAAAACGGTATTGTAGTCGCTTGAGTAAGGATTTACCATTGTGATTTCAAAGATATCTGCACCCGTCTGGCTTTGGATTTCCTCGGCGATGCCCTCTGTATTGCCTCCCCACGAGAAATAAGCGATCAAGATTTTACCGTTTCCGTCAGCGGATGTATTTTGTGCTCCTGTGCCTGAAACGCTGCCGGAACCGGGAGCCGCATTTAACACCAAGCGAATACCGAGATTAAAGCTGCCTTTATTTTGTTCCAGTGTCGCGCGGTATGCCGAGCGCATATTTTTAGCGAAATCATTCCAGCCGCCGCCCCGGTAAACCCGAAGCGTGCCGGAGGCAGGACCGGCGGGGTTGGTTTGTTCATCAGCGGAATAGTCGCCGTAATAATCCCAAACCCATTCGCCTACATTGCCGTGCATATTGTAAAGCCCGTAAGGGTTTTCGGAAAAGCTGTCTACCGGGACAGTGGTTTGTCTGTATTCGCCGGGTTTTATCTGCAGATTGCCCTGTGAAAAATAATTGTCCTCTATTTCATAAGGGTAATGCCCGTAATAGTTTGCATCCTCTGCGCTCGGTGAATTTTCCATATAAAACGGCGTACTCGTACCGGCACGGCAGGCATATTCCCATTCCGCCTCGGTGGGCAGGCGGTAGCCGTTTGCGCTCCTGTCCCAAGAAACATTCTGACCGTTGATTGTATAGACGGGGGTTAAGCCGTCCCTTTCACTTCGGATGTTGCAGTAGGCTGCTGCGTCGAGCCAGGAGATGTTTTCCACAGGCAGGTTATCTCCTTTGAAATTGCTCGGGTTACTGCCTGTGATTTCTTTATATTCTTTTTGTGTCAGCTCATATTTGCTCATATAGAAATCGCTGACAGTAACCGGATGCTGTGTTTCATCGGCACTGCGCCACGCCTCGGATTCGGGGCTGCCCATTTGGAACGAGCCGCCCTTTATTAAAACAAAGTTTTCGGGTACTTGCATATCAGTTACCTCCAGAGAATTGCTTGCAGACGGCTGCTGTGAACTTGTGCCGGGATTTTCTGACTGACCGCAAGCTGCCAGAGAGAAAATAAAGGACAGCGATAAAAGCAGAGATATCGTTTTTCTCATAAAATAACTCCTTATTTCGCCAGTCCTATGTTGTTCAGCCATTCGCTGACCGCGTCATCAGGATTGGAAGCGGAAGAACTGCCGATCTGAAGTCCATCCGTTACCGTTGCATTCGGCTCAAGTCCCTTTACCTCGTTTACCGTGTTAGAAAGTCCGCTGCCGCCGCTGGTGCAGAACAGAGCAACCGTCTTGCCGGACAGATCGTAGGTATCGAAAAAGGTATAGAGGATCATCGGCATATCGCCCCACCAGTTCGGAAAACCTACATAGATCACATCGTATTGTTCAATGCTTTCAATGCTGCCCGAAATTGCCGGGCGGGCATTGCTTCGCTGTTCCTCCTGCGCTAAATCCAAAACAGTATCATAATCATCGCTGTACGGTGTGGAGGGGACGATTTCAAAAATATCGGAATCTGTTTGGCTCTGAATCGACTTGGCGACATTCTCGGTGTTTCCCGACCAAGAAAAATAAACCACCAATGATTTAGAGTCTGTTTCGGTCGGCGCGGAAGAATCGTTTTGACTGTTTGATTCCTCCGAGGATGTAGAATTTTGATTGCTTGATTGCTGTGGCGCAGAGGAAGAACTCTCATTATTCTTATTGTCGCTGCAAGCCGCAAAAGAGAGCAGCAGAGTGAGTACCATAAAGATAGAAACTAATTTTTTCATTTTACATTTCTCCTTTTCGTTTTATTTTTGTTCTGCGATTTCATTTCAAACCGCAGATAATCCAGCCGGTCTAATTGCCGTTCCTTAAAGTGGATTTCATCAAGCGTTCCGTTTCTTTTTGTTTCCAGCATTTTAAGCCGTTCTTCTTCACCGGATGTACCTTGCAGAAGCAGCTTCATATACCTTTCCACCTCGGCGTTTGTGAATCCAATATCGTGGAGCGTCATAATGGTGCTGAGTCTTTCGATATCGCTGTCGTCGTATTGCCACGAGCCCATTACCTTTTTTACCTCGCCGCACAGTCCCCAGCTTTCATATTCCTGCAATATCTTAACAGGGATGTTATATTTTTCACTTGCCTCAAAGATCGTCATATGAACTCCTTTCCGGGTAAACAATAAAATAAAGGTGCTCCGTCGTGGAACACCTTTATTATAAATTCGGTTCTTTGAAATGTCTAATACTTATATTTTATCGCAAGATATGCCTTTTAAGTATTTTGTGGCGAAATCTATAAAGGTAGAGGTTGTAGCAGAAAATATCTGCTCCTTTTTCCACCCTAAGACCGTTGAAATCTCCAAAACGGGTTGCAATGGAATAAACCGTAGATTTTCATAGATACAGTTAAGGTTGATACTAAGCATGACGCCTATATTTTCTTTGGCTAATACGGCTTCGTTGTAAGGTAAATTAGCGGTAGCTGCGATTTCTACCTGATCTTTATAATCACCAAGCCACTTTCCGATGCGGCTTTGATTGAAGTCGCCTGTTGCTGTCACAATCGACATTCCTTTTAGATCTTCAGGAGTTATACTCTTTTTTTCAGAAAGCGGAGAATCACTCGGAACAAACACACCCCATTGTTCTTTAATTGGCATACTGACAAAGTTATATTTACGCATATCAACGGGCTCTGACATCAAGCCTATGTCAAGAATTCCTCTTTCAATATAATCCCGAATGTTATTTGCATTTCCACTGTATATCTCAT